>CAYZAE010000242.1:0-8683 GCA_964476125.1 uncultured Verrucomicrobiota bacterium | reverse complement strand
CCTGATGTTGCAGGTGCTGGGCATCAGTGTGATCACGGAGCGGATTTTCGAGTCACGGTTCATGCACGTGCCTGAGTTGTGCCGGTTGGGGGCGGAGATCGCGATCGAGGGGTCGACGGCGATCGTGAAGGGGGGGCAGCCGCTCAGTGGTGCGCCGGTGATGGCCAGTGATCTGCGGGCTTCGGCGGCGCTGGTGCTGGCGGGGCTGGCCTCGGAGGGGGAGACTCTGGTCAAGCGGGTGTACCACCTGGACCGCGGCTATCAGCGGATGGACGAGAAACTTCGGGGAGTAGGGGCTCGCATCGAAAGAATTCCTGAGTGAAATATCGCGAACTCCGGCGGAAGCTCCGCCGGTCCAGGCCATGATCAAGACCCTCATCATCATCTTTATTGCCCTGGTCGGGGTTTACCTTTTCATGTGGGGCGCGGGCATCTACGACCGCACCGCGCGAAACCCGGGTCAAGGAGAGGTGTCCGAAGCGCCGGCCGCGGCGGTGGTCGCGGTTCCGGCGGACCAGCTTCCCGGGCTTCCCCCGGCGTTGGAGGCTTCGCTTCGGACGGCCCAGGAGCAGGGTGTGGAGGAATTGGGGAAGTGGCTGAAGCAGTTTGGTCGGCAGGTCCAGGATCCCCGCCTGGCCGCCATCGAGTTGGATTACGTGGTGTTGCTCAACCTGAAGAATCACAAGGCTGCCCGCGAACGGTTCATCGCGGTGGCCAGCCGGATCCAGCCGGGATCCCCGATTTTCGAACGAGTTCGGAAGCTTGCCCCTGCCTATGACGATCCCTGACACGATCCCTGACGCGATTGGTGCTGCCGTGGTGTGGCGGACTTCATCCCGAGCCCGGCTGGGTGGAGGCCTGGGACTGGCGCTGCTGTTGCTCGCGGGAATGCCCGGGCGCGGAGATCTGGCGTCGGCGCTGCAAGCCCTCCGAAGCATCGGTCCCGAGGGCCGGGGGAACGTCGAGGCGGGCAAAGCCTGGGGGCAGTTGGCGGCGATGCCGGCTTCCGAGCTGCCGGGGCTTGTGGCGGCCCTGGATGAGGTCGGGGATCTGGGGAGGAACTATCTTTTTTCGGCGGCGACGGCCATTGCCGACCGGGAGTTGGCGGCTGGCCGGCCGTTGCCGATGACGGCGCTGGGCGATTATCTGCTCGATGTGACCCGGGGATCCCGTTCCCGCCGGCTGGCTTTTGAACTCATTGCTCGGGCGGATGCTGCCGCGGCGGAGGCGTTGGCGTGGGGGTTTTTGGACGATCCGGCGCCGGAGCTGCGGCGGGATGCGGTGCAGCGTCTGGCGGATCGGGCGGGGAAGGTGGCGGGGGAAGGGCGGACGAATGCGGCAGGGGTGATTTACCGCCAGGCGCTTGGATTTGCCCGGGATGGGGATCAGGTCGAAGCCCTGGTGAAGCCCTTGAAGGACATGGGGCAACCTGTGGATCTGGTGGGCATGCTGGGGTTCCTGATGCGCTGGAAGACGATCGGCCCCTTCGACAACGCGGGGCGTGCGGGTTTCGACAAGGCTTATCCGCCGGAGAACGAGCTGCGTTTTGATGGGGAGTATGACGGCAGGGACGGGAAGGTGAAGTGGAAGGATTTCGAGGCCGTGCATGAGTTCGGCATGGTTGAATTCAACAAGGCCTATTCGCCGCTTAAGGAGGTGGCGGGGTACGGCTACACCGAATTTTTCTCGGAGGGCGCCCGTCCGGCCGAGCTGCGTCTGGGGTGCAAGAACGGGTGGAAGATCTGGTTCAACGGAAAGTATCTCTTTGGCCGCGACGAGTACCACCGGGGCGCCGAGATGGATCAGTACAAGCTTCCGGTGCAGCTCCAGGCCGGCCGCAACACGATCCTGGTGAAGCTCACCCAGAACGAGGAGAAGGAGGAGTGGACGGTCGAATGGGAATTCCAGCTCCGCGTGACCGATCCCACGGGCCGGGTCATCCGATCCGTTTCCCAGCCCGCGCAGGCCGCATCGGCGAAGCCCTGAAAAACTATGAGTTCCTACCCACAAGAGCACATGAACGCGGCAGGGGAATCCCGCGGCGCAACGCGAACCCCTGTCGGCCGGGCGCCCGGCTGGCTGGGATGCGCGTCCCTTCTCGCGGTCCTGCTGGCCGGGGCGGAGGCCTGCGCGGACTGGACCCAGTTCCGGGGTCGCGATGGTTCCGGCGCGGTGGCCGAATCGGCGCTTCCCACGGCGCTTGAGCCGAAGAAGAGCATCGCCTGGGAGAAGGGACTTCCGGGGCGCGGGCTGTCCTCGCCGGTGGTGGTGGGGGACCGCGTGTTTGTCACCTGCTCCAGCGGGGCCAAGGAAACGCGGCTGCACGTTCTCTGTTTCCGGGTCTCGGACGGATCGAAGCTTTGGGAGCGCCAGTTCTTCGCCACCGGCCGGACGATGACTTTTCCGAAGACCTCCGTGGCCGCGAATTCGCCGGCGTCGGACGGCGAACGGATTTACGCGCTGTATTCCTCGAACGACCTGGTGGCGCTGGATCTGGAGGGGAACGTGGTCTGGATCCGGGGACTGGTCCTGGACTACCCGAACGTCAGCAATTCCCTGGGCATGTCGTCGTCGCTCGTGGTGGCCGATGGCACGGTGGTGGCGCAGGTGGAGAACGACAGCCAGTCGCTGGCGCTGGGCATTGATGCGGCGACCGGCGCGAACCGCTGGAAGCTGGACCGACCGAAGCGGGCGAACTGGACCTCCCCGATTGTCTTCAAGGAACCGACCACGGGCCGCGAGGTGGTGGGATTGCAGTCCAGCAAGGGACTGCTCGCCGTGGATCCGGCGACCGGGCGCGAGGTCTGGAACTATCCCGAGGGTTCCTCGACGGTCCCCTCCAGCGCGGTTTCGGGCGGCGTGATTTTCGTGCCGTCCTTCGGCATCACGGCGCTCAAGCCGGGTGCGCCGGGCGAGCCGCCGAAACAGCTTTGGCGGGCGGGAACCCTCCGTCCGGGGACCTCCAGTCCGGTGGTGATCGGGAACCGCCTCTTTTCCCTGAACGACGCCGGAGTGCTGAGCGCCGGGGATGTGGCCGATGGCAAGCGGGTCTGGCAGCTGCGGCTCAAGGGTCCTTTCAGCGCGTCGCCCGTGGCCGCGGGCCGCTTTCTCTACGTGCCGAACGAGAAGGGTCTGCTCCAGGTGGTCGACACCTCCAAGCCCGAGGGCGAACTGGTCAGTGAAATGGACCTCGGCGAGACCATCCTCTCCACGCCGGCGATCTCCGGGAATGCCATGTTCCTCCGGAGCGACGGGAAACTCTGGAAGATCGGCGGCTGACGGGATCCGACACGCCGTGAACGCCCCGCAACAGCCCGCCCGATTCCCGGTGTTGCGCCTCCTGCTGGCGGCGGCATGGATCGCATCGGGCTCGCCGACCCGCGTCTCCGCCGCGACGGAGGCTGCCCTCCCGACAGCGGCGGGTGCTTCCGCCGGAGCCGCGACCAACCTTTTCGGCCTCACCAACCTCTGGATCCTGCGCCTGACGGTGTCGGCGGAGGACTGGCAGTTGATGGGGTCGCGGGGTGGACCGCGGGAACGGGGAATGGGCGGGGGGCCAGGAAATCCGTGGAACGCCGACGGCGCTGGAGTCGTGGTCCCGGAGCCGGGGCCAGGTCGGCGGGGTGCAGGTGAAGCTCCGCCGGGGTTTGTCAATGGACTGGTGCAGCGGTTTTTCGGGGGGCCACCGGAGGCGGTGCCCGGGGGACCGTCCGTGGGCCTGGAGCGAGGGAGGGTGGGGCCGACGGCGGTGGCGAAGGAATCGTCGTCCTACCCGTGGGTCCAAGGCACGTTTCAGGGTGCCGGATTGACGCTTACCAACGTCGGGGTCCGCTTCAAGGGGGTCAGTTCCTTCGTGCGTTCCCCGAACGCGTACAAGCGGCCGTTCAAGCTGGATTTCGGGCGTGGGATGCCGGGTCGGCGGTTCCTGGGAGCCGGGGAATTTTATCTGAACAACAATGTGAACGACGCCACGCAGATGCGTGAGGCGTTGGCGTACGACCTGTTCCGCCGGGCGGGGATTCCGGCGCCGAGAACGGCGTTTGCGCAGGTTTACCTGACCATTCCCGGGAGGTTCGAGGGCCGGCATCTCGGGTTGTACACGATG
This sequence comes from uncultured Verrucomicrobiota bacterium, assembly GCA_964476125.1. Classification (GTDB taxonomy): domain Bacteria; phylum Verrucomicrobiota; class Verrucomicrobiia; order Limisphaerales; family CAIMTB01; genus CAIMTB01. The sequence continues at coordinate 4,578 of CAYZAE010000242.1, read as the reverse complement.
ATCGAGTCGGTGGACGACGCGTTCCTGGAGGCGGCCTTCGGATCGGCGCAGGGGGTGTTGATGAAGCCGGAGATGATGCGGGGACTTCAGTATTTCGGGGAGGCTTGGGAGAACTATGCGGAGCGGTACCAGCCCCGGGAGCCGAAGGGGGGGGCGCCGGTGGCGGACCGGAGCCGGTTCATTGAGTTCGTGCGCTTCATCCAGCAGGCGCGGCCGGAGGAGTTCGCCAAGGGACTGGAGCGCTATCTCGAAGTGGAACCGTTCGCGCGTTTCGTCGCCTTGAACGCGATCCTGGCGAACGTCGATTCTTTCATTGGCAACGGCCACAACTATTACCTCTACGCCCGGCCGGGCGGTGGTCGGGCCACCTTCATGCCGTGGGATCTGAACGAGTCGTTCGGCATGCATCCGGTCTCCGGTCCGTCGAGGGAGCAGATGCTGTTCAGTGTGGTGCGGCCGAATGGGGATCCGAATGCGCTGGTGGAACGGTTTGTGCGGGATCCATCCCTGGGCGTGCTTTATCGCGCGCAATGCACATGGCTGCTGACCAACCTGTTTGTTGCCGCGCAGTTGTCTGCAGACATCGACCGAGTCGCCTCGGTGACCCGGCCGGTGGTGTTTGCCGAATCGAAGCGGGCGCGGGCTGATTTTGAGCGGACGGTGTTGGGGACGATGCGGCCGGAGGAGGGGGACACGAGCCAGCCGCGGCATGACCGGGAGTTTGGGGGCGAGGGTTACCGGCCGTGGGGATTCCCGGATGCGGTGGAGATCGACAACCTGCCCTTGAAGCAATGGGTCGCGGGGCGCGAAGCGCAGGTTCGGGAGGAGTTGGCGGGGCGTGCCCGTGGAACCTGGCCGCGGCCCCGGTTGAATGGATACTGAGTGTGGATCCCGAGGGGGCTCCGGGGGGTGAGAGAGCGGGAAATCCGGGGCTGGGAAGGTTGTGTGCCGAACGTTGGGCTTGCCACGGGTACGGCCATCGCGCACCTTCGCCGACCTGTTTCGCAGTTTTTGCATGACGACGGCATCTTTTTTTGAGGGGTTTTTTGCGATGGGACCGACGGGTGGAGCTCAGAGCTCACTTCCGCCATGGGCCCAGTTGGTGCCATTTCTCCTCCTGTTTGCGGTGATGTACCTGGTGCTGATCCTGCCGCAGCAGAAGAAAGAGAAGCAGCGCGGACTGATGCTCAAGGCCCTGAAGGTCGGGGAAAAGGTTGTCACGACCTCGGGCATCATCGGCGTCGTCGTCAGCATTCGCGATCATCATGTCACCCTCCGTTCGGACGAGTCGAAGTTCGAGGTCCTGAAGAGTGCCATTCAGGAAGTGACCGAACGTAAGCCCTGATTTCCCGTTTTTCCTGCCGCATGAAGAATCCGTTTCTTTGGCTGACCGCTGCCATCGGCCTTCTGGTCTGGTCGGCGTACGAACTGTATCCACCGACCGGCCGCGATATCATCGAGCAATTCGAGCGCGAGGCTGAGAACACCCAGGATCCCAATTTCCGGACCATTCTTGCGAAGGCCCGGGAGGATGCGGCGAAGCCCGGGGCCAGGTCGTTCACCAGCCTGCTCGAAGCCGCCGGCACCAACAGTCTCGAGCGCTATTTCCCGCGCATCGAGATTCCCGCCGGCCGTGAGACCAACCGTTTCATCCTGAACCGGCTTCAGCGGGATTCCCTGGGCAAGATCAAGCTCGGGCTCGATCTCCAGGGCGGCATGTCGTTCGTGGTCCAGATGGACACCAACGATCTCAAGGAGGCGAGCGCGCGCAATCGGGCGCTCGACCAGGCCGTCGAAATTCTCCGCCGGCGCGTCGACCGCTTCGGTGTCGCCGAGCCGCTCATCCAGCGGGCGGGCGAGGACACCATTGAAATCCAGGTGCCTGGTCTGACCGACGCCGAGAAGGACGCAGTCAAGACGCAGATCGAGAAGGCGGCCTTCCTCGAGTTCTGTCTGGTGCATCCCGACAACGATCGTCTGCTGACTGAAGGATTGGTTCCGCCGGGTTATCGGGTGCTCACCGAGGTGCGGAAGGATCGTGAGGGCCGGAGCCAGTCGATCCCGATGCTGGTGAAGAAAAAGCCGGAACGGGGGCTGACCGGGAGTTTCATCGTCAACGCGGCGGCGATTCCCGACCCGATGACGGGCGAGCCGAAGATCGAATTCGAGTTCAACAGCGAGGGCGCGCGTATCTTCGCTGACATCACCCGGGAATTCCAACCCCGCGAGGTGGGTGGCGGGACGCAGTTCACCTATCTGGCCATCGTGCTGGACGGCGTTTTGTATTCGGCGCCCCGGATTCTGGGTGAGATTCCCGGCGGACGCGGGGTGATCACGGGCAATTTCGACGTCAAGGAGGCCTACGAGCTGGCGAACGTGCTGATGAACCCGCTCGAGGCGAAGGTGAAGATTCTCCAGGAATACTCCGTGGCGGCGACGCTCGGTGCGGATTCGGTGAAGAGCGGCATGCAGGCGACGATGGTGGGCATGCTTCTGGTGGTGGGTTTCATGCTGGGCTACTACCTCCTCGCGGGGGCGGTGGCGAATGTCGCGCTGCTCATGAACCTCTTCATGCTCATGGGCGTGATGTGTGCCGTGGAAACCACGCTCACCATGCCGGGCATCGCCGGCATCCTCCTCACCGCCGGTATGGCGGTCGACGCCAACGTGCTGATCTACGAGCGCGTGCGGGAGGAGCTTGCGGCTGGAAAATCCCTGCGGGGCGCACTTTCCGCGGGTTACGGCAAGGCGTTCTGGACGATCTTCGATTCCAACCTGACCACTCTGATCTCAGCGGTGATCATGATCTGGCTGGGATCCGGTCCGGTGAAGGGCTTCGGTGTCACGCTGACGATCGGTATCTGCGTGAGCATGTTCACGGCTCTGGTCGTCACCCGGTTGCTGTTCGATTTCTTCCTGGCTCGCGGGATTCTCAAGGAGAAGCTGCCGATGATGTCCCTGATCAAGGGGACGAAAATCGACTTCATGAAGGCCGCGGTTCCCGCCTTCATCCTGTCCTGGTCCCTGATAATCATCGGCATCGGCTACGGCATCTATCGCGGGAAGGACGTGCTGGCCGTCGACTTTGCCGGCGGTGACGCGATCACTTTCAGTTACAAGGCCAAGCCCAGCCTGGTGGAGGTGCGCGATGCCCTGACCCGCTCCGGAATCGCGGATGCCCAGATCGTTCCGAAATCGAGCGCCGCGGGCGGCCTGGAAGTCATCCAGGTGACCGTGGCATTCGGTGACGGCGAGAAGGTGCAGAAGGCGCTTCCGAAGGAGCTGCCTAACGCCGGCCTCGAAGTGAAGGAAATCGATCGGAAGGGGCCGGCCGTGGGTGAGGAGATCCAGTTGTCGGCCCTGAAGTCCGTCGTCCTGGCGCTGTTCGGGATCCTGGTTTACGTCGCCTTCCGGTATGAGTTTTCGTTCTCGGTCGGCGCGGTGGTGGCGATCATCCACGACGTGCTGATGACGGTGGGATGGTTCTTCCTGACGGGCCGGCAGTTGAGCGGTCCGATGGTGGCGGCGATCCTCACGATCATCGGCTTCTCGATCAACGACACGATCGTCATCTTCGATCGTATTCGTGAGGATCTGAAGTTGGGCATCAAGGGGAGCTTCCGGGACCTGCTGAACCTGGCGGTGAACCAGACCCTGAGCCGTACGATCATCACCTCGGGCACGGTGTTACTCGCGACCCTGGCGCTGTATCTCTTCGGCGGCAGCGTGATCAACGATTTCGCCTTCACCTTCCTGGTGGGTATTGTCACCGGCACCTACTCGACCATCTACATCGCGAGCGCGATCGTGCTCTGGTGGCACAAGGGCCAGCGGCCCTCCATCGGTTCGACGGCCCAGCCCATGTCGCCCGTCGTGCCGATCGACACGCAGACGCAATCCGGCCGCGCCTGAGCGGCACCTGGGACGATGGAGGCTGAGATCACGGTCTGGCATTGGGCCGGTTTCGTGGTTGCTGTCGTCTTTTTGCTCGCCCTCGACCTCGGCGTCTTTCATCGCCGAGCGCGCGAGGTGCGCTTCCGGGAGGCTCTCTCCTGGACGGGTTTCTGGGTATTTCTGGCCCTCAGCTTCGGCTTCTGGATCTACCGCCGCTATTCGCGGGAGGATGGTCTGGAGTTTCTGACCGGCTATCTGATCGAGCTGTCGTTGTCGATGGACAACGTGTTCGTGATCGCCCTGATCTTCTCCTATTTCGGGGTCCCGCTCCGTTTCCAGCACCGCGTTTTGTTCTGGGGCATCATGGGGGCGATTGTGATGCGTGGCGTCATGATTGCCTCGGGGGCGGCGATGATTTCCCGGTTCCATTGGCTGCTCTATGTGCTGGGCGCGTTTTTGGTGGTGACCGGCCTGCGCATGCTTTTCGGAGGGGAGTCGGAGATTGATCCGGAGAAGAACCCGGTTCTTCGCTGGTCCAGGCGGCTTTTCCCGGTGAGCGAGAACTTTGACGGGCAGAAGTTCCTCACGCGGGTGGGTGGACGCCGCGTGGCGACGCCGATGGTTTTGGTCCTCATCATGGTGGAGACCACCGATCTGGTGTTCGCCCTTGATTCGATTCCCGCG
>CAYZAE010000241.1:0-8710 GCA_964476125.1 uncultured Verrucomicrobiota bacterium | reverse complement strand
TACTGGGCCACGATGCGATCCGCGCGGCCGGCAAACTCCCGGGCATCCGCCTCGGACCACCAATCCTTGAGATTGCCGTCGGCGTCGTACTTGCGCCCCTGGTCGTCGTAGCCATGGGTGATTTCATGACCGATCACCGAGCCGATGGCGCCGTAGTTGACCGCGTCGTCGGCGGCGAGATCGAAGAAGGGCGGCTGGAGGATGCCGGCGGGGAAGACGATCTCGTTCTGGGTCGGATTGAAGTAGGCGTTCACCGTTTGCGGCGTCATGTGCCACTCGTCGCGGTCGACCGTTTTCCCGATCCGCTCGAGGTCGCGGCGGGAGTCGGCGACCTGGGCGCGCTGGAGATTGCCGAGGTAGTCCTCGCGCCGGATGGCGACCTGCGAGTAGTCCCGGAATTTCTCGGGATGCCCGATCTTGGTGGTGAACCGGGCGAATTTCTTGAGCGCGAGTTCCCGGGTGGCAGGGGACATCCATTCGAGCTTGGCGAGGCGGTCCTTGAACACGGCCTTGATGTCCTCGACGAGTTCGCTCATGCGGGCCCGTGCGGCCGCCGGGAAGTGACGTTCCACATAGAGTTGGCCCAGTGCCTCCCCGAGGCCACCGCCGGTGCGGCCGCCGTCGATGGCGCGCGCCGCCCGCTGCCAGCGGGGTTCGGGCTGGGGCTGGCCCTGGAGGATGGTTCCGTAGAACCGGAAGCTTTCGTCGTAGAGTGCCGAATGCAGGCCCGAGGCGGAGGACCGGATCAGGTGCCAGCGGAGATAGGCGAGCCAGTCATTTGGGGAACGCTCGGTGGACAGACGGTTCAGGGCTTCAAAGAACTCGGGCTGGCCGACGATGACTTCCGCCACCTTGGGTGTTCCGGTCGCCTCGAAGTACACGTCCCAGGCGATGTCCGGCGACAGTTTGGCGAGGTCCGCCCGGGTTTTCTTGTGGTAATTCTTCTCCCGGTCACGGAGATCGGTGCGGCTTCGGCTGGCCTTCGCCAATTCCTTTTCCAGATCGAAAATCGTGTCCGCCATCGAGTCCGCATCACTGGCGGATTCGCCGGTCATGCGGAAGACCGTGGCGATGTGTTTGCGGTATTCCTCGCGCTGCTTGGCGAATCCCTCCGCGAAATAGTAGTCGCGATCGGGCAATCCAAGCCCCCCCTGGGAAAGATGCAGGGCATAGGTGTCGCTCTTCTTGGCATCCGGCCCGACATAGAGACCGAAACACACGGAAATGCCGCGCAGATGCCAGTCGGCGACGATGCGGGCCGCGTCATCCGGTCCCTGGATGGATTCAAGCTTCTCCAGGTCGGGCCGCAGCGGCTTGAACTCCAGCCGGTCGATCCGGTTGGTGTCCATGGCCGAGGCATAAAAATCGCCCACCAGACGGCGGGGTGTCCGTGCGGGTGCGGCTGTGTCCGCCGCGGATTCGTCGAGCAGGGCGCGGACCAGGTGCCAGTTGCGGTTGTCGAGTTCGTCGAAGCTGGCCCAGCGCGCCTTGTCGGCGGGGACGGGGTTGTTCTTCACCCAGGTGCCGTTGGCGTACTGGAAGAAGTTGGTGCGCGGGCTGACCGAGCGGTCCATGTGCTCGACGGAGAACCGGGGAACTGCATCCGCGGCCCCTGCGGTGAGGCTGGCGAGGGGAAGGCAGAGAGCGAGACGACGGGCAAGATGACGACTCATGACGCGGGCAGCCTAATCAGGGCCTGGGCCGGAGCCAAACCGGGAGTTCGGGCAGGGTCACGATCCTCGGCATGCCCAGCCCGGCCGCCCCAGCCGCGCGCATCGACGAAGGTCAGGATGGGTTGGGTGTCGCTCGTGAGGACTTATCCCTGCCTGACCCCTGCCTCGGTTGGTTGAGCGCGGTCGTCAACCGGCCTTTGAACTGGCCTTGCGCCCACCACGCGCCAGCTTCCTTGCTGATTTGTCGCTGGTGAGGCAGGCGCGGGCGGTCTCAACGGCGCGGGTGATGAGTTCACGGGTGCCTTCGCGGAGGTGTGCATCGGTCTGCACGAAGCGGACATTGTTCTCCATGTCTTCGGCGGTCCAGCCGCGGCTGTGGGCCACAAACGGGAACTGGGGAAAGGTGAATCCAAGTTCACTGAAGAAACCCAGCAACTGTCCGGCGACGCCCTGCACGTTGTCCTGCCCACCGGTGATGATGAACGAGGCGACCTTGTTCTGAATGAGCATGCGATCGTTGAGCGTGACCTGGTTCTGCACGCAATTCAGGCGCTCGGCTAATTTGAAGTAGAGGGAGCTGGCCGCGCCCCAGCGAATCGGCGTCGCCACCAACACCACATCGGCCCAGTGCACCAGAGCCTCATAAACCGGTTCGAGTTCGTCCTCGTCGTCCATTTGAGTGAGGGTGCAGGGCCAGGTGCAGGCCGGCGCTGCTTTCGAGTAGTAACCCTCGCAGTGTTTGAACTTCACCTCGGCCAGCTTGATGAGGTTGGTCTCGCAGCCAAGAGCGTCTCGCGCGTGGGCCAGAGCCTCCACCAGCAAATCCTCCGAGGTCGAATAGCGAGGCGACTCCGTGTCCATGCCAGTGGTGGAAAGGCCGAACACGCGGATCGGGCCAGCCTCGCGCTTTACGGGTCGTGCCAGGCGATGCGGTTCGCGTTGCGGCGCTTTCGCGGCGGTGGCGGTATCGAACCGAATCCACAGTGCGCCATCCTCCTCCTTCAATTCATAAGCGGCGACCGCGATAGGATAGCCTTTGCCAGACTGGCCGTTGCAGCGGTTGAAACTCCAACCGTGCCATGGGCACACAATGTTCTCGCCAGAAAGCTTGCCTTCACCGAGCGGGCCGCCCACATGCAGACAGCGCCCGGCAATGGCGCCGAATCTTCCATCCTTGCACGTGATCGCCAGGGCTTTGCCCGCGATCGTCATGGCGCAAAGTTCGCGTTGTGCGAGTTCGGTGAGCAGTCCGACTCGATGCCACGGACTTTCCGTCGATGTAGGATTGGACACGGAGGACTCCATAGCGAAGGCAGTCTCGAAGTGAAAGGTATTACTCCTCGGTGCACGATGCCTGGGCGCATCTCCGAGTTGTCAGGGAGGGCTTGCCGCGCTGCGGGGAGCCTTACTGCCTTTCTCACGGCGACCTCCCGTAGCTCCTGGGCTGGGGTCTTTCCTTGAGTTGATTTGTCTGGGGCAGTCCGACCTGGGAATCGATCCAGGTGTTCCGGCGGTCCAGACGGGGTGGATCAGGGTCGCCGGGGGAAGGGAGCTTTGGAGTGCTGCGACATGTCGCAGCTTTAGATTCACCGACGCATCGCCCCCGGACGCCGGAGCGCTGGCCTGCGTCGGGTCCCGGTTCCACGGTGAATCCAAAGCGGTGACATGTCCCCGCAGTCCACACGCCTGGGTCGCCGTGCATTCCGAAGTTGTGGGTTAAACGACGCCGATCGCAGGCCTGTCTCCAGACCGCACCGGCGCGGCGTGAAGTTTGATCCATTCCACCGGATTCGTCGTTCCGAGCCTGCCGACAGGCTTATCCTTCCGTTGGCCCGAGGCATGCCGGGATTGCGCCGCTGGACTCGGCGCTACTCGTCGCAGCGCGACGAGTTCCACCACCACAAACTGCGGATGCACTGGCGTCTCCCGAGCGCCGTTGCGATCCCTTCGTCGGTTTGCGAGGGTTCACCCCGATGAGGTTGCATGCACTCTGGTGTCTCGTGGTTCTGGGGGTTGTACTCTGCCTCCGTCCCGGCACGGGGCTGGCCGCCGCCCCCCGGTTCGAACCCCCTCGCATGGTCGGAGATCAACTCCAGTTGCGATTGCTTGGGGAATCCGGCGGTCTCTACCGCCTGGAGTCCTCCTCCAACCTGGTCACCTGGACGGCCTTGAGTTCCGGATCCCTCCTCAATGGAACCTGGGAGGTTTCAGTCGTAGCCCTGCCGTCCAGGATTCCCCAGTTCTTCCGGGCCCTGGAGGTTGGCGCGCCGACCAATGCGCCAGGTTCTCCGACGGTTGTCCCAGCCACGGACGTGGAGCGGACGGCGGAGGGTCTGATCCTGCCGGAGACCGGCGGTGGATTGCACCTCATGGGCGAGGATGGGACCTCCTATGATCTTGTCATTCCCACCAACGCTGTCTTTGCGGCGACCACCTTCCGCATGACGCTGCTCACGAACGTGACGGGCATTCCGGCCCAGCGCGGATTCAAGTCTGGGGTGCGTCTGGAGCCGGAGGGATTGGTGCTCGCGTCGCCCACGTTTCTGCGAATCACCTACCCCACCAATCTCCCGACTCCCCATGTGGCGTCGTACGCGTTTGATAACAATGGAAGTCATCTTCATCTCGTTCCGGATCTGCTCCTGACCAACGGCACCCGCATTGTGGTCCAGCAGTTCCGAAGCTACGGCTTCGGTGAGTTCACCTTGTCCGAATTGAAATCACTGGCCGGGGATCCCCCGGCCCTCGGACGCCCCGTCCCGGCCCGTGGAAAACGGCGGCTCCAGGCTTCCCTGGAGGAGTGTTACCCCGAGCAGGTGGAGGAGGCGAAGCGGATGCATGAGGAACTCACGGAGGCGATGCGCCCCTTGCAGGAGCAGTTCGCCGCAGAGATCGCCATTGAGCGGCAGAAGCAGATTCTCCTCTCCGAAGACGAGCAGACGGGCGGAACGTGGGTCCAGGGGGCCCTGACAAGATCCTCCAAATGGTATGCTGAAAACATCACCCCGCGGATCGCCGACGCCAGAACCAAGTGCCTTGTCGGCAGGGAACTTCTGCTCTGGATCCTGAGTTGGGAACGGCAGCTGCAGCTCCTGGGAGCTCCCGACAGTGGCTCCATGAGTGAACTGGCGTCCCTTTTGGTCGTGTGCGAGGAGCAGATCCGGAAATGCTGCGAGGAACGGGGCCCGGATCGCCGGTTGGTGGTGGAGTTGATGGGCATTCAACGGCAGCGTGAGTTGTTGGGCGGCGGTTCCCCGGATGGGAGCTGGGACATGTCCAGCATCGAGGTTTGCCTGCCCCAGTGGTACGGCGAAGTCCGGTTCACCGAATCCTACCGCACCAACTTCTTCAAGGAACTGCCTGATGTGGTGGCCAGCAGCCAGGTGGACAAAACCTATCTCTTCGCAGCCTACCTGGACAACGTGGAGGAGGACATCGTGGAGCCGTTCCCGCTCTTCGGCATTCCTGGATCCACCAACCTGACCTTTCATCTGTCCGGCTTCGAGCAGGGCTCCATCAGCCGTCAAAGTGTCCGACGAACGCCAGGGGGACTCTGTTCGGCCGGCAACCCTGGCACCGATCCGGGCGCCTCCCCCCACAGTCTGGCCTCACACCGGCTTCAGGACGGGGTGCCGGGCTTTCGCGAGGAAGTCGTGGAAAATGGATCCTTCTCCAACCTCGTGAGTCTGGAAATCATCGCCATTCTGACCGACGGCACCGGTGGGATTCTTGCCCCGAAAACCAGCCTCCAATTGGCAGTCTCTCCCCAATCCAAGGAATTCAAAGGCGTCAATTCGCTGTCGGAGGGTAAATTCGATGAATTCGGCGACTGCATCCCCACGAGATCCACCACCAAATACATCGGTACCGAGACCTATGGTGGAATCTATCTCGATGCGAAGGAGCACGAGTTCACCCACACCTCCACGGAAATCCGCTACTACCAGAAAACCTCCAAAGATGGCCTGATTCGTGAGTTGGAGATCCAGTTGCAACGCCGCAAATAGTCCCGTCGCCGCCCCACTCCCCACTCCCCATTCGCCATTCGCGAGGATCGCTCGCGGCTTATTGCGCCGGGGGCAGTCCGACCTGGGAATCAATCCAGGCGATCCGACGGTCGATCCAACCCTTGAGCCAGCGTATCTCGTCCTGGTAGGTCCGGCCGACGTAGTAATTGCAGGTGATGTGTTGTCCAAGCACCGGCCAGCGTTCGAAGTTCCGTTGCTGGGCACCTTCGAGTTCGGCCGCGCATTGGTCAATGAAGGCATGCATTCCGGCGGGATCGAAGGTGGTGGTGCGCAGGGCGCGCCAGCGGGCGGAGGCGCGCTCGACGTAGGCCGGGTCTTCGCGAAGTCGGGCGTGCCAGGAGATTTCGTTGGGGCGAAGCCGGGTCCAGTACCAGCCCTCGCTCTGGCCCCCGCCGTAGTAGTTGGCGTTGCCGAAGGCGCGGTTCCAGTCCCAGGGCGGCTCGGTCTTGAGCTTGCCGCCGCGATCCTTGGTGAGGAAGGAACTGTACCGGAAGCCGTCGACGTTCTTGGACAGTTCGATCAGCCAGTGGGCGTCGATGAATGAATCGACGTCCAGAAAGGCGGCGTAGCCGGTGCTGGGGTCGGCGAAGTCGGGCCCATGCAGGGCGTTCTCGAACGCGGTGAGGTAGCGCTGGATCCAGGTCCGCTGTTCGGGGGTGATGTCGCGGTCGTTGGGATAGACGTGGAAGTAGGGCCCGCCGTTGGGGGTGTGGAAGCGGCGTCCGTCGCGTTCGCGGTGGTCGCGTTTGAGAATGTAGCCGCCGGTGATTTCGGGTTCCGCACGATGGGTGGGTTCCAGCTTGGCGATGTTCACCCGATCGGCTCCGCGTTTGATTTTCTCCACCAGCACGTACACCCCCTCGTAGTCCTCCCGGGCGACGGGCCCCGCGGAGTTGTTGACGAAGACTTCCACGAAGCGGGTGCGCGGGGCGTAATGCCCCATCTTCCGCGCCAGTTCATAGGCCAGCACGTCGCGGATCAGGGTCTTGTCCTCGAAGGGCGCGTAGAGAACCCAGTCCTCGCCCTTCGGCATTCCCAGCAGGGGCACCTTGATCTGGTTGGTCGAGGCGTCGACGGTGTGGAGCGTGAACGAGGGTTTGGGCAGTCGGAGCGAGGAATACCCCCGGCGATTGAGGGTGGCGGGTCCGAGGTAGTTGGGGGTCGTCTCGGAAGTGCCGGGGCCCTTTCCGGCTTCGTAAAACTCGGCCCGGATCAGGGTGGAACCCTCCTGCCAGACCGGGCGTCCGCCGGTGTGCAGCACCACGACCGGCAGGCGCGAGGCGAAATTGGTGAGGGGTGTCCGGCGGACCCGGTCGGGCCGCGGCATGTCAGGAATCTGGGACCGCTGCGAACGGTTCCAGCCCGAGGGGCCCCGCTGTTGATTGAAGCCCTGGATCAGGTTCGAGGCGGCGACCACGAAGGCGACGATTCCCAGGGCGAGTCCACCCAGGGCCTGGCGGGTGCCGGTCTTGCCGGATTTCCCCCATCGGATGAGGACCGCGCCAAGCGCGCCAAGGATCACGGCCAGGATTCCGATCGGGAAGGCCAGGGCGGCTGTGCCTCCGTTGCCTTGCCAGGCGAACAGCAGGGCGACCACTCCGAGGACGAGACTGACGACCGCAAATCCGCTTCGCTTCGGTTGGTTCATGATCGGGGGGGGCATGATGGCCGCGTGGACTGGACGGCACCATGGACCTTGCTCGCGCCGGCGGCGAGTCCGGAGGCGGGGGCATCGTCGGTGGGCTCAAGCCCACGGTTTCGTGACGCGAGGGAGCCGGAGGAAGCCGTCTTCGACAGGATGGACAGGATCAACAGGATGGAGCTGGCCGGCTGCGATTCGGGGCACCGCCCCTTTCATCGCGCGATGTTCCGCCCCGAAATCGTCGCCATGGCGTGACGGGAGGGCAGGGTGTAGCCGTGCCTCGGTCGATTCCTCGGTCTGGAACTCGGGGATGAGCCGCGGCGGAGGGACCGCCTATGTGCAAGGAATGCGGATGCGGAACGGTGGAACGGTTCGGGGTGCACCCCATGCAGGCGGTGCCCGGTTCTCCAGTCCGCCTGATTCGGCCGGGAGACGAGGGGGAGGCTGATGCCGAGGTGCGGGAAGGCGAGGGTTGGCATCGTCATGCCGATGGAACGGTTCATCACCATGCGCACGATTCCCACCCCCACCACCACCCCCACGATCACCACCATCCTTCGGACGAGGGGCTTTCCTCCGCGGGAAATTCCCGGGATTCCCTGTTGCCGCTGAAGGGCGAAGCGCTGCTGGCCAGCCTGGTCGCGCCACGGACCATCGAGATCGGCCGTCCGGTCCTGGATCGGAATGACCGCTTGGCGGCACGGAATCGTGCCTGTCTTCGGGAACTCGGTTTGCCGGCCGTGAATCTGGTTTCCTCTCCGGGATCGGGGAAGACCACCCTGGTGGAAAAAACCGTGTCGGCCCTGGCAGGCAAGGTTCCGACCGCCGTGATCGTGGGGGATCTGGCCACGGCGCGGGATGCGGAGCGGATCAAATCGGCGGGGGCTCCGGTGGTTCAGATCACCACGGGAACGGCGTGCCATCTCGATGCCGCGATGGTGGCCCGGGGGATGGAGTCGCTGGATCTCACTGGCTGCCGGTTGCTCCTGATCGAGAACGTGGGGAACCTGGTTTGCCCGGCGGACTTCGATCTCGGGGAGGATCGGCGCGTGGTGTTGCTGTCGGTGACGGAAGGGGAGGACAAACCTCTGAAGTACCCGCCCATCTTCCGATGGGCCACGGCGGTGGTGGTGACGAAGCTGGATCTGGCGGAGGCGACCGGGGTGGATCTGGGTCTGTTGCGGTCGAACATCGCGTCCGTCGCCCCCCGGGCGCGCGTGTTCGAACTCTCGGCGAAAACCGGTCTCGGAATGGGACCGTGGCTGGAGTGGGTGGGGAGCGGGGAGTGACAATATGGAGTGCGGCGGCCCTCCCTCCTCTTGGCCCACAGAATTCGATTCTAGACAAAAGGCGTCCGTCCGGGCCAA
>CAYZAE010000240.1:0-8721 GCA_964476125.1 uncultured Verrucomicrobiota bacterium | reverse complement strand
TGGGCTGAAGCCCACGGCTACCGTCCTTCGGTCGCTCCGCGACGCCTGAAAATGGTCAAACTCCTGGGATCCCGAAGTTGTTGGTAGCGGTTGTCGCGCTGCGACAACCCCGCCCGCGTTGAGCGGGCGGCAGCCATTTTGGGGGGCTCCTTGGTGATGTCGTTGCGCCGCTGGACGCGGCGCTACTCGTCGCAGCGCGACGAGTGCCACCACCCGCAAACTCGGGATGCACCGCGCCCGGAGCGGAACTCCTCCCGGGGATTGCCGTGGACCGTTCCAGCGGCGAGCCTTCACGCATGCACCTGTCTTCCGGAGCGCGGCGGCACCTGGCCGCCTTCACGGCCCGCTCGGAGCACGGTTCGACACCACGATCTCCGCAGCTTCGACGGCCGGTTCCCGGCGGCACCCGCGTTGCCTGGATCCGTCACCTCCTGAGCGTTGCGCTGCTGGGAGCCGCCTGGTCCGGGGAAAACGCCCTGGCCGCCAAGCCCTCCGATTCCCTCGGACCGGTGGCGCTGAATGACGACGGCGGCTGGTCGTGGTTCGAGGACGAACGGGCGATTGTGGCCGGCGACAAACTGTTCGTCGGATCCGTGGCGACGGGCCGGTTCGACCCGTCGCGCAAGGGGGACATCGACGCCATGAGCGTGGATCTCAGCACCGGGGCGGTGACGCGGTTTCCGTTGCGGAAGAACCTGGAGGCCGACGACCACAATTCACCGGCCTGGATTGAACTGCCCGATGGCCGGTTGCTGGCGATGTACTCGAAGCACGGGCCGGAGAACCGGATTTATTTCCGCATCTCGAGAAAGCGGCATGACGCGGCGAGCTGGGGGCAGGAACGGGTTTTCGTGCCCAGCGACACTTCCCGCGTCACCTACTCGAACCTCCATTGGCTGGATCGCTCCGGTGGGAAGGGGCGGATGGTGGATTTTTTCCGAGGCCTCGACGACCGCTACAAACCTTCCTGGGCCTACTCGGAGGATCTCGGGTCCACCTGGACCGCCGGGGGGCTGCTGGTGGATGTGGAATCCCCGACGCGCCATCGGCCGTATGTGAAGTACGCCTCGGACGGCAAGGGCCTCATCCATTTCGTGTTTTCGGAGGGGCATCCGCGCGACTTCGACAACAGCCTTCACCATGCCTACCTGCGGAAGGGCACGTTGCATCGCAGCGACGGAACCCCGATCCGCGCGCTGGAGGCGGGGCCGGTGTTGCCGGGGGAAGCCACCCGGATTTTCGCGGGCAACCCGACCAATGTCGCGTGGCCCCACGACATCGCCCTCGATTCGGCGGGCGTGGTGCGCGTGGCGTATTCGGTCCGGCGCGATGCCGTGGGGGAGGACCCGGCGGCGGCGGCCACCAAGGGGCGTGACCTCCGGTATCGCTTCGCGCGCTGGGATGGCCGGGCGTGGTCGGACCACGAGATCGCCTTTGCCGGTTCGCGTCTCTATGCGGGTGAGGACGATTATGCCGGCGGGATCTGCCTGCACCCCGACGATCCGGACGTCGTTTTCATTTCCTCGAACGTCGATCCCGCCACGGGCGTGGCGCTCACCATGGGGCATTACGAACTGTTCCGGGGTCGAACCCCGGATCGCGGCGGGCACTGGACCTGGGAGCCGCTGACCCCGGGTTCCTCCAACGACAACCTCCGTCCCATCGCGCCCAGGTGGCGATCGGGTCGGACGGTCCTGCTCTGGCTTCGCGGAAAGTACCGGACCTACACCGACTACGACCTCGAGGTCATGGTCTGGGTTGAGAAGCGGAAGTGAACCGGTCTCAGCCGCGGATGCCCCAGCAGAACGGATCCCGCTCGTCGAGCAGCAGCGTGGCCTCGGCGTTGACGAAGGCGGTCCCGGTGATGACCGGAGCAATGATCCCCGCGGCACGGTCCAGCCAGCGGAACGATCCCCGGAACGTGCTGCCAAGAATGCTCTCCTGCGTCCAGACCTCGCCCTCCGCCAGTTTTCCGTCGGCGGCCAGACAGGCCAGCTTGGCGCTGGTTCCGGTGCCGCAGGGCGAACGGTCGTAGGCGCCGCCAGGGCAGAGCACGAAATTACGCGACTGCCCGCCGGCGCGACCCGGGGCGAACAGTTCAACGTGATCCACCTCCGGATGCCCGCCGTGATTGAGGGCGAGACGCAGCGCGGTGGTGGCGGCGGTGAGCTCGGCGACGTTCGACAGCTCCAGCGACCACGGGTGCCGTTCCACCAGAAAGAACCAATTGCCGCCCCAGGCGACGTCCCCGGAGATCGGGCCCACGCCCGGCACTCCGACCGACACCGCGCGGGCTTTGCGATGGCTGGGCACGTTGGCGACCGACACCGAGCCGTCGGGGTGCAGAGTGGCGGTCACCACCCCGACCGAAGTTTCGATCCGATGATCCCCGGGGCCGATCCGGCCGAGGTGCGCCAGGGTGACCACCAGGCCGATGGTCCCGTGACCGCACATGCCCAGATACCCCACGTTGTTGAAGAAGATCACCCCGGTGGCGCAGGTGGGATCCGTGGGAGGCACGAGCAGGGCGCCCACCACGACGTCGGAACCGCGGGGTTCATTGACGATGGCCGACCGGAACGTGTCATGGCGGTCGCGGAACACCGCCAGACGGTCGGCGAGGCTCAGGCTGGCGGAGCCCAGGTCGGGGCCTCCGGAAAGAACCACCCGAGTCGGTTCGCCGCCGGTGTGGGAGTCGACGATCTGGATGCGGATCATGGCTGGGTCTTTTTGGGGGGCAGCGATTCCAGGTAATCGAGAATGGAGGCGAGGTCGGCGAGGGTGATCCCGGCCGCGAGACCTTCCGGCATGATCGAGCGTTCCTGGCGTTCGCGCTTGGCGATCTGCCCCACCGGGATTTTGAACTCCTGCGCCGCGGCGTTGCGCACGGTCACGGCATCCGCCGCCTCCTGGACCACGAACCCATCGATCTCCGTGCCGTCCTTGAGCTCGAAGTGGTGCGTGGCGAAGCCCTGGGCGAGGGTCTTGTTCGGAAGCAGGATCGCCTCGGCGAGGTCTCGACGGCGGTAGGTGTTGGCAATGGTGCCGAGGAACGGGCCCTTCGGCGGTTCCTCTTCCTTCACGGTGTGGCAGCCGGAACAGCTGAGTTGCGTGAACAGCTGCTCACCCCGCGAAACCTCGCCCTTGGTCCGGAGCATGGCCTCGAGAACCTCGGGAACCGGCCGGTCCCCCACCTTGGGTTCGGCCGCCGCGGCCCGGAATTTCTCGGGATCAATGCGCAGGCGTTTGGTGGCTTCCTTCGCCGCCTTGGCGATCTCGGGGTCGGAATCGGTGAGCGCGGCGACAATCTGCGCCGCGCGCGAGGCGTCCCCCGCCCGGGTCGCGGCCTGCAGGATCTGGAGGCGGCGCTTCGGGTTCGCCCAACCGGCATCGAGCGCCTTCGACGCCGCTTCCCGCGCCTCGGGCGCGCCCACTTTTCGCGCGGCGAGTTTGAGCAGGAGAATATCCGCCACCTGCGAAGTTTCCCCCGCGAGCCTGGCCGCTTCCTCCTCGAACACGCCATGGGCCTGATCAAGGTTCGGTGCGTTCAGCACCGCGCCGCGCGCCTTCTCCGCCAGGTTGTTCTCGCTCTGGGTGGCCTGCACCCGGGCGTAGGCCTGCAAAATCGCGCGCCATGCCTCGGGGCTGTCGGTCCGCGCCAGGGCGATCACCGACTGCGCCCGGGCCGCATCGGGGGTCCCGGATTCGGTCGCCACGCGGGCGAGCACGGGAATCGCCGCGGCGGGCGTGGTCTCGGCCTGCGCGAGTTGCGCGGCAAGGGCGGGAGCCAGCGAGGCGTCCTGGGCCGCGCGGGCGATGAGTTTGTCCAGGGCGTCCCCGGCCGGAATGCGGTGTCGCGCCATTTCCCGCGCGATATGCGCCGCCTCCTCGGGGGCCGTCCGCTCCAGGGTGGTGCGCAGCACGTTGCCGATGCGCGTGGTCTCGCTCCAGGGCTCGGGCTGGTACCAGGGACCGCGGGTGTCGGGCCGGGTGCCCCAGGAATCCCCCTTCCACGGCCCCTCCACGAAATGAAGCCTGCAAAGCGCCGTGAGCAGTCCCTTGCGTTGCTCGGGCCGGATCTCGGTGCCCAGGCGTTCGATGAGGGCTTCGACGACCCGGGATTGGGGCAGTCCCTGGAGCACGCGCAGCGCCGCCGATCGGACGGCCGACTCCGGCTTGCCGTAGTCCACGATCGGCAGGCAGGCATCGACGGCTTGGAGTTGGATCAGCGCTTGAACGGCAGCCTGCGAAACCACCGGGTCGGAATCCCCGAGCACCGCGGTGATGGCTCCCGCGTTGTCGCGGCTTCCGAGTCGCGCCAGGGCGATGGCCGCTTCCTTGCGGGTCCGGGCATCCTGGGACTTCAGTCCGGCCGTGAGGCGCTTGGGATCGATCTGGGCCGCTTGATCGGGACGATCGCCGAGCGCCCGGAGGATCCAGGCCTGGATCGCGGGATCCGCCGAGTACCGTTGGAGCAGGGCATTGGCGTCGGCGCCCATGGCCTGCTTCATCGCGAAGATCGCGGCCACGCGCGTCGGCAGGGTCAGCGAGGCATCGGCCACCAGGTCGAGCAGCAGCGTGGGATCCCGTTGCACGGCCTGGCCGGCGTCGCGTCGGATGAGCGCCCGTTGTGCGGCGAGACGCCGACCCTGGCTCGGCGAGGTGAGCAGCGAGGCCAGTTCCTTGGGTGTGGCTTTCTCGAAGTCCGGCAGGGGCGCGGGTTGATAGCCCTTCGGGGTGGCGCGCACGAGGAATCCGACCTCGGGCCCGACCCAGGTGAAGGAGGCGCCCTTCCAACTCGCGGCGTAGATCGCTCCGTTGGCATCGACGTCCAGGTCGGTGACGCGGGGCAGGTGGATGAATTCCTCCTGGGTGGCCGTGAACGTCGCGCCCTTGGGCGTCACGCGGTGGTGATAGATCCAGTCGCGACCCCAGTCCGCCGTGAGCGGCGCGTTGTTCCAGCGCGCGGGAATGCCGGGCTCGTCGATCCAGCCCCCGCCGCATCCCGAGCCGCCCCCGTAATCGGCCAGGGGTTGGAGGATTTCATCGGCGAAATTCTTGAACAACGTCGGGTACCCGTGCTGGGAGTCGCCGCCGCCGAAATGATGGAGCCGGATGTCCCAGCCGCCGCCGTCGTTGGTGTTGTCCCGCGCGAAACCGTCGAGCAACGGGCTGATCGCCACCTCGAGAATGTTGCGGGTCCCGAACGCGTACCGCTCGAGTCCGGTGCCATCGGGCCGGAACCGCACCACGCCGCCGCCCCGCATCTGGAGCGTGCGTCCGTCCGCACCGGTGGCTTCGAGAAAACCAAAATCACCAATGGCCGCGTACAGCCAGCCGTCGATGCCGAGTTCAAGCCCGTTCGAGGAATGATCGGCCGGGCGATCCTTGAAGGTGAACGCAATGCCCTTCACCAGGGTTTGCTTCTCGTCCATCACGCCGTCGCCGTTGCGGTCGATGAACACGCTGACGTCCGGCGGGTGGAGGAGATAAAGGCGATCATGGTCCCAGACCAGGCCGCGCGGGGAATCGACGTCGGGCACGAAGGCCTTCACTTCGTCGGCCTGGCCATCCCCGTTCGTGTCGCGGACGCGCAGCACCCGGCCCAGGTGCGGTTTGTGGTCGAGGGAGCCGTTGCCATCGCTTGAGACGTACAACGTTCCATCCGGCGCCGCGGCCACGAACACCGGGTAGTTCACGGCCGGCGGCGTGGCGAAGATGGTGAAATCGAACTCACTCGGCACCCGGACGTCCTTGCGCAGGGCCTCGACCTTTTCCGGGACGACGCCCGGCAGGGACGCGAGTTCCTCCGGCGTGGGTTGCCGGTCGGTGGCGGTGTAGGCAGCGGCCAGGGCCGGCGTCGCGAGCGCGAGCGTGGAGGCCAGGGCCAGGAAGTGAGGAAGGGGTCGGGACATGGGGCGGGGGCAGTGCGGAGGCGGGAGTGGGGAGGCGGCTAGCGGGTTTGCAGGCGGCGGCGGATTGCCCAGGCGAGCAGGGTGAGGCCGCCTGCGGCGGTGACTGGGGCGGGCTCGGGAACCTGGGCGAAGGCGATGCCGCGCACCTGGCTTCCCGAAACGGTCACGGTCGAATCGAGAGAGAGCGCCGATCCGCTCACGGACAGGCGGTAAAGGCTCCGGTTGCCCAGGGTGTAATCGAGAGCGTAAAGGCGGCCGCCGGTGAGGTCCCAGGCCAGTTCCCCGGTGGTCGAACTCGGCAGGGAACCGGTGAGGAAGGTCTGCGTGGGGGGCGCGTTCTGGATGTCGAGTTCCCGGGCCCGGCTGGCCGGCGTGACATGGTTGGGATCGATCGAAATGACCCGCGAATCCCCCGCCCACGCAAGCAGGTCGTTGTCGAGGGTCGTGGACCGAAAGGTCGACGGCACGCCGAGGGTGGAGATCGTCGCCAGTTCTGTCGTCCCGGAATTACCCCCCGAGGTGCCGCGTCCCACCACCAGGCTGCCCACCGAACCGCCGATGTACTCGAGGGAATCGTAGACGATGCCGGTTTGCTGGGAGCCGAAGGTCGCGATGGACGTGACCGCGGCGGTGTCGGGGTTGATCGAAACAAACCGTTGCTCGGTGAACACCACGTCGAACCCGACAATCGCGAAGTCATAGACGAATCCGTACAGGCGGTTGTCCTGCGGATTCCAAGCGAGGGGACCAGGGCTCTGGTTGCCGGCGAGGCCGAGCGAACCCACGACCGTGGAGGTGCCCGTGGCCGGGTCGACGGTCACCAGCTGGGTGGAAGTGACCCCGTAAAGCGTCGGGGACGCTCCTTCGGTGGAGGACGCTCCCGCCGCGAAAAATGCCAGGGACGCTGTCAGCGCGGGAAGGTGTCCGCCCAAACCACGACGGCGGACGCCCGGGAGGCCGGACAATCGGATCGACATGGCCGCGGAGAATGGTGAATCCCGCGGAGGAGGGGAAGCGCGGATCGGTTCCGATCAGAACCGGCGTCCGAAGCTGAGTCCATAGACCAGCGTTTGCGACTGGCGGGTGAAGTCGACGGAGATCTCCGGAGCCAGGTTGTACTTGCCGAACTCGATCTCGTAGGCCGCGGCGAGGCGGATGGCGAATTCGTGGCTGCCGTGTTCCACGATTTCCACGCCCGGTGCCGCCGAGAGCTTCAGCCATTCCCAGGGATGCCAGTTGAAGGGAACAGCAATCAGCGCGTCGCGGGCATGCTGGCTGACCACGCCTTCAAACAGCAGACCGGCGCCCCAGTGCCGGGTGAATCGGTACTCGTATTCGACACCGATGGAGGCGCCCGTTTCCTCCTCCTCGTGCTCGGGGGCCTTGAACCGGGTCGCGCCACCGGCGAACACGCCGACATGATGATGCGGGAATTCCATTTCCGCTTCCGATTCCGCCTGGTCATAGCGGACCCCGGGCGGGGTTTCGGAAGCCGCCTGAACGGAGGTGGTGGCGGTGGCGAGGATCAGGGAGGTTCCCAGGCCCAGCAGGGCGTTGAACGTGGACTTGGACGTGGCGCGGTGGGGCGCGATTTCCGGTTTCACGGGCCTGACGCTGCCGGGGTCGGCTGCCCGGGTTCAATGGGATTGTGACCGGCTGCGACGGGGCGGGCGCATCCCGCGTCAGGGAGCGACTCCGGCCTATGGACTGCGGGGACATTCCCCGCCATCGACTCCCGGCGCCGGCACGTGCCAGGGTCTCAACCCGGGATGATCCGTGCCCCCGCCAAGATTCTGGTGCTGGTCCTGGTCCTGACCGGAGCCCTCGTCGCGTCCGCGGTCCTGGCCCAGCGGCCGGTGGCCTCCGCCAACGGACCCGGCTCGCGTCCGAGTCGGATCATCCGCATCGAGGACGGCGGGACCGTCGACGAGGCGAATGTCCGGACCGCACGGGAAACGGTTTCCCACAGCACCGTCACCCCCGCCTGGACCAACAGCCCGGGTTTTGAGCAGGACGTGTTCACCTTCGCCCGGCTGGTGTTCGCCTCGGATCCCGGCCAGCGACCCGGACGCGGTTTTGGACCGAGGCTGGGGTGGTGGGTGGATTATCCGGATGCCGACCTGAACCTTTCCTGGCGCCTCCAGCAGCTGACCTCGATCCGCACCGACCCTGATGCGCGGGTGCTGCGACTGGAGGATTCCGATCTCCACGACTACCCGCTCCTGTACCTGGAGCACGGGGGTTACATGCGGCTGAGCGACGAGGAGGTGCTGCGCTTGCGCGCCTACCTCGCGAGTGGTGGCGTGCTGTTTGTGAATGATTTCTGGAGCGAACGGGAGTGGCAGGGATTCGCCGCCCAGATGGAACGGGTTCTCCCCGGCCGCCCCTGGGTCGATCTCCCGATGGAACATCCGGTGTTCCATTTCATCTACGATCTCCGCGGGCCCATGCACCGCTGGCGGGTGCCGACCATGCAGTTGTGGCGCGAGGACTTCGATCCCGAGGATCCCGCTTCGGAACCGCACCGGGTGGATCGCGGCGAAGGTTCCGAGGTGATGAGCGTCCGCGCCCTCCGGAACGAGGCGGGGCACATCCAGATTCTCGCCGTTCACAACAGCGATCTCAGCGACGGCTGGGAGCGCGAGGGGGAGAGCGATTTTTACTTCGACCGTTTCTCGGAACGCACCGCCTATCCTCTCGGCATCAACATCGTGGCGTACCTGATGCTCCACTGAGTCCGAGGTAGGACGACCGCTCCGCGGGCGCCTCACCGGGGAGGCCGCAGTTTCGCGTCCAGCGATCGTTT
>CAYZAE010000239.1:0-8909 GCA_964476125.1 uncultured Verrucomicrobiota bacterium | reverse complement strand
CCGTCATTCTGTCGCTCCGCGACGCCTGAAAATGGCCAAACTCCAGGGCGACCTCTCCGCGGGCGCCCTGGAGTTTGGCCGTTTTCGCACTTCTCCCAGAAGTCGCGGAGCGACGGGACGATGGTAGCCAGGGGCTTCAGCCCCTGGATCCGGTGTGAGTTTCGGGTGCGTCGCGGCGCGACGCCGGAATCGTTTGTCTGCAATTCCCTCACGAACCCTTCGATTCGCCTACGCCTCCGTTAACGGTCGTACGTCGCTCCGCGACGCCAACCAGAAAAACCACGCAAACCGTGGGCGTTGCCCACGGCTACCGTCATTCTGTCGCTCCGCGACGCCTGAAAATGGCCAAACTCCAGGGCGACCTCTCCGAGGGCGCCGCGCGGCGGTGGAAAGGAAGGGGTGCCTGGCGGGGCGCCTGGAAGGGCGGCGCACGAGGCCCGCCGTTGGAAGGGAGGACAGAGCGGCGGCATGGACTGCGGAGACATGTCGCCGCTTTGGATTCAGCGGGGGCAGGGGAACCGACGTGAGGGGGCGGTCCGGCATTGGGGGCAGACGGGGCGGCGAATCGAAAGCTGCGACATGTCGCAGCACTCCAGACGGCCGGCCCTCGACCCACCCACCCACTTGTCCAACCATCGGGAGATCGCGCCCTGCCTCAGGGGGCATGCACTGACGTTTCCCAGCCTGCCCTTGGCGTGATAGGCTGGGGCCGCGCATGACTTCCCTCGCACGCGTGTCGGTCCGGTTGATGGTCCTGGTGCTGGCCGGGTTCGCTTGGCTGCTGGCGGGGCCAATCCATGCCCAGGATGCTCCCAACCTGGCCCTCAACCAGCCCGTGGAATCCTCCGGGGCCAACTGGGGCAGTTTCAAACCGGCGTCCCTGACCGACGGCGATCCCACCACCTTCACCCATCCCGCCGCCGACTCCGGAACGCTGGGGTTCTATTACGAGGTCGATCTGGGGGCTGAACGTCGACTCGACCGTATCGTGCTTCGCAACCGTTCCGATGGCTGCTGTCCGGAACGACTCACCCGGGTGCGGGTCGAGGTCTGGTCCGATCTCCCCGGAGCCGGGCGTCGTCTGGAGTGGAGTGCCGTCCTTCGGTCGGATGCCTCGAATTCGGGCGTCGGGGGCGTCGACCTGATCACCGCGGAATTGGATCCGGACGGGGTCTTTGCGGGACGCCATGTCCGGGTCGTGAACGAATCCGGTGCGGGGTACAATCCGCAGCTGGCCGAGATCGAGGTTTACGGCGGAAGCCTGCCGGTCATTCGCACCTTTGCCGCGGCGGAGGACACGCTGCGTTCGGGCGAAATCACCTCCCTGCGCTGGCAGGTCGAAGGTGCGACCGCGGTTTCGATTTCGCCGGGCCTCGGCCCGGTGCAGGCGACGGGCGGGCTGGTTGTTGTTCAGCCCACCGCGACGACGACCTACACCCTGGTGGCGGCCAACGCGAATGGAAGTGTCGAAGCCTCCGTGACCGTGGGTGTGGATGTGCCGTTGGAGCCGCCTGATCTCACGGAGTTCGTGGCCGACAACGTCTCCTCGCTGCGCGACGCCGACGGCGATGCCTCGGACTGGATCGAACTTCGGAACCCCAATCGCTTCGCCCTTTCGTTGCAGGGCTATGCACTCACCGACGATCCCCTGCACGCGGTGCCGTGGGTGTTGCCGGATGCGAAGATTCCGCCGCACGGATTCCTGGTGGTGTTCGCCTCGGGCAAGAATCGCGGGGATCCGGCGGGCGAATTGCATGCGCCGTTCCGGTTGCGCGCCGCCGGCGGGTATCTGGCGTTGCTGGACCGGGACGGCCGCACCGTGCTTCGCCGATACCCGGAAGTGGGTGC
Source organism: uncultured Verrucomicrobiota bacterium (assembly GCA_964476125.1). Classification (GTDB taxonomy): domain Bacteria; phylum Verrucomicrobiota; class Verrucomicrobiia; order Limisphaerales; family CAIMTB01; genus CAIMTB01. Next base: position 7,061 of record CAYZAE010000239.1, on the reverse strand, counting down.
CGGTGCCGGTGTGGGTGCTGCCGTGTATCCGGGCCAGGTGCGGGACACCGGTTACGGCCCCGGGTTGGATGGGAGGATCGGGTACCTCAAGCCGGCCACGCCCGGAGCCACCAACGGGCCGACCTTTGCGGGTATTGTGGCGGACACCCGGTTCAGCCGGGACCGGGGATTGTACGACACCAACCTGCTGGTGCAGATCACCTGTGCGACCCCGGGGGCGGTCATCCGGTACACCACGGACCGCACCGCACCGACCCCGACGCGGGGCCAGGTTTATTCCGGGCCGATCGCCATCACCAACACCACGGTCCTGCGGGCGGCGGCGTTCAGGGACGGCTGGGCGCCGACGGATGTCGATACCCAGACCTATGTCTTTCCGTCGAACGTGGTGGCCTCGTCGGTGATGCGCCGATCGATCACCACCAATGCGTTGTACCGGGGCCAGATGACGCAGGCGCTGCGCGACCTGCCCAGCTTCTCGCTGGTGACGGCGTCGGCGGTCAACGACACCACGGAGGTGGCGGCGTCGCTGGAATGGATGCCGACGGGGGCGGAGGCGGCGGCGGCCGGGGGTGAGGCCCGGCAGGTGGGGTGTGGTGTCCAGCAGTTCGGAGGGGCGTTCACGGATTTCGCGAAGGAAAGTTTCCGGCTCTATTTCCGCGAGAAATACGGGGCGGGCCGGTTCCGGGCGCCGTTGTTCCGGGGATTCGACCGGGGCTGGACGGCGGTGGAGGAGTTCGACCAGTTGGAGTTGCGGAACTGCTCCCACGACATGGCCATGCGGGGGTTTTATCTTTCGAACCTGTTCACCGACGACACCCAGCTGGAGATGGGCCAGTTGGGGCCGCACGGACGCTGGGTTCACCTGTATCTGAACGGCACGTACTGGGGCGTTTACCATCTGCGCGAACGGTGGGGCGCCGCGATGCATCAGTCCTATCTCGGAGGCCCGGAGGACGGCTACGAATCGATCAACGGCAATTGGAACGTCGGTGGGTGGGCGGAGCCGGGCACGCCGTATGACGGGGACGGATCGACCTGGTCGCGCTTGAAAACCCTGCGCCGGGATTACCCGGCGGCCCGCCAGTGGCTCGATGTGCCGCAGTTCATCGATTACATGATCCTGTGGCTGTTTGGCGGTGCGGAGGACGAGTACCGGTGCGTCGGACCGACCATTCCCGGCAGCGGATTCAAGTTCTACCTCAACGATGCCGACGGCTGGCTCTGCATTCCCCAGTACTGCGCCTCCGGGAACCGGACCGGGCGGGGAAGTCCGGGACGACAGTCGGGCGACGGACCCGGAAGCCTGTTCTCCATGCTCTTCGCCGGGGCGGATCCCGACTATCGGATCCTGCTGGCGGACCGGATTCAGAAGGCGTTGTTCCACGACGGCGCGCTGACCCCGGGGCGCAATGCCGAACGCCTGAACCGCCGGTGTGCCGAGGTCGAACGCGCGTTCCTCGCGGAGTCGGCGCGCTGGGGCTATCTCACGCCCGCTGAATGGACCTCGCGCCGGAATTCAGTGCTCGGTTCCTGGTTTCCCGGACGCACCAGCCAGGTGCTCGCCGACTTCCGGGGGGCGGGTTTCTATCCGAATCTGGCTGCGCCTTCGCTGGTCCGGCAGGGGGGCGTGGTCAGCCCCGGGTTTCCGGTGCGGTTCACGGGTCCTTCCGCCGCGACGATCTGGTACACCCTCGACGGCACCGACCCACGGCTGCCGGGTGGCGGGGTGTCGCCCTCGGCGATTTCCCATCAGGTGGGTGCGGGGGCAGGCGGGTCGGACGCCGTGGTGGCGACGGGTTCGCGCTGGCGCTGGTTCGCGGACGCGGCCGGACTTGGTTCAAGCGACGTGGTGGCGGGCGCTGCCGCCTGGTCGGTGGCGAACTGGAAACATCCCGCGTTCGACGACGCCCGGTGGTCCGAGGGACCGTCGCCCCTGGGGTACGGCGAGGGCGACGAGGCGACGGTCATTCCCTTCGGGACGGCGTCCGCGAAGTGGATCACCTCCTATTACCGCCATGCCTTCGTGGCCACGAACCTGGCGACGGTGCAGTCGATGACCCTTCGGTTGAAGTGCGACGACGGCGCGATCGTGTACCTGAACGGAGTGGAGGTGCTTCGCAGTTCGATGCCGGTTGGGACCGTGCAGGCCACCACCCTGGCTGGCAGCGCCACCGACGACGGACAGTCCTTCGCCTCCTTTCCGCTGCCTTCCGGGGTGATCCGCGAGGGCACCAATGTGTTCGCCGTTGAACTCCACCAGGCGGCCCCCACCACCAGCGACGCCAGCTTTGATCTGGAACTCGTGTTCGAACGCCCGCTGACCCCGGGACCGGCGGCGTTCGAGGTGCGCGACAACCTGGTGGTCAAGGCGCGCGCGCGATCCGGTTCCCAGTGGTCGGCGATTAACGAAGCGTTTTTCCAGGCGGCCGCCCAACCCGTCGCAACCGGGGATCTTGAAATCCGCGAGCTGCACCTCGAACCGCCCGGGGCCGAGGCCTCGGAGTTCGTCGAATTGCAGAACGTCTCCGCGCGCGCGGTGAACCTGCGCGGGGCTCGGTTCAGGGAGGGGATCCGTTTCGCGTTCCCGGAAGATCGTGAGGTGCCGCTTGCGCCCGGACAGCGGTGCGTGCTGGTGAGCGACCTCTACCGGTTCCGTCAGCGCCATGGCATCGACGTCCCCGTGCTGGGGATCTTCGCGGGCGGACTGAACGGTCAGGGGGAAAGCCTGGTGCTGGTCAACGCCACCAATGCTCCCTTGCTCACGCTGAAGTATGGCGGCTCGCCGGAGTGGCCGGTGGCGGACGATGGCCAGGGCTTTTCCCTGGTGCTGGTCCGACCTGAGCTGGGGCGGAACGAATCCTCGGCCTGGCGCGCGAGTGCGGTCCGGAAGGGTTCCCCGGGATCGGAGGAGGGCCGGGTGTTCAGCGGGGATCCGTGGGCGGATGCGGATGGCGACGGGCTGGTGGCGCTGATGGAACATGCGTTCGGGACTTCCGACACCGACCCCTTGCAGGGACGCAACGTCCTTCGGGGTGGGGTGGATTCCGGAGGAGGGTTTGTCCTGACCCTTACGCGTCGGCCGGGGGCGGACGATGTCATCCTGGACGTCGAGGAATCCGCGGATCTGCAATCCTGGCTTCCGGTGCGACGGCGAACTTCGCGGCTCGGGGCGGACGGACGGGTCACCGAAACCTGGGCGGTTTCAGCGGCCGGACGTGGTCATGCCTTTCTACGTTGTCGCGTCGAACGACGGTAGGTGGGGTGACCAGGGGATCCGTCCCTCACATTCGACACTTCTGGAAGGGACCGCGGCGATTGTTTCACCACAGAGGGCACAGGGAGCACAGAGAAAGTGTGAGAGAAGCCGTCGACGCCGGTTGGAGCAGTTCGTTCCAAGAAACCATGAAATCGCATGGATGATCCGGTGGTATGGAGACTGTTTTGGCCCGAATCGAATTCCGGTTCCTCGGTGCTCCCTGTGCTCTCTGTGGTGAGAACAAGCGGGCCGGTCCTCCCGCTGTGTTCTGCGACCCCGGCGGGGTCGGGATTGATGGATTTTTCAGTCCGGAGGTCAGGCGGGCGCCGTCCTTCCGTGGAATTCAGTCGCCTTTTCTGCCTCTGCGCCTCCGCGCCTCTGCGCGAGAAAGAAGGAGCCGGGGGAAGTCCTCCGGCGTGGGGGTGGGGGCGAGGGCCAGGTCCGGGGGCGGACGGACGTTGGGAAAGGGCATCGCGCGGAGGCGCAGAGGCGCGGAGGGAAGGCGGGGAAGCGATACCGGGAACCGCCCTCCCAACCACGGACCAAAGGCCCATTCCGGGGGGGGCACCACAGAGGACACCGAGAGCACAGAGAGAGTGTGAGGGAAGCCGTCGACGCCGGTTGGAGCAGTTCGTTCCAAGAAACCATGAAATCGCATGGATGATCCGGTGGTATGGAGACTGTTTTGGCCCGAATCGAATTCCGGTTCCTCGGTGCTCCCTGTGCTCTCTGTGGTGAGAACAAGCGGGCCGGTCCTCCCGCTGTGTTCTGCGACCCCGGCGGGGTCGGGATTGATGGATTTTTCAGTCCGGAGGTCAGGCGGGCGCCGTCCTTCCGTGGAATTCAGTCGCCTTTTCTGCCTCTGCGCCTCCGCGCCTCTGCGCGAGAAAGAAGCAGCCGCGGGAAGTCTTCCGGCGAGGGAGCAGGCTTGGACGCGGGCGATCCGAGTCGTTACGCTGTCGTCCGCATGTCGTCGCTCGTGATTGCCGGTCGTGAGTTTGGGTCCCGCCTGATTCTGGGGACCGGGAAGTTCTCCTCGCCGCAGGCCATGCGGGACGCCCTGGAGGCCAGTGGTTCGGGCATGGTGACGGTGGCGTTGCGCCGCGCCGATCTGTCGGGGGAACGCGATCCGTTCGCCAACATCCTGGAGTTCATCGATCCCAAGCGCTTTCTCATCCTCCCGAACACCAGCGGGGCCATGAACGCGGAGGAGGCGGTGCGACTGGCGCGGTTGGCCCGCGCGGCCGGGCTTCCGAACTGGGTGAAACTCGAGATCCACCCCGATCCCCGCTATCTCCTTCCCGATCCGGTGGAGACCTTCCGGGCCGCGGAGATTCTGGTGAAGGAAGGCTTCGTGGTGCTGCCCTACATCAATGCCGATCCCGTGCTGGCCAAGCGCCTGCAGGACATCGGCACGGCCACCGTCATGCCGCTCGGGGCGCCCATCGGTTCGAATCGCGGACTCCGCACCCGGGACCAGCTCCGCATCATTTTGGAGCAGGCCACCGTTCCGGTGGTCGTGGACGCCGGATTGGGCGCACCCAGCCACGCCGCGGAGGCGATGGAAATGGGCGCGGATGCGGTGCTGGTGAATACCGCGATTGCCGTGGCCTCCGATCCCAACCGGATGGCGAGGGCGTTCGCGAAGGCGGTCGAAGCCGGACGCGACGCCTTCGAGATCGGCCTGGGTGACGAACATGCCGAGGCCAGCGCCACCAGTCCTCTGACCGGGTTCCTGTCATGAGCCGCGACGGAAACGTGAACCTTTCCCCGGCCCGCGTGCGCGGGTTGCTCCAGGCCGCACGTCGTCGTCGGTTGCTGGTGGTGGGGGACGTGATGCTTGATCAGTTCATCTGGGGCGATGTGCGGCGCATCTCCCCGGAGGCCCCAGTGCCGGTGGTCGAGTTTCAGCGGGAGAACTTCATGGCGGGCGGGGCCGCGAACGTGGCCCGCAACCTGACCGCCCTCGGCGCTTCGGCGTGCCTGTTCGGGGTGGTCGGAAAGGACGATTCTGCCGGGCACCTCGACCGGTTGCTGGGCGCCGACAAAGTCGATTGCACCGGCCTGGTCCGGGTGGAGGACCGCCCGACTGGTCTGAAGACCCGGATCATCGCGCACCAGCAACACATCGTGCGCATCGATCGCGAGCGGCGCGGCGCTCTGGGTCCCACGGACGAGTCGCGCCTGATCGAGGCTGTCGTCGCCGCGCTCCCTGGGGCGGACGCCGTCCTGGTGGGCGATTACGGCAAGGGCGTGGTTTCGCAGGGATTATTGGAGGCACTAAAGCGCGAATGCCGTTCCCGGGCCATCTGGCTGAGCGCGGACCCCAAACCGGTGAATCGGGTGGATCTCTCCGGATTGTCGCTGGTCACGCCGAACCGGAAGGAGGCCTTTGAACTGGCCGGCGTGGAGGATGACGTGCATGCCGCCGATCCGATGAAGGATGCACCGCTGATGGATGTGGTCGGGCGTCTGCTCGGCAGCCTGAAGCCGGCGCTGTTGCTGATCACCCTGGGCGGTCACGGCATGCTGCTGTGCCGTCAGGGCTATCCGCCGTTCCACATCCCGACGGTGGCCCAGGAGGTGTTCGATGTGTCGGGCGCGGGCGACACCGTGATTGCGTCGTTCACCCTGGCCATCGCCGCCGGGGCTTCCCCCGTCGAAGCGGCGATCTTCTCGAATCACGCGGCCGGCGTGGTGGTGGGCAAGGTCGGGACGGCCACGGTCGGGCCGTCCGAACTGCTCGCCAGCTTCACCGGCCAGGACCGGTCCCGGGTCAACGACGCTTAGCGTCGAGGTTCGCCGCCATTTCGGCGTCGCTGACTTTCGAGGGAATGCCTCCGGCCGGGACGTCGGCCTTGGCGATCCAGACGAGCGCGTTCAGCACCAGCTTCCGGAATTCGTCGTTGGCCCAGTTCCTGTGGAAATGGGCGCCGGTGAAGCCGAAGCCGCGTCCACCGTCCTCACGCTCGGTGCACCACATGACATGCTGCGGTTCACCGGCGGCGACGGCGGCACGAACGCCGGGATTGCCGCTGTGCGGGCCGTCGGGGCGATTGAGGGTTTCCTTGGGGGGAAGGGCGCTGAGGATGGGGGTGACGCGTTTCATGCCGTCGGGAAAGCGCATGTGGTAATACCATTCGTCGCGGATCTTGAACGAGCCGACGCCGCGGGTGATGGGGTGGGTGGGGAAGGATTTGAATTCCGCATCCCAGTGGGGGTTCACGCTCCAGTGCGTTTCGAAGTAGCCACCGCTCCACTTGAGCCAGGCCTCGCCTCCGGGGCCCTTGGGCACTTCAACACCGTAGTGGCAGGTGCCGAACCCCACCCCCTTGGCCATCAGCGTCGCCAGCTTGGCCAGGCGCTGAGGCTTGATGCCGGGGTGCGCATCCCCGCCGTCGCAGTAGAAAAACACCGCATCCGCGCCGTCGAAGGCGGCTTCATCCGCCGGCCAGCCGTTGCGATGGACCTCGGCCTTGATGCCGGGTTGTTCGTTGAGCTTCTTGGCCAGCAGCATGCAGCCGGCGTTGTGCTCGTGCTCCCCGGGTCCGTGGGACGGCACCCCGGCGATGAGGACGATCTTTTTGTCGGCCGCCAGCGCACCCTGCGAAAGACCGAGGGCGCACAGCGCGGCCACGAGGAAGGAAAAGCAACGGGACTTCATGTGGGTCAATTGGACGCCCCAGAGTGACCCGTTGCTTCAACGGAAGCAATGGGGCGGGGAAGGGGGCTGGTCGATGGGCGTGCGTCGATGGGCGTGCGTCGAGGGTCGTGTGTCGAAGGTCGTGTGTCGAAGGTCGTG
>CAYZAE010000238.1:7856-8917 GCA_964476125.1 uncultured Verrucomicrobiota bacterium | reverse complement strand
AATCGCGCACCACCCCCTGACCTCCCCACTCCCCACTCCCTACTCCCTTCACCAAACTCCGATCTCCGAACTTCCCCCTCGACCTCCGTGCGCGCGTGCTCTTTCTTCCCGCCCGTGCCGCCGCTCACCAGCCACACCGCCAAGCTCACCGCCGAACAGGCCGACGCGCTCGAGAAGATCGTGCGCGACGGGACCTTCGAATTGCGCGAGGTGCCTTACGCCCGTTACAGCGGCCTGAAGAAGGACCTCAATGTCACCTACTACAACTCCGGTAAACTGGTGGTTCAGGGCAAGGGCACCGAGGAATTCGTCCAGTTCGTGCTCGAACCGCACGTGATCGGCGAGGCCCGGCTCGGCTACGAGAACATCCTCAACCCGGACCTGCTCGCCCCGCGTCTGGGCATTGACGAATCGGGCAAGGGCGATTTCTTCGGACCGCTCTGCATCGCCGGGGTCTACGTCAACGCCCGCGTGATCACCGCCTGGAAGGACCAGGGCATCCGCGATTCCAAAAACATCTCCAGCGACGCCCAGATCGCCCGGCTGGCCGAGATCATCCGCAACACCCCGAGCTGCGTGCACAATGTCGTGGCCGTGGGCAACGAGGCCTACAACCGCATGCACGCCTCCAACGGCTCCGTGAACCGCGTGCTCGCCTGGGGCCACGCCCGCGTGATCGAGAACCTGCTCGCCCACAAACAGAAACTCGTCCCCCCGCCCGTCCGCGCCATCAGCGATCAGTTCGCCAGCGACAAGGGCACCGTCGAACGCGCCCTCATGGCCCTCGGCCGCGAACTGGAACTGGTCCAAAGGCACCGCGCCGAAGCTGATCTCGCCGTCGCCGCCGCCTCCATCCTCGCCCGCGACGAATTTGTTCGCCGCCTGAAAAAGCTCGAACTGGACTTCGACCTGCCCCTGCCCAAAGGCGCCTCCAAGGCGGTCGAGGACGCCGGCCGGGCCTTCGTTGCAAAACATGGCGCCGACGCCCTGCCCAAGGTCGCCAAGATGCACTTCCGCACCTCGTTCCGCGTGCTCGGCCTGCCCGAACCGCCCAAGGTGGA
>CAYZAE010000238.1:0-7756 GCA_964476125.1 uncultured Verrucomicrobiota bacterium | reverse complement strand
CTCACTCCTTCGGAATGAACGGTTCCACGTAGGTCAGGTATCCCTGACGGCCTCCGCGCTCGGTGCGCGCCCCCACGCTCTTCACCAGCTCGCGAAACGCCCGGTGGACTCCCTCCAGCGGCTGCGGCACGACGTCCGCCGTCGCCCGACCGGTCCGCGGCCCGCGCCCCAACCGGTACTCGGCCACCGACCTGACATTTTCAAAGAGGTCTAACTCCGACCCCGTCAAGCCATGGGGACGCGGACGGCGTCCACGAAGTTCCGCGTCGTAAACCTGCGCCGCTGCCTCGTACACCCGCGTCACCGCGTGATCCGACAGATCCCGATTCGTGTGCCAATGGTCGATGACCGCGGTTTCAAAGTCCTTCAGCAACCCGATCATCGTGTCGTCGATCTTCATGACTCCAGCCTACCGGGACGGCCTCCGGATGGGAAACGCGGAGCGGCGGAAGCCCGGACTCGCATCCGGCCCGACCCTCGGCAATTCTCCGCGGCGTTCCGACCGACGCCATCGCAGTCCCGTCGCCATGAGCCTTGAAGATCGCCTCTATCCGCTGCTCGCCCTGTACGAGCGGCTGCCGCACGGCTTGAAGCGGTCCCTCGGCTGGACCTACCGCCAGCTCCCCACCGGCTGGCGACTTGGCTCCCGCTTCAAGGAGTTCCGCCGACTCGCCACCGAAGTCGAATCCTGGAACCTGGAACAAATCGCGGAATTCCAGTTCAAGCACCTCCGCCAAACCCTGGTCCAGGCCGGCAATTTCTGTCCGTTCTACCAACGCCGCTTTGCCGAGGCGCGATTCCAACCGGAACTGCTGCGGTCGCCCGACGATCTCGCCCGCTGTCCGTTCACCCGCAAGTCGGATCTCCAGCAGCACCTCGCCGACATGACGTCGTCGGCCGTCCCCGCCGGCCAGCGGCTCTACATCACCACGGGCGGTTCCACCGGCGTGCCGGTCGGGTTCCATCTGCAAAAGGGCGTGAGCCGGCCGAAGGAACAGGCATTTCTCGAAGCCCAATGGAGCCGCGCCGGCTGGTCCGAAGGCGCCCGGCTGGTGGTGATCCGGGGCCACGTGACCACCGACCGCGCAGACGGCGGGATTGCCAGCTACGATGCCACGCGGGACTGGCTGATGCTCTCGAGCTATCACCTCGTGGAGGAGCGGCTTCCCGAATACCTCGAGGCCATCGAGCGGTTCCGGCCGGACATCCTGCACGCCTATCCTTCCGCGGCGCTTCAGCTCGCAGAATTCCTGGAACGCGCCGGCCAGTCCTGGCGGGTGCCGCTGCGCTGCGTGCTCGCCGGATCCGAACGGCTCACGATCCCCCAGAAACGGCTGCTCGAACGCGTGTTCGGCTGCCGCATCCTGCGCTGGTACGGCCATAGCGAACGCGTGGTGCTCGCCGCCGAAGGACGGCAGTCCGAACTGTTCTACTTCTGGCCGACCTACGGCTACGTGGAGTTCGGGGATCCCGACGAGGAAGGCTTCCGCGAAGTAATCGGCACCAGCTTTCACAACCTCGCCATGCCGCTGGTCCGCTATTGCACCGGGGATTTTGTCCGGCTCGCCGACCCGCGCACCGACGGCGAGCTCGAGTTCCCCTGGCCCGCCGTCGCCGAAATCGCCGGGCGCGAACAGGAATTCCTGGTGAGCCGCGGCGGACGCCGGATTTCGCTCACCGCGTTCAACATGCACGACAGCATCTTCGACGGGCTGTATGCCGTGCAGTTCTTCCAGGAAACCCCCGGCGACGCGGAGTTCCGGTACGTGCCTTCGCCCGGTTTCCACACCTCCCGCCTCGAAGCCATCCGCGCCGGAGTGGAACGGAAGCTGGGGGACGATTTCACCGTCGTGTTCCGCGAAGTGCGCGAAACCGAGAAGACTTCCCGCGGCAAGCACAAGTGGCTCGTGAGCCGGCTGAATCCCTCCTAAATCATGCTCCAGATCGCCCAGTACCAGGACGGACGTCTCGAACTGCAGGAAGTCCCGAAACCCACCCCGCCCACCGGCGGCATCCTCGTTCGCGTCGCCCACTCCGTCATCAGCGCCGGCACCGAAAAAATGAAGGTCGAGCAGGCCAAAATGAACCTGCTCCAGAAAGCCCGCGCCCGACCCGACCAGGTGCGCAAGGTGCTCGACACCGCCCGCAACCTCGGCTGGAAGGCCGCCATCGACAAGGTCCGCAACCGGCTCGAATCCCCGTCCCCGCTCGGCTACAGCGCCGCGGGCATCGTCGAAGCCGTCGACCCCGCCAACACCCGGTTCCGGGTCGGCGACCGCGTGGCCTGTGGCGGCGCCGAATGTGCCTTTCACGCGGAGTACATCGCCATCCCCGACCTGCTCGCCGCCTCGGTCCCCGACGGCGTCGACACCTGGCAGGCCGCCTACACCACCATCGCCTCCATCGCCCTCCAGACGGTGCGCCAGGCCGAACCCCAGCTCGGCGACCGCTACCTCGTGATCGGCCAGGGCCTGGTCGGACTGCTCGTCACCAATCTGCTCGCCGCCAACGGCTGCCGGGTCATGGCCGTCGACATCGCCGAACCCCGGCGCAGCGTGGCCACCGCCCTCGGCGCCGAGAAATTCGTGGTGCCGGGTTCGCAAAACCTCGCGGATGAAGTGCGCGCCTGGACCGGGGGATTCGGCGTCGACACCGTCATCCTGGCCACTGCCACCGCCAGCAATTCACCGACCGAACAGGCCATCGATTCACTCCGGGACCGCGGCCGCATCGTGGTGGTCGGCAATACCCACGTCGAACTGCCCTGGAAGACGACTTACGAGAAGGAACTCGAGATCCGCTATTCGCGCAGTTACGGACCCGGCCGTTACGATCCCGCCTACGAATGGGGCGGCTCCGATTATCCCATCGGTTACGTGCGCTGGACCGAACAGCGGAACTTCGACGCCTGCCTGCACCTGATGCGGACCGGCGCCCTCCGCCTCGACCTGCTCACCACCCGCCGCGTGCCCTTCGCTCAGTCGCTCGACGTCTATCGCGAACTCGCCGCCGGCTCCCGCGACATCGGTGTAGTCCTCGAATATCCCACCCCTGAACTCCGATCTCCGATTTCCGATCTCCGAGCCGCGAACTCTGAACGCCGCCCACCGAACTCCGAACTCCGATCTTCGAACTCCGAACTCCGATCTCCCGTCTCCCGCCTCGACGTCATCGGAGCCGGGAATTTCGCGCGGACGATGCTGCTGCCGCATCTGCAGGGGAAGGTTCCCTTCGGCGCCATCGTCAACAACACCTCGCTGAGTGCGAACCATGTGAAGTCGAAGTTCGGCTTCACGGCCGCCGGCACGGACGGCGACGCCGTTCTGGCGGAGAAACTCTCCAGCCCCGCCGCGGTCCTGATTGCCACGCGACATCATCTGCACGCCCGGTTCGTGCTCGCCGCCCTCGCCGCCGACCGGGATGTCTTCGTGGAAAAACCGCTGTGCCTCACCCAGGAGGAACTCACGTCCATCGACACGGCCATGGCCCGCGGCAAGGGCAGCGTCCAGGTCGGGTTCAATCGTCGCTTCGCCGGGGCGAGCGTCGCGTTGAAGAAAATCCTGGCCGCCGCGCCCGGCCCGAAATCCGCCAGCTTCCGCGTCATGCCCGGAAAGCTCGATCCGTCCCACTGGTACGCGAACTACGCCGAAAGCGGCGGACGGGTGCTGGGCGAGGCCTGCCATTTCCTGGACTTCTTCTGCTTCCTCTTCGACTCCGCCCCCGTCCGGGTCTCCGCGCAGACTGCCTGGCCCGCGACCGGACGGCTGCCCTTCCCAGACACCGTGACCGCGCAGGTGGAGTTCGCGGACGGCTCGAGCGGACAGCTGATCTACACGGCGGAGGGCGATTCGACCTGGCCGAAGGAGGTCTGCACCGTGTTCGGGGCCGGGTTCGTGGCGGAGATCGAGAACTTCGCGTCGCTGCGGGTCCACCGTGGACGCAAGGCCAGCGAGCAGAAATTCAATGGCAAGGGGCACGCGGAACAGATGCAGGCCTGGGCCTCGTTCCTGCGCCGCGAATGCCCGCAGCCACTGTCCTACCACGACTGCCGGCAATCGATGCAGCTGACCTTCGCCACCCTCGAAGCCATCCGAACCGGACGCGCCGTCGATCTGGGCTGAACAGCCCGTTCAATTCAACCGGATCGCCCGCATGATGCGCACCGGTTCCTTCAGCAACTGACCGTCCGCCGGCAGCGCATGGATGCGTCGCACCACGTCCATGCCCTTCACCACCTTCCCGAACGCGGCAAAGCCCTGGCCGTCCGGGTTCCGGCGGCCGCCAAAATCGAGTTCCGGCTGATCCCCCACGCAGACAAAGAAATGGTCCTGCGCGGAATCCGGAGCGCCCCGGGCCATCGAGACCGTCCCGTCGAGATGCCGTAGCCCCGTATCGCGGGTTCGTTCCATGGGTATGGGCGGGAAGAACTCGTTGGTGCGCGCCGGATTCGCCTGGGCCTGGATCACGGCGATGCGTACCTGGTTCGTCGGCTGGTTGTCCGCCGTGACCGTGCGGAAGAATCGGCCGTCCGCATAAAAGCCCTCGTGCACGTACCGGAGAAAGTTGGTCACCGTCTGGGGGGCGGCGGCCGTGTCCAATTCAAGTTCGATGTCCCCCACCCCGGTCTGGATCAGCACCCGGGGACGTTCCGCCACCGGTTCATCCCGCCAGCGGAAGGGGCGGGCGGTTGAGGCATCGTACCCTTCCAGATGCCGGCGCTCGGACGCGGGACACAGGCCTGGCCGCTGATAGCGCCACGCCCGATCCCCGAACACTTCCGCGCACAATCGCGCCACACCCGGGTCGTACGCCTTCAATTCCGCGCGCGTATTGACCGCGTTGTGCAAGGCGTCGTTCTCGCGGTTGTCATCGAACCAATTCTGGACCGCCTCCGCCCAGTACTCCTCCGCATTGGATCCGGCGTAGGTGCCCTTCCACAACCCGCGGTTTGTCGCGCCTTGAAACGCTTCCACCAAACGCGCGTCAAAGGTCGGATCGAGGCGCTTCAAGCCCATCAGATGGATCGCGTGCGCGAACTCGTGCACCAGGATGTTCTCGGTCGAGTATGGATCCCGCGGGAACCCAAGCAGGTTCTCTTCCGCACAACTCACACTCGGCGCCTCCGGCGTCGCCCCCAGCCCCCGCGCCCGCCGATCCCAGAACACCCGCGGCCGAAGGTGCCGATGCTCCGGCACGTCCGTCGTGTATTCGGTCGCGGCCATCACCGTCAGCCGCGTCTTCCCGGCCGCCATGGCCTCCAACAGATCGTTCCGCCCCTCCAACATCCGCCCCACGATCCACGCCGCCTCCCGCAGCGCGAACGGGGAGGGCTTCATCGACGCCACGATCGGCAGCTCCCCGACCCGGAGATGCTGCTGGTAAAACGGATCGAGTCCGAACTTCTCGCGTAACTCAGCCGGGATCGGGCCGGGCTGCCCCGGCACCTCCGACTCCGCCGCCCGCGCCGCCAGGGACATTCCTGAACCTGCGCCCCCGACGAGAACCAGATGCAGGAACAGAAGAACCCGCCTCGCCCAGGACCCGATGCCGTGCCACGGACCACGCGCGGCTGCCGTCAACGCGTCCCCCCGTTTGCTCCGCAGGAATGTGGAATTGTTCATCAGAGTCATGGATCGAAAAACCAGTTGCCCGCTCCGTCGCGATCAACGCGGACCGTCCCCGGGCGCCGCGGAAAACTCCAGCCGATGCGTCCGGCGAATGGCATCCCGCCAGGCCGGCGCAACCTTCGCCTCCTCGGCAAATTCAGGCCAGCGCTTCACCGCCGACACCACCTCGTCGAGGATCGCCCGGGCGCGTCCCCGCTTCAGCAGGGCGGATTTTGCGCAGGCTTCGAAATCCGCGAACTCAAACCCGTCACGCTTTCCGTTCACCGACATCTGGTGCACCGAGGTCCAGGCGCCGTCGGGATTGTAGCTGTAGGTGACGTCGAAGGCCGGGGCGAGGGACCAGCGGCCCTCCGGGTCCATGAGGAACGCGATGTTCTTCACGTGATCGTCCTGGTTCCGGGCCACCACGTTGAAGAGCATGCGCCGGAACTGTTCCTCCACCGCCGCGGCCGGCAGACCCAGCCGTCGGATCGTGAGCAGGGCCTGTTCGTAGGAATTCACGCCGGCCTGGTTGAAATCAAGATGCGCCAGCGCCCCGAGGGATTGCATGTGCAGCTTCCGGCCGCCCGGCAGGCGGTCGAAACGCCGGGTCATGAAGTGCCGGCGGCCGTTCTCCTCCAGCAACCGACATTCGCTCATCGTCATGCCCGCCGCCCGCGCCATGCGGAAATAGGCAAACTCGATCGCCCCGTGGCCCTTCGGATCGTCGAGCTCCTTGTCCCGGTTGCTCGTGACGCCATCGAACTTCAACAGCCAATCCTCAAACCCCTCCCCACCGGGAACCTGCCCCGACCGCACCTCGTGAGTCACCGGATTCCAGGCAATCACCGCTTTCGCCCGTGCTCCGCCTGCCGAGGTTCCCACCCGCAGAATTTCGTTGAGGGCCTTCGACCGCGCGACGCCCGCGAAGCTGCCGCGCAGGGTCCCGCGATGGCTCAGCACCTCCGACGCCAGCTTCACCAGGGCATCGATTTCCACCTTCGCCGACCGTCCCGGCCGGGGCCCCAGCACCGGCGCAAACTCCAGCGCCCCCATCCCGCGCGTCCCGGTATAACAGAGACGTTCCACCGCACTGAAACTGCCCGGCGTCCGGCCCTGCGACGCCAGCCACGCATCGATCAGCGCATTGCCGAACCGGTCCGGCAGCGAGTCCGAAAGCAAGCCTGGCAACCCGTGAAACGTCCCCCGGGGCAGCTCCGGAAATTCATACACCCGATCCCCCGCCGGCATGCTCAGCGGCGACAACTCGATCCCGCTCCGCGCAAACGCCGGATCATACTGGAACGAGGCGTAATCCCTCCCCTCCTCCATCACCACCGCCCCGATCGTCCGCTCCCACAACCGCACCCGCGCCATCATGCGCCATCCCCCCAGGTCCACGGCTTCGATTCACGCGTCGCCATCCGCTGACCCGACGCCCGCTTCCGCTGCCGCCCCTCCAGCTTCAATCGGGCCATCGGACTCGGCGGCACCTCCGGAACCAGCAGCTCAAACCGTTCCACCAACCCCAGCACCCGGCACACCCGCAGAAACCCGGATAACTGGGTCGCCGCCATGCCCAGTTCCAGCCGCTGCACCGTGCGCAATCCCACCCCCGCCTCCTCCGCCACCGCCTTCTGCGTCAGGTTCCGCGACAGCCGCAACTCCGCCAGCCGCGACCCCAGAAGCTTCAGCAACCCCTCATCGGTCATCTGCGCGTCAATCTTCATACACGCCCTTCATGGCGTATTGCATGCAATTAGGCAACTATTTACGCCAGTAATGGCGGTTTATTACTAGTCTATAAAGCGTCTTATCTGGCCTTCTATCGCCTATAACCCAGGTAAAGGCGCCTTCTAAGACGGCTTAAGCAAGGCGATACTTCAATCCTGTGGACTGCGGTGGCAAGACGCCGCAGTCCATTCACCGTCCCCTCGCCCCCACCGCCAAAGCGCCGCCCTATGGAGTGCGGCAGCCCCCTGCCGCTTTCCCGCCAACGCCCCTTTCCCACCCCACGCCCGTCCGCCGCCCCACGCCAAAGCAAAGCGCCAGAGGGCTGGCGCACTCCCTAGCGCTGTCCCCGTGTGGAGCGCCGCAGCCCCCCCCCCCCCCCCCCCCCCCCCCCCCCCCCCCCCCCCCCCCCCCCCCCC
>CAYZAE010000237.1:0-8922 GCA_964476125.1 uncultured Verrucomicrobiota bacterium | reverse complement strand
GGAGGGTGAAGGGTCCGAGCACGTGCCAGGGAAAGGACGGCCGTGGGTAGTCGGTGGTGATCTCGTAGGGGGCGTCCGGAACATCGAAGGGCAGGGAGTCACCTTCCTGTTCCAGTCCGTCGGCGACAATCCGGGCGCGGCTCAATCGCCCGGGTTGCGCCAGCCAGACCCGGCCGGCGGCATGGCAGAGATGGCGACGTTCGGCGGTGTCGATGAGTTCGCGCGGACGCGCGACGGTGTCGTCGTAGACCACGACCCGTTGCGAGGTGGAGACCACGAAGCTCCGTTCCGTTCCGGGCAGCGGCAGCACGTCGGTCACCGTCTCGGCGCCGAAATTCAGTCGGAGATCGAACTCGCGCGTGCCGAGGTTCCAGCGAAGGACTTCCGAGTGAGCGATGCGAAGGTAGAGGAACCGGCCGTCAGGCGAGGGTCGGAGGCGCAGGACGTCACGGTCGGTCGAGAGCAGGCGTGTGACGGAACCGGTGGCGGGATCGAGTTCGAGCACCCCGGGTCCGCCCTCGGCCACGGGCGGCGCGACAGCGACCCAGAGTCTCTGACCATCGGCCGATCGCGCGAGATCGTGGGCTTCGGGAATCCACTGTCGGAACCCGGGAAACGTGGGAGCGATCACTTCGCTGCGCAGCGCGGCCCGGTTGTTGTCGGGGTTCGGATCGCCGGTTGCGGCGGTAAGCGTGGCGGTGCCGCGAAGGATGCCCGGCGGACGAAGAAGACGGCGGTCGGCGAAGACTCTGGTTCCGCCTGGTTCGAGGGAGGGGATGATGTGGGGGAGGCCGGAATCGAGGGTCAGGGTGATGCCGTGGGCGACGCCAGGTCCGCGATTGGTGACGGTCCAGGTCCAGTCGGTCGCGGCGGAAAGGTTCAGATCGTTGGTGGGGTTGGCGATGATCTGCGGTGATCCGAAGGCCAGCACGCCAACATCGGCGGGTTGGGGATCGAGCAGTGGACTGCGCCAGAGCAGGAGAGCGTCGCGGTCGGGGGTGAGGGCGGCGAAGGCATCGGAGGGGCTGATGAGAAAGCGCGGTGGAACACCCCCTGCGGCGGGCCAGGGAACGCGATGGGAACCCCGGAGCAAGCCGGAGACGCGGTCGAAGACCCGGAATTCCCCGGTCGGCTGCAGGTAGGCGAGGATTCGATCCTCGCTCGCGAGCGCAACGTTGGGGCCGCGGGTTTCGGGCGATTGGGTGAGCCGGCGGAGGGGTGAGATCGACCAGGTTTCACCGGAGCCGCGAAATAAGGTATCGCCGAGGCGCACCAGGTTGGGCTGGGTCTGGTTGATTCCCAGACTCGCCGTTGCCGATTCGCGCAGGACCACGCCGTCGTCGCGGATGTCGAAGGCATGCAACCTGCCCGAGGCGTCGGCGAGGGCCTCGGCTGAGGTCCGGCCGGCGATCAGGTGGCCGGGGAGTGAGGAGAAAGCCACGGAGGCGGTCCGGGTTCGGCGGACGCCATTGTTTACGGCGACGACCTGGAAAGGGTTGATGCGATTTGGCCGGTTGGTGTCGAGCAGCAGGACCAGCTGGTCCTCGGTGCCGGTGAGCACGGCCAGTGAAAGCGTGCGGGCTTGGGCATCCGACGGCGCGATCCGGAATTCCTCGCCGAGACGCCAGTCACGGAGGTCGACCTGTTGAAGGGTGCCTTCGGGCGACGCGCACCAGCCGGTGGCTCCGGAGTCGCTCACCGCGATCCGTTGCGCGGCCCTGGGCAGTGTGAGACGGCGGAGGGTGGCTCCGGTGTCGGCGCTGATTTCGATCAGTTCCTGGGCGGCGTTGGTGGTTCCGCCGCCAAGCACCAGAAGTTTTCCCGAGCCCGGAAGCGCGGTGAGGTCGGCGAAGGGACCCTGGACCGTGTGGCCTTGGAGAATGTCAACCGCGCCTGCGGTGCACGTTCGTCCGGCGACGTCGACGCCGATGCCGGCCTGAAGCGCCACGCCTTCGAAGTGCAGATCGCCGGAGAAGATCCCGTTGCTGAAGGCCAGGGGAAACGGTTGGGGCGAGAAGGCAGCCAGCCTGGGATGGAGCGGGGGCGAGAGCGAGGCGCGGCCGGTGGCGTTGGTCCGGGAGATGGATCCGAGTGAATCGATCAGTCGAAGCGTGATGGGAAGGGGTTCCCCCGCGAACACCGCTGGGGGCAACGGTGGCTCAAGCCGGTCGGGAGCCACCTCGTTGTCGAGCACGAGCAGGGTAAGGCAGGTCCCGCCGTAGTCGCCCATGACGTAGCAGAGCTCCCGTGGGCGCGCGCCGTTCAGGGTGGCGTCGTCCGTCGCGAGCACAGTGAAGCCGGCTTCCAGGGAGCCGGCGGGAATCCGGAGCGAATCCGGGCTCACGACCAGCGGTGCGGCTGCTTGAAACGTGATCACCTCGTCGTAGTCACGGGGGCTGTCGAGGCGGACCGTTCCCTGGATCCGGGAACCTTCCACGAGGGCTTCCGGCAGGAGGAAGGACGGTGAGGGCGGTTCGTTGTCATGGATTCGCAGAGGTCGTTCGGCAGCAGGGAGGGTGTCGGTCGTGGCCCGGATCGGCATCGTCCGTCCGACCCGACTCAGCACGGTGTCGTCGGAGACGCGAATGGGAAAGGTCGTGGACTGGTGGCCGGCGGGAAGGGTCACGGAGGAGGGAACCGAGACGAGGGGGCCGGCCGAGAGAAGAATCTCGAGGTCGTGGGGTGCGGGTTGGGACAGGAAAACCCGTCCGGGTTCGGGCAGCAGACCGGCGCCTTCGTAGGTGGTGTCGGGGACCCAGAGAAAGAGCCTTTCTGGGTTCCGGATGACCGCCGCTTTTTGTCCCGGACCTTCCTGAGTGGGCGCCTGAGACGGTTGGGTGGCGAGCGATGCGTGGAGGACGCCCAGCAGGCCGAGGAACGCAGCCAGACGACTGACGCGTCGGGCGCGTCGAGAGTGGGGCGCGTCTCGCATGGGGATTCTGGAACCATGGACCGGGAGCAAAAGCAGGGAAGGCGAAAGTTTGGAGGATCAGGATCGCCGGGGGAAAGGTGCTTTGGAGTGCTGCGACATGTCGCAGCTTTCGATTCACCGGGGTATCGCCCCCTGATGCCGGAGCGCTGGCCAACGTTGGGTCCCGGGCCCGCGGTGAATCCAAAGCGGTGACATGTCCCCGCAGTCCACACGCCAGGTTCGCTCCTTCAGCCGCCTTGGACCGCGGTCGTAAGAACCGCGGGACTTGCTCAACGACAACTCGGAGGTGGGCCCGCTCGCGGCAGGCGGGAACCGGGCTTGTCATGGGAACTGCTCGTGGGCAGTGTGCAGCCTAATTTCCATCCTGAGATTCCATCCACGACTTCCATGAAGAACTCCGCCTCCCCTACGTCGATGCGCGCCGGGTCCGCCCCGGGATTCACGTTGATCGAGCTTCTGGTGGTGATCGCGATCATTGCGATTCTGGCGAGCATGCTGTTGCCGGCACTGGGTCGGGCGAAGGCGAAGGCGACCCAGATCAAGTGCGCGGGCAACGAGAAGCAGATTGGGTTGGCGTACCTGATGTATGCCGACGACAACGCGGAGTCCTTTCCCCAGCAGCAGGATTGGCATGCGTCGGGCGGGACGAACGGGACGTACAGTGTTTTTGTGGCGGCGACGAACCGGCCGTTGAACAAGTACGCGCAGGCCTTCGAGATCTTCCGGTGCCCGAACGACAAGGGCGACAGCCTGAACTCGGCGCCGGTCAAGAACTGCTATCTCCGGTACGGCACCAGTTACCTGCCCCAGTGGCAGCATGATTCCTTCCGGACCCGGCATGTGCTGGGGGATATCGGGGCGCCGAAGGGGAGCTACGAGAACCTGCCGATGAAAACCACGGACATGGCGGCGGGTCCGTCGAAGAAGTTCCTGCAGGGCGACTGGGCGTGGCACGCGAACCGCGGCAACACCGACACCAAGAGCATCTGGCACAATTACAAGGGCAAGAGCCGGTTCAACATGCTGTTCGGGGATGGCCATGTGGAGTTCTTCCAGTTCCCTGAACCGGCCCAGATGCAGGCGTGGATCTTCAGCCCGGTGCCGAGCGTGGATTGGAAGTGGTGGTGAGGTGTGGCGTTGATTCGACGGGTGGGGTGGGCAGAATCGGGGCATGCGCATCACCCGGATTCTGGCGTATCGCGTCGACCTGCCGCTGCACGAAGTCACCTATAAGTGGTCGGGCGGCAAATCGGTGACCGTCTTCGACAGCACCATCGTGCGGGTGGAGACGGACACGGGGCTGGTTGGCCACGGGGAGGTCTGTCCCTTGGGACCGTTTTACCTGCCTGCGTATGCGGGGGGTGTCCGGGCCGGACTGCGGGAGCTGGGGCCCCATCTGATCGGGGAGGATCCGCGGCAGCTGATGCGCCTGAACCGGTTGATGGATGCGGCGCTCAAGGGGCATCCGTACGTGAAGAGCGGCATCGACATTGCCTGCTGGGACATTCTGGGCCAGGCGACGGGCATGCCGGTGTGCGAGTTGATGGGGGGCCGGTACGGCGAGGACTTCCATTTGTACCGCGCCATTTCGCAGGAGACCCCCGAGCTGATGGCCTCGCGGGTGGCGGCGTATCGGGCGGAGGGCTATCGGCGGTTCCAGCTCAAGGTGGGTGGGGATCCGGATGTGGACATCGCCCGCATCCGGGCGGTGGCCGGTCAGCTGCAGAGCGGGGATCGGCTGGTGGCGGATGCGAACACGGGTTGGATCCAGCATGAAGCGGTGCGCGTGGCGCGGGCCGTCCGGGACATTGATGTTTACCTGGAGCAGCCGTGCCTGACCTACGAGGAGTGCCTGGCGGTGCGGCGCCAGTGCGATCAGCCGATGATTCTGGACGAGACCATTGATGATCTCGGGGTGCTGTTGCGGGCGCGGGCGGATGGGGCGATGGACGCCGTGAACCTGAAGATTGCGAAGCTCGGGGGTCTGACGAAGGCGCGGCAGGTGCGGGATTTGTGCGTGAGCCTGGGCATTGGCATGACGCTGGAGGATTCGTGGGGGGGCGACATCACGACGGCCGCGATCGCGCATTTCGCGCACAGCACGCCGACGGAGTTCCTGTTCAGCAGCACCGATTTCAACAGCTACGTGACGGTGAGCACCGCGGAGGGTGCGCCGCAGCGCGTGAACGGGCGCATGGCGGCGTCGAAGCAGCCGGGCCTGGGCATCCAGCCCCGGCCCGCGGTGCTCGGGCAGCCGGTGGTGGTCATCCCCGGTTGAAGACGTCGTAAGTGGGGCCGAACTGGGCGAAGAAGAAGGCGGAGTAGCTTCGCAGGAAGACGTAGACCGGCAGGAGCAGCACGGTGCCGATGTAGGGGATGGCGAGGAAGCAGCAGGCGATGCAGCAAATGATCGCGCCGAGCAGGATGGCGACGGCGACGGCGACCCCGAGCACGATGCTGAAGATCAGGTAGAGCAGGAACGTGCCGGCGTGGGCGCGGAGCAACCCGGCGAATTCGATCCAGGCGACGCGGCACGGACTGCCGCGGAGTGCCATGATGGGGACGACGAAATCCGTGGTCAGTTTAGCGATGACCCCGTAGATGAGGCCGAGGAGCAGGGTCAGGCCCAGCCCGACGACGGCGAGGATCATTGGAACGGCGGCGATTTCCTCGCGTCGGAGCATGCTGAACAGCGACCACAATCCCGCGCTGAGGAAGGGAAGGCTGAGGGCGAATATGCCGAGCCCGAGGATCACGCGGAACAGGAACAGGCTGTTGGCGTGGGAGGCGAAGGTGTTCCAGGGCGCGACGACTTCCGCGCGGCCGGTGGCGACGTTATGGAGGAACATGAACTGCCCGCGGCTGTTGAGCCAGGTGATGAGCAGGCCGAGGGCGATGACGAAGAGGATCACGCCTGCGGCGGCGAGCACGATCCAGGACAGGTTGGCGGTCACGTACTCCATGCCCTCGTTCCAGAAGTCATTGAAGCTCTGGGGCCCTGCGCCGTTCCCGTTGTTGTTCCCGCCACCGCCACCACCACCCCCCATGTTTTCACCGAGCGTGGCCAGCCAGGCGCAGAACCCGATGGTCAGCCAGCGGATGGGATCGAACGGGCGGAAGAGGATTTCCTTCACGCGTTCGATGGCCAGCGACACCGGGTCGAGGACACTGACGGGTCTCGGGAGGGTGTTCATGGGCAGACAGCACTCGGGTGGGGCTCGGCAGGTTGCAAATCGTTCGGAGCGAGGAGGGCGGGGAGCGGGGTGGGCGCGGTCAGTTCGCGCGGTAGACCGATTTCCCCTCCTTGATGGTTTCCAGGACCTTGATGTCCTTGATGGCCATGGGTTCCACGGTCAGGGGGTTTCCATCGAGCAGGACGAGGTCGGCCATGTGGGTGGCCCCTTCGTGGGCGGTGGTGATGCCGGCGGCGGCGTAGATGTTCTGGGCCTGGGCGAGCGCAGCGATGGATTCCTGGAGGCTGGGTTTGGGCAGTGCGGCGAAGATCGGGAGATAGGCCGTCTCCATCACGAGACCGGACGGTTCCTTCGAGCCTGGCTTGCGCAGGATCACGCCACCGGGCGGGGTCTCGGTTTCAGCGGTGATCTTGTATTTCTTCAGCCCGAGCGAATTCAGCACCGCGCCGTGCATGGAGATGTGCTCGACCATCACGGGAATGTCCGGGAACTGGGCATCGAGCGCTTCGGCGGTGAGTTTGCCGTCGTCGGGCAGGACGCTGTCGTCGTAGCCATAGGCCCGGAGCATTTCGCCGGGTTTCAGGGGGTGTTAGGGGAGGTGGGGGAGGGGGAGCTCGAGGCGTCCCGGTTTTCATAGGCGCAGCCGGCGAGCAGGAGCAGGGGAGGAATGCAACGCAGGGTGTGGCGGAGTATTCGGGAGATCATGGGTGAGAGAGTTTGCCGCATGCGTGCTGAATCTTCTGCTGCGGATGAGGCACCCTGTCAGTGGATGATTCAGATGGCAATCATGGGGCGCATCCCCGAGTTGCCGACCGGGGGAAAGCGGCTTTGGAGTGCTGCGACATGTCGCAGCTTTCGATTCGCCGACACATCGCCCCCGGATGCCGGAGCGCTGGCCAACGTCGGGTCCCGGGCCTGCGGTGAATCCAAAGCGGTGTCATGTCACCGCAGTCCGTGCGCCTTATCCGCTCCTTGAGACTCCGGTCTGGCCAGGGAGCCGGGGTGTGGTCTAGGAAGTGCCCATGAACGGCCTCACCATGACACGACGGGAAGCTTTGACGCGGGCGGGATTTCTGGCGGGAACAGCGCTCGCGGTGGGTGCACCGGCGACCCGGGTGTCCGGGGCGGAGTCGGCGGATGCAGGCCATGCCCGGAAGGACGATGTGCCGTTCCGTTTCTGCCTGAACACGGCCACGATCCGGGGCCACAAGCTGGGGATCGTGAAGGAGGTTGAGATGGCGGCGAAGGCGGGGTACCAGGGGATCGAGCCGTGGGTGGATTCGGTGCAGGAGTATGTGAAGGGCGGGGGTTCGACGAAGGACCTGCGTCAGCGCATCGTGGATGCCGGGCTGACGGTGGAGGGGGCGATTGGATTTCCGGATTGGATCGTGGACGACGAGGGGCGCCGGGCGAAGGGCATGGAGCGGGCGAAGCGGGAGATGGAATTGATGGCGCAGATCGGGGCGATCCGGTTCGCGGCACCGCCGGCCGGGGCCACGGATCTTCCGAAGCTGGATCTGCTCGAGGTGGCGAAGCGTTACCGGGCATTGCTGGAGGCGGGGGATCAGATCGGGATCCTGCCGATGCTCGAACTGTGGGGCTTTTCGAAGAACCTCAGCCGGCTGGGCGAGTGCGTGCTGGCCGCGGTGGAGAGTGGGCATCCCAAGGCGTGTGTTCTGGTGGACATGTTCCACCTGCACAAGGGCGGCTCGGACTATCGGGGGCTGGCGTTGCTCGGGCCGGACACCGTCCCGATGATCCACGTGAACGATTTCCCGGCCGAACCCGGTCGGGAGAAGATCGACGACAGCTTCCGGATCTACGCGGGGGACGGCGTGGCGCCGTTGCCGGACGTGCTGCGCGCCTTGCGTCGGGCGGGCGGGCGGAAGGTTCTGTCGTTCGAGGTGTTCAACCGCCTGTACTGGACCCAGGACCCGTTCGAGGTGCTGAAGACCGGGTTGGCAAAGATGAAAGCGGTCGCAGCGAAGGCGGTTTGAGCGGGTCAGTGCGGTTCGATCGGGCGGAGGTCGCTGCCGACTTCGCGCACGAGCATGCCGAAGGAGCTGAACAGTTTCCGGGCGCGGATCGAAATTTCGGCGTGGCGATTGAACCACACGCCGATGTCACTTCGTTCGCGGTCGAGGTGAAGTTCGAACTTTTCGAGACTGCCGAGCAATCCACCCCAGACCCGCATGGCGCCGACCGTGGTGGCCTCGGCCCGGACGATTTCGTCCTCGGCATCATCGATCCAGACCCGTCCCCGGAACAGGTTCAGCACGCGGTCCACGAGCCGTTCCTCGGGCAGTTCACCGGACTTGGGTTTGAATTCGAGAATCGTGCAGGGCCGGTTGCGGATGCGGTCGCGGCCGACGGCGGTGAAGTCGAAGCGGGCGACGAGTTGTTCGTTGACCACGTGGTCCATGCGTTCGGCGCCGGTCGAGGGGTCGGCGCGGCTGGCGGAGTAGGTTTCGCGCCAGCGCCGTTCCTTGGCGCTGAGGGCCTCGCTTTCGGTGGAGTCGAGATCGCGGCCGTTCACCGCGAGCAGGCGGTTGTGGGTCATGCCGCGGAGCACGGTGACTTCGTAGAGCTTTTCCTTCGACTGCTTGAGTGTGCCGTCGGAGGCCAGGGTGTTGATCAGGGTGATCTTTTTGAAGCGGCAGACGGGGAGATTGGTGGCGTCGGCGACGGCATGGGATCGGGTGACGAGCCGTTGGAGCAGGGCGGGGACATCGACCGGGGGCTCGACGACCGGGGGGGCGGGAGTTGTCGGGGAGGGTGTGGAAGCTGAGGTGGGGG
>CAYZAE010000236.1:0-9007 GCA_964476125.1 uncultured Verrucomicrobiota bacterium | reverse complement strand
CGGCGGCGGCCGGTTCTTTCTCGCCCTGGTCACCGACGCCTGGCAGCGCTTGCTCGCCCGTCTCGTCCACCTGCGAACCGTCGTCGCCACGCATCCCGAACTTCGCCAGACCATCGCCGGCTGGCATGTCGAAGGTCCCTTCCTCTCCGATCAACCCGGATTCCACGGCGCCCACAACCCCGCCTTCATGCGCGACCCGCAGGCCGAGGACTTCAACCTGCTGCGCGACGCGGTGGACACGGATCCCCTGATGGTCACGGTCGCCCCCGAACGACGGGGTGTGGTGGAAGCCATCGCGCATGCGTGCTCGCTGCAGATCGCCGTCAGCCTCGGTCACACCGACGCCTCTGCCATGGCATTGAGCGAGGCCATCGATGCCGGCGCCTCCGGATTCACGCACCTCGCCAATGGCTGCCCCCAGCAACTGGACCGCCACGACAACATCGTCTGGCGCGTGCTCGATCTCGCCTCCCGGGGAAACCCACTCGTCGTCGGGCTCATTGCCGACGCCATCCACGTCTCCGGCCCGCTCTTCCGGCTGATCCACCGGGTCGTGCCAGTGGAACGACTCTATTACACCACCGACGCCATGGCCGCCGCCGGCTCGCCCCCCGGCCGATACCGCATCGGTGCGTTGGACGTCGAAGTGGGCACCGACGGCATCGTACGCCAGCCGGGCCGCACTAATTTCGCGGGGTCCTCCCTTCGACCCGACCAGGTGGCGGAACGGGCGAGGCAACTTCTTGGGGATGGCCCTGCCGATGCCGTTCTTCCCACCGTGCTGCACGGTGCGGAGGCGTGGCTGCTGCGTCCGGACCGGGCCTGAGGTGATCGTGACTCCCCGATGGCTGAGGGCGGGGAGAGGGGGGAGATTAAGATTAAGATTAAGATTAAGATTAGGATTAGGATCGAGATTGAGATTGAGTTTGAGAATGGGAGGAGGGACTGCGTGATGTGGATTAGCGGGCTGGGGCTGGGCCGGTTTGATGCATCCGATTGCCCGCGGGATCGATGATCGTGGGGGTGATCAGCAGGAGGAACCGGAGATCCGGAGCCGAGGCGCCGCCCGCGACGAGGGCCATGGCAGCCCCATCGGGCACGACGATCCGGGCGGACACCGACACCGCCTGGCGCGCCGGTTTCTTTTCCCCGTCGAGCCCTCCGAGCGAGCCTTCCATCTCAAGTTCGATCGTTGGGGGGCTGGACGACACTTTCGGAAACACCTGGATCGAAAACGGGATCGGCTCCGTTTCTTCCCGGGGAGATGGCTCGGAATTGCGCGAGATCACGGCCCCGCGATGACTGAGCGTGGTGATCTTCGGTGCCCCCAGAACCCGGCAGCGGGGATCCGCCAGGCACTCCCGAAGGATCTCGGCTACGCGATCCTCAGGAACCATCACGGCCCCGTTCGAGCCGTCCTCGCTCGGCACAAAAACCGCCTTCTCGAGGCGCAGGGAACGAAGCCGCGACTCCGGGATCTCGAACAATCGGGTCTCCAACTGAACCTGGTCCGGCACGGCATTCATGACCTCGATCGCCTGCTCGAGAATCTCGATGTCCTCGACGGTCGCACGGGCCATGAGCAATCCCTTCGACGAGTTGAAATAAAATGCCCGGGGTGGCTGCAGGGCGAGTCCGAGCTGGACTGCCCACTCCCGCAAGGACTCCTGGGTGTTGGTCGTCGTGGTGGTATGCCCCAGGACTTCCTGCAACCGCCGTTCGAACAACGGAACGGCCACCCTAAAAACCCGGGTCACCAGCTTCAATGGCGTCCCCTGGAAGAACACCACGCCGTAGTCCTCCAGGGAATGTCCCAGCGGCACAGACCCGGATTCGGTCACGGCGCGAAGGGCATCGTAAAACGTCACATCACGCAGGGCCGGCTGAAGCCGGATCAGCACCTCGCCCGTGTCGGGGGGAACATTCGTGGAGGACGCCACAGGCTTACCGGTGTGCGGATCGATGGCCGGGCTGCCAGCGGGAGTGCTTCCGTCCATGACCGCGCCATCCACCAGGGAAATCCGGTTGATCAGGAAATTCACCGGCTCACCCGGAGCACTCCGGCGCTGCCACTCCGCCGACAGCCACCGGACGACCTCGCGCAACGGCGTGTTGGTGAATTCTACCTGCGGCAACCGAACGGCCTTCAAGCGGGCTCGGAGCTGGTCCTGTCCGGCTTGCGGCTCGGCTTGGCGCGGTTCCGCCGCGACCGGGGACGAAGCAGCATTTCGGTTCGTTGAGGGCAATGTTGTCGCCGGGGAGGAATCCGGTGTCCGGGAAGGACTCGACGTCGCAGCCGGCTCCGCAATCGCCACGGGAGTCTTCGTCGACAGCGCGGGCGCCGGAGTCGGGGAATCCCCCTGCGCGGGCCCGGCCATGGGCAGCAGCACCAAGGCCATCGCGGCCAACGCCGTCCAGGTTCCCCAACTCAACCGCACCGAAGCGGCGACGTTTCCTGTGAGCATTCGCCTCACCCGCCCCGCCAACGCGCTTTCCGGTTCAAGAATACCCAACAACCCCAGTCGCATTCCTGCCCCTCGCAGCACCATCCGCCCGACCTGGACCAGCGTGGAGGCGTACGATTCCACCTCGCCACCCAGAGCCACCACCACGGTTTCGTCGGTGGCCTCCTCCGCCACACGCCGCATCCTGGCCTGGGCAAACCAGACCAGCGGGTGCCACCAATAAAGTCCCTGGAGCACCCCCATCCCATGACAGACCCACAGATCCCCGCGTTTCACGTGCGCCAGCTCGTGGAGCAGCACCTCCCGCAATTGTTGCGGGGTCAGCGTCGCGACGAGCCCGCTCGGGAGCAGCAGGATCGGACGCAGGAGGCCGCAGACGGCGGGGCTCGAGAGCTCGCGAATCAACACCACCTCCGCCCCCTGCCGCAGCCCCAACCGCTCCCGGGCCCAGTCCAAGGCGGCGAGAACCTCCGGGCCGGCGGCGTCCGCCGACCGAATCGCGCGCCGCAGGCGAACGCCTCGAACCCCGAGCACCAGCCCAAAGCCTGCGACGCCAAACCCCCAGATCACGAACAACCCGCCCGCGAACGAGAGTCGACGGGCTTTGGCAGGTGAGGTTGCCGTCGCCGTTGCTCCGACTTCGACTGAGTTGAACTCCGCCAGGTCAGCTTCCAGAAGACTGTCCCCGCGCGAGCCATTCGCTATGGAGGCAGAGGAATCCAACGCCTGCCCCCACGGCATCCAAAAAGCCGGGGAGGTGGGCAGCGACAGCGCCGGGGAAAGCAGGAGTTTGACCGGCACCAGCAGCCACAGCACGTGCCGAACGACCGCCCTTACTCGCGATGCCAGCAGCCGGTCGAGGCCCGCCACCACCGCGATCAGCACCCCCACCTGCCAGGCCATCCCGCCCGCGTACCCGCAGAAGACCGTCCCGTGACGGTTCAGGAAATCGAGAAGTGAATCCATGGTCGTTCCTCACTTCCCGGTGGACGATTTCGTGGACCGCCGCCGCTCGCGGATCAGGGCATCCAATTCATCCAGTTCCTTCTCCGACAGCCCGCGCGAATCCAGAAGACACCGCACCAGCGGCGCCGTCGCCCCGTCGAAGGCGTGCTTCAGCGCATAAAGCAACTCACCCCGCTGCGCCTGTTCACGGTTCACCAGGGACTGAAACCAGCTCAGTTTTCCCTCCTTCCGCACCGAGAGCAGCCCCTTGGCAACCATCCGATCCATCAGGGTGCGAACCGTGCTGTAGGTCCAATCCGTGCGGTCGGCCAGACGCTCGAGCACTTCAGGGGCGGTGCAGGGTTCCTTTTCCCAGATGGCCTTGACCACGGCCCACTCGGCGCCGGTGAGTTCGATGGATGAATTCGGCATGACCCCGCCAATCTCTACATCCGTGGAGAATCAGGCAATACCATTCTCTACAACCGTGGAGAAAGTCTCCCCCCCGCCATTCGAACCAGCCCGCGGCAGGCTCGAGTGGGCGGAGCCACCACCCGCATTGACTTGTTTCGCTGCGCCCCCATAGCGTTGTTCACCCGAAAGTGCTCCCATGCTCGAAGCCCTCGAGAAACTGCTGGTCCTCCAGGAACGCGACCGCCGACTGCTCCGGCTTCGCGCCGAACTCGCCGATGTGGAACCCCAACGCCGGCTCGTGCAGACCCGGCGGACCACCGCCGAGCAGGAGTTCGAGAAATCAAAGCTGCTGGGCAACCAGCTTGAAAGCGAACGCAAGCGCCTGGAACTCGACGTTGAGGCCAAGAAGGCCCTGATCGAGAAGTACTCCGCCCAACAGTGGCAGACGAAAAAGAACGAGGAATACAAGGCCCTCACCCACGAGATCGAGACCTGCCGGAACGGCATCCGCGCCCTGGAAGACCAGCAGCTCGGGGTCATGGAGCGCATCGAAGCCGCTGAAAAACAAACCGCCGCCGCGGCCGAGGTTCTCAAAAAGGCCCGTGCTGATGCCGACGTGCAGTTGCAGCAGTGCGCCGACGCCGAAACCCGTCTTCGCAAACAACTCGCCGACGCCGAGCAGACCCGTGCCGAGGCCGCCGCCAGCGTGGACCCCTTCGTTCTCGGCCGCTACGAACGCATCCTGAAGAACCGCGGCGACAAGGTGATCGTCGATGTCGAACGCGGCGTCTGCGGCGGCTGCCACATGAAGCTCGCCCGCCAGGAAGTCATCAACTGCCAGGCCAGCAAGGAAATCGTCAACTGCCCGAATTGCGGACGGATCCTCTATTACCTGCCGGGCATGGACGTCACGGCCGCGGAGTAGTCAGGTGGGTGGTTGAACCGGGGGGGGCGGACCGCTCCGGCTGCCGCCTTGGCGACGTTCGCGGGCCGGGCAACGAAGCCGATCCCCGTTCAAACGATCCTGCGGATCGCGCTCCTCAAAGTTTCCTTCGGTACACGCGATCGCTGCTGCAGACGTAGAGGTAGGTGCCTCCCGGCCCTGCGAAGACACAGCTGACGGTGCCCTTCTCCTGCGGACGCGGAAGCGTTCCCACCGGCCGGCCTGACGAATCGAAGACCTGAATGCCGAGGTGCGACGTGACGTACACCCGGCCCGCGCGATCCACCGTTGAACCGTCCCCGCCACTGTCCGGTTTCCCGGCCGGTTCCCGGATCACCGCCAGCCGTTCGGCTCCGGAAACGGAACCGTCCGCCGCGAGGTTCAGGCACCATTCCCGGGTGCCGCCGTATTCGCTCACCCAGAGACGCGATCCGTCCGGACTCAGCGCGATCCCGTTCGGCTTGTTGATCCCTCCCGCGACCGGCGGCGGCCTCGAGAGACCACGCGCCGACAGCGGCACCCGGACGACCTGGCCGGCGCCGGTGTCCGTGAAATACAGAAATCCGTTCCCGGCCACCGCGAGGTCGTTCGGTTGCACGTCCGTGGCCAGAACCTCCACCGCGCGGGTTGCGGGATCGATGACCACGACGCGCTTCACGTTGTTGGTGCCCTCTCCCTGCACACAGGCATACAGCTTTCCGTCCGGACCAAACTTCATTCCACTCACCTTGGGGCCGTTCGCGAGCCAGGGCTCGGGCCGGAGGCCGTCGACACCGGTTCGATACACCGTTCCCTTGGGAAGGTCGGAGAAGTAGAAGCGCCCTTCGGTGTCCGAACAGGCGGCATCGGTGAAGGCGTAGCCTTCGCCCACCAGTTCCCAGGCACTCTCCCCGGCCCCCGGAGGAAGCCCGGCACTGGCACTGGCGCCGGCGCCGGCATCGGCCGTTTTCATTTCAGGTGCCCAAAGCCAGCGCAGCGAGTCCGGCAGAATGGCGCCCCCGTGCTTGCCGTTGTGGGCTCCGTCCCCGAATTCGAACTTGAAATCATACCCCTTGAAGGCCAGCGACGCGGCCATCTCGCGGTTCGCCAACGGCCAGCTGCCATGCTCGTTGTTCAGGTCGTTCGACCCGTCCTGAAGGAACACCCGGATGGCCCGGCGCTCCGACTTGCGCAACAACGCCTGGTACGCATGCCCGCCGCGAATGTTGGTGAAACTGCCGATGTGGCTGAGCACCTTGCCGAAGGATTCCGGGCGTTCCCAGGCCACCGTCCACGCACAAATCCCGCCGCTGCTCATGCCGCACACGGCCCGCAACCGCGGATCCTCCGTGATTCGCACATCGAACTTCCGCGCCACGAACGGCAGCAGTTCCTCGATGAGAAACCGCGGGTAGGCGTCGCCCAGCGAATCGTATTCCACGCTGCGGTTGCTGCGGTTGCCCCAGCCGGTCGCCGCGGGCCCGTTGGTGCCGATGTGGCCGGGGTTCACGAAGACCGCGAGGGTCACCGGCATCTCGCCCTTGGCGATCAGGTTGTCGAACACGATCGGCACACGCATCTGGCCGTTCGTCGACACGTAGGCGTGTCCATCCTGGAACACCATCAGCGCCGCCGGCTTCGTGCCGTCGTACTGCGCCGGCACATAAACCCAGCCGTCCCGCTCCGTCCCGGGGAACACCCGGGATTCCGTGAACCGGAAGGTTTCCACCCGGCCCGCCGGAACGCCCGCCGCGCGCAGGGTCGACTCGGCCCCCAGCGCATAGGCGTCCGCCCCCCGCGACACCGGACCCGCACACAGGCCCGCCAACACCACGATCGCAAACGTCTTGTTCCTGCTCTTGTTCATTGGAGTCCCTGGTAAGCCAGCCACAACGCCCGGAAGTAACGCATCACCCGCACCGGATCCGTGCTCTCCGGGATCTCCGCGAGACAGAACCCCTGGTAACCCGAGGCCAGCAATGCCTGGAACAACCGGCGCCAGGGGTACTCGGTCAGGAAGATGTCGCGAAGATGAACCTCCACGATCTTCGCCTTCACGAGGTTGAAGTTGTGATCGAACCCCTCGCCCTCGAGATCGGTCTGGTTCGAGTTCCAGCAGGCCCCGACGTTCTTGTGATCCGCGATGTCCAGGATGCGCCGGATGTGGGGAAGCAGGCTCGTGCCCGTCCCATGAACCTCCAGCCGGATCATCTGACCGTGCTGAGCGGCGAACTCGCCGAGTTCGCGCAGGGACCGGCCGATCTGTTCCAGGGTCTTTTCCACCGGAACCTCCTTGGGAAGACCGTTGGGACGGACCTTCACGCCGCTCGCCCCCACGTCCTGCGCCAGAACGATGTAATCCTTGGTCGCCTGGAGATCCTGTTTCAGCTTCCCCGCGTCGGGCGTGTGGTAATCAAACGCGCTCCCCAGCCCGTACAGCTGCACCTTCGAATCCGCGAACCGCTTGCGCACGGTCTCGCGCTCCGCCTTGCCCAGGTTCACCTCCACCTTGTGCGCGTGGGTCGTCCGCAGCTCCACGCCCTCGAACCCCGCCGCGGTGCAGTTCTTGAGGATCGTCTCGATGTCCCAATCCTTGCCGAGGTTGTAGGTCACCATGCCGAGGTGCATCGGCGATGCCTTCGGGAGGGGAACCACCTCGGCCGCGGCCGCGTCCCGTGGACCGGCCGCCATCGTCGCGACCGCCGCGGCGGCCATCGGCGCCAGGGTGGTTCGGGCTAAAAACTCGCGTCGTGTGGGCATGGAATTCATGGATGTCCGAACGGGTGAACGCGCGCACCATGCACACTCGCCACGCCCCGCGCACCACCAAAGAAGCCCCGGCCCGACCCCGGGCGCGTCTCCGACGTGTCGGCGACGAGACCCGCTGCGGGAGGGGAAGGCGGCAGGGACGGCATGGACTGCGGAGACATGTCGCCGCTTTGGATTCATCGCGGGCTGGGGAACCGACGTCGGGCAGCGCTCCGACCTCAGGGACCCACGGGGCGGCGAATCAAAAGCGGTGAAATGTCGCAGCACTCCGAAGGACCGGTCCTCGGTCCATCCGATCCCACCACCTGTTCGACGACCCGGAGAGGCGCCCCCGCCCGCCGTCATTCCCCCAACCGCGCCAGCACATCCCGCGCAAGGCGCTGCTCCGGACGGGCCTGGATCAGGCGTTCGAGAAGCTCCCGCGCAAACCGGGGATCCTCCCGCCGGTAGGCCGATGCCACCAACACGGCCTGACCATAGCCCGCGGTGTAGTCGGGACTCGCGGAAGCGCTCGCGACATAATGCTCCAACGCCTCCAGGCGTCGTCCGTCCATCTCCAGCACCAGGCCCTGCAAATGGTGGTCGCGGGCGTCCCGATACGACCGCAGCCGCGGCCCATGATCCCCCCACCGCCCCGGGGCGGACTCCTGGAATCCAGGGTCCGCCTCGCCCAGAAGCCAGGCCAGGTTTTTTCCGGGGTTCGGTGGATCGGCATAAACCGCACGGGCGGCCTGGTACAAAACCCGCGGCAGGTCATCGGTGGCCACCGGACCCGCGCCCCCGATCCGTTCCAGGCTTCGCGCATCCGCCAGCAGGGAACCATAAAGGCGCATCGCATCCCCCAGCGCCACCTCCCGCAACACCGACCCCGCTTCCCGCCCCGCCAGCCAGCGGTCCACCCGCCCCCATTCCTCCCGCAGCCCGCCCTCCACCCAGACCAGTCCCACCACCGGAATGTCCGCGTTCGATCTGAGAAGCCAGAGAGTCGCCTCCGGAAAAACATCGCGAAAGGTCCGGACAACGGTTTGAAAGGTGACCTGATCCAATTGGTGCAACGGCAGCCACTGGCAGAAGAGCCCCCCGGGCGCCAGTCGCGCACGGACCGCCGCGAAGTGCTCCCGGGTGTAGAGAAATCCCGCCCCGTCCTCCGACGGATGAAAGAGATCCGCCACCACCACGTCGTAGCGGCGGTCCGTCGTTCTCACGAACCTCCGCGCGTCGGCGCAGATCAACCGGAATTCCGACTGCCTCAGGGGCGCCCCGTTCTCGGGCTCGAACTCCGGCAGCACCCGCAGCACCTCGGGAAGAAGCTCAACGCCGTCCACCGCCGTCCCCGGAAACGCCGCGGCGGCACCCAGCGTGATCCCGGTGCCGACCCCCAGGAACAGGGCACGTCGTGGTCGTGAACCGTCGTCGTGCAGCAGCAACGGCAGCACAGCGTGGCGCTTCGCCGCAAGGGCCGTCCCGGTTCCCCCCTGCTGGAAACGGTTGT
>CAYZAE010000235.1:0-9058 GCA_964476125.1 uncultured Verrucomicrobiota bacterium | reverse complement strand
CCCAAGGTCATCGACTTCGGCATCGCCAAGGCCATCGACCAGCGGCTCACCGACAAAACCGTCTTCACCGAGTTCCAGGCCTTCATCGGCACCCCCGCCTACATGAGCCCGGAACAGGCCGAAATGAGCGGCCTCGACATCGACACCCGCTCCGACGTCTACAGCCTCGGCGTTCTGCTCTACGAGATTCTGACTGAACGCACCCCGTTCGACTCCGACGAACTGGTCGCTTCCGGGCTCGATGGCATGCGCCGTACCCTGCGTGAAAAGGAGCCCGTCGCCCCCTCCACGCGCGTGCAGTCCCTGGTGGAAACCGAACGCACCACCACCGCGGGAAGGCAGCGGACCGAACCCGCCCGGCTGGTCAGCCTCCTCAGCGGCGACCTCGACTGGATCATTCTCAAGGCGCTGGAGAAGGATCGGACACGACGCTACGACACCGCGCTCGGCCTCGCCGAGGACGTGCAGTGCTACCTCGACGACGAACCCGTCCACGCCCGGCCACCGAGCGCCGTCTACCGGTTCCGGAAGCTGGCCCGCCGCCACCGGCTCGCCTTCGCCGCCACCGGAGCCTTCGTCACCGCACTGATCCTGGGACTCGCCATCGCCACCTGGCAGTTCGTCGAAAAAAGCCGGGCCCTGC
Organism: uncultured Verrucomicrobiota bacterium; assembly: GCA_964476125.1. Classification (GTDB taxonomy): domain Bacteria; phylum Verrucomicrobiota; class Verrucomicrobiia; order Limisphaerales; family CAIMTB01; genus CAIMTB01. Next base: position 8,415 of record CAYZAE010000235.1, on the reverse strand, counting down.
GCCAGGTGAAGACCGCGGAACAGGAGCAGCGCAAACTTCGCGAGGAGGCCGAACTCGCACGCGCCACCGAAGCCGGACTCCGGCGCCAGGCCGAGCAACACGAGTTCCGCACCCGCCAGCGCGCCTACGCCGCCGACATCAACCTCGCCCAACACGCGCTCTCGATGAACAACCTCGGGCGCGCCCGCGAACTGCTCGACCGCCAAAGCCCCGTCGCCGGCACCCCCGATCTCCGCGGCTGGGAATGGCGCTACCTCGCCCGGCTCTGCCAAAGCGACGCCCTCTTCACCCTGCCCAGGCAATCCGCCGAAATCACCGGCCTCTCCCTCTCCGCCGACAGCCGGTGGCTGGCCGCCAGCACCTCCAAAGGCGATCTCGTTGTCTTCGACGCCCGGTCCCGCGAAGAAATCTTCCGCATCCCGACCGGCCACGGACGTCCCCTCGTCGCCTTCGCCCCTCACACTCCCCTGCTCGCCTTCAGCGCCGCCGAATCCACCCCCACCGAAGGCACCGGCCCCGGCCCGGGGCCCGGTCCCTGGAGCAACCGGCGCCAGCGCATCCGCCTCTGGGACCCTGAAGAACGGCGTTTCATCGCAGAATTTTCCACCCCCGGAACCGCTCTTTCCCTCGCCTTCTCCCGGGACGGCGAACAACTCGCCGTCATCTCAGGCGACGGACAGTGCCTCACCTGGAAGATCACCGACGCCGGATCACCGATCTCCCGCCCACTCCCCGGACTGAGTTCCAGTCGCAGCCTCGCCGCAATCTCCCCCGACCTCCAGTTCGCCGCCTACACGCTCCAACCCTCGACGGTCCGCGTCTGTGAGATCGCCTCCGGCCGCATTCTCTGGACCGCGCGCGCCGCCGAGGAACTGGTGCGCGCCCTGGCATTCTCCCCGGACGCCAGCGTCCTTGCCTCCAGCGCCGGCTTCGTCGAATCCGCAATCCGGCTCTGGGACAACACCACCGGCTCGGAGATCCTCCGGCTCGAAGGGCATCGGGGATGGGTGGGCGCCCTGGCCTTCTGGCCCGATGGAACAAGGCTCGCCTCCGCCAGCGCCGACCAGACCGTCCGGCTTTGGAACGTGGCGGATCTCCGGCCCGCCGCCGCCTCCGCCGAGGCACCACCCGCCACGCCCCCCGCGCCGCTGTCGTCCGTTCCTGAAACCTCCGCCGGAACCGACGAATCGTCGACGCCCCGCGAAATCGCCATCCTCCGGGGGCACCAGATCGAGGTCTGGAGTCTCGCGCTCTCCCCGGCTCAGGGCACGTTGATCAGCGGATCCAAGGACGGGGCGATTCTGGGCTGGGATACCACGACCCAGCGCAGGTCCCGGGTTCACATCACCCTGCCCGAGTTCGCGCGCGCCTGGTCGTTCACTCCGGAAACCAACGTCATCCTCACCGGCAATGCCGACGGACGGATCCGCCGCTGGACCGGCATGGACTTCCAGGACGCCACCACCATCGCCGAACTGGGCGAAGGCTACTCCGCCCATCTCTTTTCTCCCGACGCAAACCAGGTGGTCGCGCTCGGCCCGCTCGGTCGACCGCTCCGGCTCTGGGACCTGACCGGGAAGGAGCCGATCCAGGAATTGAAGCAGGAGAACGGCTGGATCCTTCCCGTGGGTTTCATCACCCGCCCCACGGGCCGACACCATCTCGTCGTCCGCCGTTTCCCCGGGGGAAACCTTGAAGAATGGGACCCGGCTCGGCGCGAGGCCGTCCAAACCTGGCCCCAGCGCGGCGGAGGCATGGGCCTTGGGGCCTTCGGGCTCGCCTTCACGCCCGATGCGGAATGGTGGTTCGTCGACGACGACCGCGGCCCGGCCACGCTCCTTCGGGAAACCGGCAACCAGCGTCTCCCCCTCGAACTCGCCACCGCCGCCCCGCATCTCGCGGCGTTTTCCAACGACGGCCACCGCCTCGCCATCATCGGGCCCTCGGGGACCGGGGAACTCTGGGGCACCGACCCCGTCCGCCGCGTCGCCACCATCTCGGGCTTTCTCCAGGGACTTTCCGCGGTCAGCTTTTCGAGCGACGGGTCCCGCCTGGCCATCGGCAGCGACGGACGCGAGGCCATCAAACTCTACGACGCCGACAACAATCTCGAGCTGCTGACGCTCCCGGCCGCCGGCTCCAAATTCCAGAACCTCTCCTTCTCTCCGGACGGCACCGTGTTCGGTGCCCGCAACGGGCGCGGTCTGGTCTTCCTCTGGCGTGCGCTCCCGACCCGACAGGCCTCGACGCCGGATTGACCCAACCCTCCCGATCGACAGGCCTCCTGGGGATTTCCCCGGGGCCAAATCAGCTGAAACCTCCCCCCAACCGCCGCGTCTGACGCTGCGGACGTTTCATGACCGCCAACGCCCCCAAGCGCATCTGGATCATTCCCCTGCTGTTCGCCCTGCTCGTCGCAGGGTTCGGCGGGTGGTGCGATCTCCGACTCCGTCAAACCCTCGAAGCCCAGCTCCGCGACGAACTGGTGGCCACCATCGACGCCAATGCCACCGCACTGGGCATCTGGATGACCAACCAGATGAACCTCGCGACCGCGCTCGCCACCGAACCCAAAACCCGCGAACTCGCCCTCCAGGTCATCGCCTCACCGCCTCCCACCAACGCCAGCCCCGCCTTCCGCCGCGGCCGTTCCACCCCGGAACTGGAGGAACTCGAATCCACCCTCCGCCCCCGCATCGAACGCGTCGGCTACTCCCTCGCCCACCTCGTCGGCACCAACTTCACCATTCTCGGCGGCACCATGCGCGGTCGCGGTCGCGGCGCCCTCACCGTGCTCGAAGACCACCTCGCCCGTTACACGGAGCTCTTCGCCTCCGGAAACCCCGTCGTCATCACCCCCTTCAAACCCCCGCGCCCCACCGGCCGTCCGGGCGGACCCGGAGGCCAGGCAGGACCGCCGCCCGACCGATCAGACCGATCAGACAGATCAGACAGATCGGACAGATCAGACAGATCGGACAGATCAGACCGATCAGACCGATCCGACCGCCCCCCCCCACCCCCCGATCGCCCCCCCCGCTTCCGCGGCGATTTCACCCTCATGCAAGTCGCGGCCCCCATCACCGATGCCCAGGGCATCATCCGCGGCGCCCTGGCCCTCATCATCGATCCCGACAAGGAATTCACCCGGATCCTCTCCGTGGCCCGATCCGGTCGCTCCGGCGAAACCTACGCCTTCGACCAACGCGGGCTCCTCATTTCACGAAGCCGCTTCGACGCCCAACTGCGCACGCTCGGCCTCATCGAAAACAGCACCAACACCAGCTCCGCACTTGCCGTACGTCTCAGCGACCCTGGCGTCGACCTGCCCAAATCCATCGCCCCCGAAGACCCCAACTCCCCGGTCCGCCCACTCACCCAGATCGTCAGCAACGCGGTCGCCGGGGGAAATGGCGTCGGGGTGGTGCCGGTCCGGGATTACCGCGGTGTTCCCGTGGTGGGCGCCTGGCGCTGGCTGCCGCAGCACGGCTTCGGCATCGCCACCCAGATCGACGCCTCCGAAGCCTTCCAGCCGCTGCGCGTGCTGAAACTGCTCTTCCTCATCCTGTTCCTCCTCCTCCTCCTCGCCGCCGGCAGTCTCCTCCTCGCCTCCCTCGCCAACGTCGCCTGGCGCAAACGGGTGGATGAAGTGGAACTGCGACTGCGCCAACTCGGCCAGTACACGCTTGAGGAGCGCATCGGCGAAGGCGGCATGGGCGTCGTCTACCGCGCCCGCCACGCCCTGCTCCGTCGCGATACCGCCGTCAAACTGCTCCTCCCGGATCACGCCGACCCGGAATCCATCCGGCGCTTCGAACGCGAAGTCTGCCTGACCTGCCGGCTCACCCACCCCAACACGATCCAGGTCTACGACTACGGCCGCACTCCGGATGGCATCTTCTACTACGCCATGGAATTCCTCAGCGGCGTCAACCTCCACGAACTCGTCCGCCGCCACGGCCCCCTCCCCGAAGCCCGCGCCATCCATATCCTCGGCCACATCTGCGACGCCCTCAGCGAAGCCCACGGCCTCGGCCTCGTGCATCGCGACATCAAACCCGCCAACGTCTTCCTCTGTCATCGCGGCGGAATCCCCGACTTCGTCAAGGTGCTCGACTTCGGACTGGTCCGGGAAGTCCACCGGCCTGAAGTCGGCGACCCCCACGCCACCACTGGCGCCACCATCACCGGCACGCCTTCCTTCATGCCTCCCGAGGCGCTGCGCGACCCGCTGGCCAGCGATCCACGCAGCGACCTCTACTCCGTGGGGGCTCTCGGCTATTTCCTGCTCACCGGGAAACGGGTCTTCGATGCCGACAATTTGCTCGAGCTCTACGACCTCCACCTGACCCGCCAACCCATCCCTCCCAGCCAGCGCACCAGCAACCCGGTCAGCCCCGAACTCGAACGGGTTCTGCTCGCCTGCCTGTCCAAGGACCCCGACCAGCGCCCGCAATCAGCCGCCGAACTCCGCGCCTCCCTCGACGCCACCCCGCACGCCCGGGAGTGGACACTGGAGTCCCGCACCAACTGGTGGTCCTCCGTCTCCCTCCGCCCCGGCAACGGAACCTCGCCCTCCTCCTCCGCCTCCCCCAGCGCACCCCAATCCTCCGCCTCCCAGGATCTCCCCACCGTCGAAGGCACGCTCGCCATCGACTTTGACCAACGAAAAACCCCGGTTCCCTGAAAGACTGCCGGCACGCCCATGGGAAGGCGGCCGGCAGTCAGATCGTCCATCCGCCGCACGGATCAGCGGGGCAGATAATCCCGCGGATCGGCCACGTGGCCCGCAATCGCGCTGGCCGCCACCGTCGCCGGCGAAGCCAGGAACACCTGCGATTCCTTGTGACCCATGCGCCCGGGGAAATTCCGGTTGGTTGCACTGATGCACTTCATGCCGCCCTGGTTCATCCGGCCGAAGGTGTCCACCGGCCCGCCCAGGCAGGCGGCGCATCCGGCGTTTTCCGTCATCCGCACACCCGCCCCCACCAGGATGTCCCAGATGGTCTGGGCGCCCCAGCGGGTGGTCTGCAGTTCCCGCACGATGTCCGGCGTCGCCGGCACCCCGAAGGTGTCAATCGCCACCCGGTGACCACGGATCACCCGCGCAAACTCCACGAAATCACTGGTCTTCCCGCCCGTGCAGGAACCGATGTACGCCCGGTCCAGCTTCACCGAACCCAGCTCGCTGGCCGGCTTGCGCTGACCCGGATCCGGATGACACGCCACCGTCGGCACCAACCGGTCCAGATCCACCACGTGCTCGGACAAAAACTTCTGGTCGGCATCCGCCTCCACCGGCTCGTATGCGGACCGCGTCCCGTTCAAACGGGTCCGCGACTCGACGTACTCCGCGGTGCGCGCGTCGAACGGGAAGATGCCGTTCTTGCCGCCCGCCTCGATGGCCATGTTGGCAATGGTCATGCGGTCGTCCATCGACAGTCCGGCCACACCGGGGCCATCGAACTGCATGGCCCGGTAGGTCGCACCGTCGAAACCGATCTCCCCGATGATGTGCAGAATGATGTCCTTGGCCATGACCCCGGGCTGAAGCCGGCCTTCCAGACGGAATCGCATGGTCTCCGGCACCTTGATCAGGAGCTTGCCCGTGCCCATCACGAACCCGGCGTCCGTGTTGCCAATGCCGGTCGCGAATTCATTGAAGGCCCCCGCCATGCAGGTATGCGAATCGGTGCCGAACAACACCTCGCCCGGCCGGGTATGCCCCTTCGCCGGAAGCGCCGCGTGGCAAACGCCCGCGTACTGGCTCCCGTACTGGCGCTTCAACAACCCCTGCGAAGTGTCGAACTTCCAGGTGCCATTCGCGTCGTCGATCACATCGTAGAAGTAGGGCAACCCCTGCTCCCGCGAGAACTCCCGCAGGATGTCCACGTTGCGGTTCGACTTCGAATCGGCCGTGAAAATGTAGTGGTCCGGAATGATCACCACGCGCTCGCGGTCCCAGACCTTCGCGTCCCGGCCGAATTCCCGCTGGAATACCCCGATCGTCCCGGGACCGCACACATCGTGCGTCATCAGAACGTCGGCCTTCACCCAAATGTTTTCCCCCGCTTCCACACGCGCCTTGCCGGCGGCGCGGGCGAGGAGTTTCTCGGTCAGTGTCATGTGCGTCTCGCGACCCGCCCAACTTAGTCGCGGTCCCGCCACCCGCGCAACGGCGAGTTCCAACCGCCCCAGCCCCCCTCCCTTCCGCCAAAATCACTTTGCGCCACGCCCCCCGCCTTTGGCTCACTGGCAACGCCTGTGAAACCCCTCCCCCGCCCGCTCCCCCACTGGCTCCACGCCCTGCTCCTCGCCGCCGCACTCCTCACCCTCCCCACCCCCCGCACCTCCGCCGAACTGCCCCCCCTCCTCCCGCGCACCAACCTCTTCGCCCCAGCCGAATTCGAAGCCCCCCTCATCTCTCCCGACGGCACCCGGCTCGCCTGGATCGCCGCCACCAACGGCCTGCCCAACCTCTGGGTCCGCAGCGTCACCACCAACGACGCCCGCATCCTCTCCCTCGACCCCCGCGGCTCCGTCCAACAACCGGCCTGGCAGCTCGACAGTCAGGCCGTGCTCTACCTCCAGGACAGCGACGGTCTCGGAACCCCCCACCTGATGCAGGCCCACGTCGGCTCCGGGAACATCCGCGATCTCACCCCCTTCACCGGCGTCCAGGGACGGCTCATCGCCACCAGCCCCCGTCGCCCCCACGAAATCCTCGCCGCCCTCAACCTGCGCAACCGCCGCGAATTCGACGTGTTCCGCATCGACGTCCGCTCCGGCGCCCTCGGACTTGAGGCCGAAGCCGAACCGGACACCGGCGGTTGGCACGCCGACGACGACCTTAATCTCCGGCTCGCCCAGACGATCCTGCCCAACGGCGAATTCGCCCTCGCCACCCGTCCCGATCCCCGGTCCACCTGGCGCCCCATCCTGCGCTGGGGACCCGACGATTCGCTCGGCCGCGTGATCGGCTTCGGACCCGGCGGCAGCAACGCCTGGATCGTCACCAGCATCCAGGCCCCCGCCCCACGGCTCCTCTCCATCCGCCTCGACACCGGCGCCACCACCATCGCCGCCCAGGACCCCCGCTACGACGTCTCCTCGGTCCTGCTCCACCCCTCCTCCAACACCCTCGAAGCCATCCAGATCTACCGCTCCCGCGCCCAATGGCACATCGCCAACCCGGCACTCATGGCCGACTTCGAGGCCATCCGGAAATTCCGCAACGCCGACGTCGATGTCCTGTCCCGCGATCTCGCGAACCGATGGTGGACGATCAGCCTCACCTCCGACACCGCCCCGGTGCTGTACGCGCTCTATGACCGCGAGTCCCGCCGGGTGACACCCCTGTTCTCCGAACGTCCCCGACTGGAAGGCGCCAGGCTCGCCGGCGTCCGCCCCATCAGCTTCAAAGCCCGCGACGGCATGGCCCTCGAGGGCTACCTGACCCTCCCGCAGGGCGTGGACCCAAAGAATCTCCCCACCGTCGTCCTGGTGCATGCCGGCCCCTGGTCCCGTGCCGCCTGGGGTCTCGATCCCGAGGCCCAGTGGCTCGCCAACCGCGGCTATGCCGTGCTTCAGGTCAACTTCCGCGGCTCCACCGGTTACGGAAAGGATCACCTCAACGCCGGCAACCAGGAATGGGGCGGCAAAATCCTCACCGACCTCGTCGATGGCCGGAATTGGGTCGTGTCCGAGGGCTACGCCGACCCCGCGCGCATCGCGATTCTTGGCTCCGGTTTCGGCGGCTACACCGCCCTCGCCGCCCTCGCGTTTCATCCCCGGGAATTCGCCGCCGGCGTCAGCCTCGCCGGCCCCCCCAGCCTCCCCACCCTGCTCGCCTCCGTGCCCCCCAACGCCTCCGCCCTCCGCACGCTCCTCGAAAAACGCGTGGGCCACCCCGTCCAGGACGCCGAAAAACTCCGCCTCCAATCCCCCATCTCCCGCGCCGCCGCCATCACCGCCCCCCTGCTCGCCGCCACCACCGGCCGCGATCCGCAGATCGATCTCAAGGAAATGGACCGCTTCGTCGCCGCCATCCGCGCCGAAGGGCACAAGGTCGAATACCTCTACTTCCCCGACGAAACCGCCACCCTCCGCGATCCCGCCAACCGCCTCCGCTTCGCCGCCGCCGCCGAAAACTTCCTCCACCAGCACCTCGGCGGCCGCGTCGAACCCACCTCCCCCACCGAAAACTACGACCCCCTCCGCCGCTGATTTGGATCCCCCACTCTCCGCTCCCTACTCCGCACCCCGAACTCCGAACTCCGATCTCCCCACTCCCCACTTCAGTAAGCCGGTTCCCGCACCGAGTTCAGCGCGTTCAACCGCACTTCCGTCGGCGACAACCGCTGGCGCGTGCCCGATGGCCACACGATCTCAACCTCGTCCACCCGTCCGGAAGGC
>CAYZAE010000234.1:0-9086 GCA_964476125.1 uncultured Verrucomicrobiota bacterium | reverse complement strand
TGGACCGATTCGAGAATCTCATGGGGCGCCCCGGTGATGTGCGGGGCGAACACCAGACCCAGCCCGCCACGTCGATCGGCCGCGCGCCGGATGCCCTCCGCCGCCAACCGGACCCGCTCCCGCAACGGGCAGTAATCGAGGTTCGGATAAAGGTTCTCGTCCTCCTTCACGAACAGGAACAAGGGACAGCGCGCCGCCTCCTCCACCAGTTCGCCCACCTGCCCGGGAACCAATCCCGCCGTGGGCTTGAGAATCGTGCCGAACGCCGGCTGGGTCGCACCGAATCCCGCCATCCGCCGCACCCCCTCGGGTCCGTGTGCCGGCCCCGGAAAGGTGCGGATCACCCGCTCCGGCAGGCGCACCCCGACCAGTCGGGCATCCACGTTCTCGCAGACATCGAAGATGATCGCGCCCGCCACGGTGTGCAGAATGTCCGTGCTGGTGAGATGGCCCTCCGGATGGAGCAGCATCTTCAGGGGAAACGCCAAGTGCAGCAGGCCGATGCGGCCGGTGGCATCGAAAGGATCCACCGCCACCGCCGTCGCCGTGCACTGCTCCAGCAGGGAACCCGGCGGGGGCTGTTTGATTCCGCTGGTCGCGTGGTACGCGATCTCCTTCACCGCCTGGGCCAGGGTGTGGGTGCGGAACGAGAAAAAGTAACTCGCCACCACCGCGTCCTCCACGACCGGAACCGGCCGCTCCGCCAACCGCTCCGTCACCACCCGCCGCAGCACCTCCTCGCGCGCATCAAAGTCCGCTCCCAGCACCGCCAGCGTCGTTGAATCCAAGGGTTTCATCGGGTCCGCCGACCCTACCGCCCCACCGCCCAAACACAAACCCGAGCCATGCCTTCTGGAGTGCGGCAGCCCTCTGCCGCTTTTGTGCCACGCCTGCCCTATGCACCCACCCCGGATCGCCCCCGGCCCGGAAGGGAAACTCACCGCCCCGCCATGATCACCGCGATGTCCAGCGTTCCCAGGTGTGGTGCACAAACCGTTCCGGACTGAACTTCAGCTGCAATTCGCTCCTGGGAGCGCCGGCGTCTCGCCGGCCTTTATTTACCTTCTTTTTCGCACCGCTCATTCCGTTCAACCCGCCGGCGGGACGCCAGCGCTCCCCTAGGTGAGTTGGACGCACGCGATGGCATCGAGCTCACCAAGTCGGTGTAACCTCCAGCCGGTAGAAGGACTGCCCATTTTCTGAAAGGGAGACGGGCAGGCTGAACTCCAGTTCCGCGCCCGTGCCGTCCTGCGGTGGAAGGCGATCATGGTCCAACCACGTGCCCAAACTCAGGCTGGATCGATGCTGAATTCGATAGCGAAAACCCGACTCCGAAGGAACTCGAAAGGCAAGGCTGCCTCCGAGAAGTTCCACGATCCGAATACCCGCGAAGCTCGGCGATTCTGGCCCCTTTCTCCAGACAAAGATACCCTGACGACCATCCGCAAGAGTGGCTCGGAACACCACGGATCCCCTCTCGCTCAGAGCCTTGCGCCCCCCGCGTCGATTGATGGGCCGGATGTCATCATTCTCCCCTAAAATGCGGAGTGAGGAGATCGCGCTCCCCGCGAGTGCCTGGCCCTTTCGGGCTATCAAAGTCCGAGTCCCGTCGCTCTCAACAAAGATGATTCCCTCCTCGTTGAAAGGTCCGCTATTCGACCCGAAATAGGCCTTGAAAGCCACCTGCCCCCGATTGTTGAACTCGGATTCCCCGTAGACGCCTTCTTCCTCCGGCTCCAGCACGAACCGCCCTTTCCCATCCGGGGAAGGATCACCCCGTCGCGCCACCTGGGTGACACGGGTCCCGTCCGCCATGAAAATCCCGTGGTCTCCAGCCACACCGGACTGGGCTATGTTCGCGAAAACAACCATTTGTCCCTGGTCGTTGACCGATGGCAGGTGGAAGCCCCCACCGAACACGCCATTGCCAACCGGCAGCCGCTGCCCCTCGCGAATGAATTGTGTGACCCGATTTGTCGTCGCCCGAAAGACCCCTTCGTTATCCCCATTGCCTCCCCGTGTTCCCATCATTGTGGCATTGAAGACCACCTCGCTGCGATTGTTCAGCAGCACGTCGTTCCGAGCGAAGGCGAAGGTTCCGTTTCCATCAGGCGCAGGATCGCCCCTCTTCCACAGCTTGCGGGTCCGCCCATTAGATACGAAAATCACCTCGCGAAGGTTGGGATCCGCCGGGTCTTTTGCAGGCATCGCCAGAAAGGCAACCTCCCCGGCATTGTTCAGCGCAGGAAGCCCAAGATACGAAAAATCGCCAGGGGGAGAAAAATCAACTCTGACTATCTCAATGGCATTGGTTCCGTCCAATATCCGATAGTTCTGAAAGTCGATCTCATTGAGTATTTGACCCTTGTCGTTCATTGGCGGATTCGCAGTCATTTCCCTCTCCGCGAATTTCACCCTTGTTGAATCCTCCAGATAGACACTTCGATTCGGCGAATCGCCATGTAGGCCGTAAATCCAATCCGACCCGGATCAGCCAGGGAGGGTATCTGCTGGTTCTCAACCCACAAGTCTCCGTAGATCAGCCGATCCGCCTCGGCATCCTCCACAAACAACTTTCTGTAGTGGAGTGCGGGATCAGGGTCGACATTCTCGCGCTGAATGAACGACAGGTTGGTGCTGCCGGCTCCCGAGACGAAGAGCGCGTTCAGAAAGAGGTTGTTTGTGGTTACCAGCTCGCAGCTGAAAGCCACGTGGCCGGAATTGTTGATGATCGGCACACCAAGTCTCGCAAATTTTTCGATATTGGTCGGCGTCGGATCCCCCGACAGAGCCAGTGTGAAAATCGCAGCGCGCAGCGCGCTGCCGAAGCCAGCCAGTATCACAGCGACGACCGTCGTCATGCCCGCGCGAAGACCTCTCGCAAAGGAATTACACATACTCATTGGACCACAATGACCTCTGGTCATTTTTCGACCCCGAAAAATGATTCAACCAATAAAGATAACTGATTTTGATCACCCTCCGTGGCGTTGCGGCAGGTGTCAAGGCTTACGAAGAACCTGACGCCATCGCCATCGCACCCCAGCCCATCCGCGGGAACCGCTCCGTCCCGAACCATCCGATGGGGCTGGTCCATCACACCCCAGCCGCACCCGCCCACTTTCGGCCCGCAGAGAGGCTGCTTCACGCTCATCGTCACCCCTAATCAACCGCCAACGCAAAAACCCCGACAAACCCAGTTCGGGCCCCCCAGCCACCCCCCTCACCCCGGCGTTTGCCTCGCAACCTACCGTGGCACAAGCCGCACGGTCAGGCCGTAGATCTCCTCGAAAGCGTTGGGTTTTCCACGCCCACGCCGCTCGTCGATGGTCCGGACCACAGCCAGCCCGTTCTCGGGCATGACGATGAGGTAATTCCCCAGATCGCCATCGTGATACACCAGGCGACGTCCCTTCGCCTTGCGATAGACCGGTATCATGGCCCGCCCACCCGCGGCGGCGATGGCCTCAAGTTCCGGCGGCTGGAAGGTCGCCTGAAGCGCGGTTCCCAGCTCGGAGGCCTTCGGAAATTCGCAATCCGCGAGGGACCGGAGCCGGTCTGCCAGCGGAGCGTCCAGACCCGCCTGAACCAGGGCGTCCACCGTGGACGCCGGAATCAGGACGCCCCCGTCGAGATCCAGACTGAACAGGCTGAGGCCGACGGGGGCGGCTCGAGAAAGGCGGATCAGGTTGCCGGTCATGGCGAGGTCCAACCAGCGTTCGGAGACGATTTGACGGCCGTTCCATCGACCCCGATTGGCCAGGAGGTTGCCCACCTTGATCAGGTCGCTGGCCTTCAGTTCCAAGCCGTCCATGGCCCAGGTGTTGCCCGCCTTGTCGCGGCCGAACCGGTAGTCACGGATTCCGAGAGGCTGCAAGAGATGTTCGACGAGGAAGGCCTCCATCGTGGTGTGGGCCACCTTCCCGAGGATGCCGGACAGGAGATTGATGGCGCGGTTGTTGTACTCGTAGACCTCGCCAGGGGGAGTGATCACCGGGGATTCGAGGGCAAAGCGGACGAAGTCACGCTGGGGATAGATGTCCTTGGATCCCCGGGTGGTCTGGATCCCGGAGGTATGCTGCAGGAGGTGACGAATCCGGACCCGGGCGAACAACGGGTCCTTGGCGGCTTCCGGGAAATAGTCTGAAACCGGGGCCTCGATGTTGGGGATCAGCCCGCGGTCCCAGGCGATGCCGACCGCCAGACCGGTGAAGGCCTTGGTGACGGAGAAGAGGTAGATGCGCTTGTCCTTCGACTTGAAGAAGGCTTCATGAACCGGCTTTCCGTGCTGGTGCACGAAGAGGGCGTTGCTCTGCGTGGCTTCCGCGGCCGAGACCAGTCGGGCGAGCGCGGCGGGATCGACGTTGGCTTGGCCTGCGGCTGCCAGGGTGAGTACAGCGCCAATCAGAACTGCGGAGGTCAGGGCTTGTAAGGGATGCATAGGCGGGGGCCAGGCCTGGAATTAGTTTGGCAGACACCGACCCTTCAATGGGATTCCGTTCAAAGTGTTCAAGATACCGTTGCGGATTGAAGTGGACCTGCAAGTCGCCCCCTGGGAGCGCCGGCGTCTCGCCGGCTTTTTCCTCACTCTGCTTCCCATCCTCACTCCCTGGCCGGCGGGACGCCGGCGCTCCCAGGGATGTTCCCGCATCAACCACCCTGGAGCTGTTCAGAGGATCGGTGGTGGCCAGCACCTGCCGTTCGGCTTCGAACCGGGCGACGACCTGCTGGGGTGCAGATTCATCCGGGTTGGTACTCCCATCAGGAATTGAACCTGAATCAACGGTTTAGGAAACCGCTGCTCTATCCATTTGAGCTATGGGAGCACGCCGCGGACGGGCTCCAGTTAACCGCCACCCAACCCGCCACGGCAAGCGGGCTGTTGCAGCCCCGATCTCCGTGTTTGGGACCCACAGGGAGGCGGATTGCACCACGAAGGCCATCACGGTCCAAACCCATCCCCGGCCCGTGCTCCGTTCCCCACTCCGGGCCGCGCCGACCCCACCGGGCGGCACCGCGGAATTTTCGGTCGAGGTCGTCACGCCAGGCGAATGGGCTTTCCAGTGGCTGGCCGACGGCAAGGTGTTGCCGGGCGAAACCAACCGCGTGCTCCGCTTCGCCGCAGCGAACGCGAACGATCGCCGACTCTTCTGCGTCGCCGTCCGCCCCCGCGACCTCGATCCGGCATCGCCCACCTTCCGCAGCCGGCCCGCCTGAATCGTCGATCCAAAGAACTCCGTCCTCCGGGGCGAACTCCTGGAGGAGGTCTGGCAGTCCGTTACGGCGAACTCCCCCGAAACCTTCCTCGACTCGAGCCAAGCCACCCGGGAACCGGATTCGGTCGGGATCCCGCGGGTGCAAGGCTGGTGCATCCCGGGTTTGCGGCAGGCCTAATGCACGTTGATCTGGTACCCGCCCAGGGCGCAGCCAAAACCACTGAGGGCAACCACCGCGACGACACTGATGCCAGCCAGAACAACGCTCAGCAGCGCTTTCGTCGGAGTCGTCTTGCCAAGCCGACAGCCCAGCATCACCCCGACCACCAAACCGCCCGCCGCACCGCCAAGAAACATCAGCGCCGCCGCCGCGGGCCCACGGTGATCGAGCATCGCCGCCAATGCCGTCAGCACCGGCGGACCGAACAAGGCCCCCAGAAAGAGCCACCATTGGGAGCGACTCCAAGGGCGCACGGGAGAAACCTCGGGAACAGCCTCGGGAATGCTCGGTGGATTCATCGGGTGGATCGTTGTGAACTGATTAAGGCCGACCGCCCCCTCCGCATCGAGTCAGAATCTCGTCTCACGTCCCCGGACGTGCACCCCGAGTTTAAGGGTGGTGGGACTCGTCGCGCTGCGACGAGTAGCGCCGCGTCCAGCGGCGCAATGACATTGCCAAGGGGCAACATCCAAAGGTTGCCGCCCGCTCAACGCGGGCGGGATTGTCGCAGCGCGACAACCGCTACCCACAACTTCGGGAAGCACGCCCCCCCGGATCCTCCCTCCCTCGGTGCTCTCTGTGTCCTCGGTGGTGAACCTCCCGCCTGGGGAATCCTCCCCCCGCCCCCGCCCTCGCACCCACCCCACGCCGGTTCACTTCCCCCGGCCCCTTTCTTCTCGCGCAGAGGCGCGGAGGCGCAGAGGAAGAAAAGGCAGCCGAACTCGACGGAGCGACGGTCAGTTCCGCGTTCCCATGAAACGAACTGTTTCCGACTTCTCCCCCCTTCCCTCCCTCGGTGCTCTCTGTGTTCTCGGGGGTGAACCTATTCGCGCCGGCGAATCAGGAGTACACCGGCGCCCAACAACCCGAGTGCCACCGTCGATGGCTCGGGAATGATCAGAATCGTGAAACCCTGAAGCCCCGTCAGCGGGCGTGGAGGCACCAAGCCACCTCCGGTGACCACTTCAGGCACCACCGCTGATTCCCCGTACCACCCCATGCCCGTCGCAATCGCCTGTTCGTAGGTGGCTCCAAGGGAAGTCGCCCAAGCCACCATTTTGACCTGCGCTGTTCCGCCCTCCGGAACCCCCGGGATCTGGCGCGTGGCATCAAGGCCCGTGGTATTGAGGTAGCCTCGGCCCGCCTCCGGCGCGTCCCGAAAAGGAATGGGCGCCCCCGCCGCGGCAAGCGTCCCCCCCGGCACCGAGGCATACAACTGCCCGACAAACTGTCCGTCCAACGGCCTCAGCCCCCTCCAATCCAGGATGAACACGCGGGCATCCACGTTCTCCACTTTGTTGTGAAAGACAACCGTGCCCTGGCCGAAGGCAGAGGAGACGCAAAGCAAACCGACCCAAGGCAGAAGGGAGAATGACTTCATGGCTGGTGGTTGAACGACCGCAACGAACCATCGCCCCGGAAGATCCGCAAGCGGTTCGGGGCCGTCCCACCAATGGCGGAAACCCGGAGTTGAGCTAAAGGGGGGCGCGCGATGCGGACATTGCCCAACCAACCCTGGCATCCACTCCCCCCGCCCGAGGTCGCGAGAATTCTCGAAACCCGGCTGGATCAGGGATTGGACCCGACCGAAGTGGCGCAACGCCGCGCCACGTTCGGCGCCAACCAGCTCACCCCCGCCCGCGGCCTCGCCGGCTGGCAACGATTCCTCCTCCAGTTTCATCACCCGCTCGTCTACCTGCTGCTCGCTGCCGCGGGCATCAAACTGTTGATGGGCGGGCTCACCGATGCCGCCGTCATCCTCGGCGTCGTCCTCGCCAACGCCTGGATCGGCTACCTCCAGGAAGCCAAAGCGGAACGCGCCATCGAAGCGCTGTCCCGCAGCCTGGTCATGGAAACCACCGTCCTCCGCGCCGGCCAGACACAACGCATCGCCTCCACCGAACTCGTCCCCGGGGACATCGTCCTGCTGTCGTCCGGCGACAAAGTCCCGGCGGATCTCCGGCTCTTCGCATCCCGCGATCTCCAGGTGGCCGAAGCCGCGCTCACCGGGGAATCCCTCCCGATCGAAAAGCAACCGGAACAGCGACTCACCGAGGAAACCCCGCTCGCCGACCGCGTGACCATGGCGTATGCCTCGACCCTCGTGACCCAAGGCCAGGGCCGCGGGATGGTGGTCGGCACCGGGGACAACACCGAAATCGGACGGATCTCGAAAATGATTTCGGGCGCCACCGATCTGCAGACTCCGCTCACCCGACGGATGGCGGAATTCGGCCGCAAACTGCTGTTCCTCATTCTCGGGCTGTCAGGTCTCGTGGTGGTGGTCGGCCTGTTGCGCGGAGAAAGCGCTGAAGCAATCGCCGCCTCAGCCATCGCCCTCGCCGTCGGTGCAATTCCCGAGGGCGTCCCCGCCGCGATCACCGTCACCCTGGCCCTCGGTGTGGCCCGCATGGCCAAACGCCAGGCGATCATCCGGCAACTGCCCGCCGTGGAAACGCTCGGCAGCACCACGGTGATCTGTACCGACAAGACGGGCACCCTCACCCAGAACCAGATGACCGTCACCCGTGTCGTGATCGGGGAGGACCTCTTCGACGTCGACGGCACGGGATACGACCCCGAGGGCCGGATCACCCGACAAGGAGAAATCGTCCCGCTCAAGGACGCCCCGGGCCTGATCGAATGCCTGAACGCCGGAGCGCTTTGCAACGACAGCCACCTCAAACAGCAGGAAGGCCGATGGCAGGCCCAGGGGGATCCCACCGAGGTCTCCCTCCTGGTGGCGGCACGCAAGGCGGGTCTGGTCAGCGAGGAGATCGCTCTCCGATGGCCGAGGCTCGATGCCATCCCCTTCGAATCCCAACACCAGTTCATGGCCTCGCTGCACCATGACCCGACCACAGGTCGTCGATGGATCTATCTCAAGGGGGCCGTCGAGGTCGTGGTCGATCGCTGTTCCGCGGCTGGGGACTCCCGGGGCCAGCCGTGCCCACTCGAACGCACCTCGATCACCCGACACGTCGCCGCCCTCGCCTCGGGAGGTCTGCGCGTGCTGGCGTTTGCCCGCGCCGACGTCCCCACCGACACCGCGCGCATCGAGATTCGAACGCTGCCCGTCAACTTCACCTTCCTCGGGCTTCAGGGCATGATCGATCCGCCCCGACCCGAAGCCATCACCTCGGTCGCGGCCTGCCATCAGGCCGGCATCCAGGTCAAAATGATCACCGGCGACCACGCCGGAACCGCCGTCGCCATCGGGCGCCAGCTGGGGCTGGTCACGGAAAGCGGTGACCCTTCCGCTCCCGGCGCCCTCACCGGCCGCCAACTCGCCGAGCTTTCGAACCAGCAGCTCATCGACGCCGCAGAACGGGTCTCTGTCTTCGCCCGCGTCACCCCGGAACAAAAGCTCCGCCTGGTCGAGGCGCTGCAGTCGCGAAACCACGTCGTGGCCATGACCGGGGACGGTGTCAACGACGGTCCCGCCCTCAAGCAGGCCAACATCGGCGTGGCCATGGGCATCACGGGAACCGAGGTGGCCAAGGAGGCCTCGGACATGGTGCTCACCGACGACAATTTTGCCTCGATCGCTGCGGCGGTGGAGGAAGGACGAAACGTCTACGACAACCTCACCAAAGTCGTGGCCTGGGCGCTGCCGAGCAATCTTGGCCAGGGCCTGATCATCCTCGTCG
>CAYZAE010000233.1:0-9099 GCA_964476125.1 uncultured Verrucomicrobiota bacterium | reverse complement strand
GATTTTCGCGGGAATGACGATCGCCGCACTCACGTCGTGCGGTCCGGGCTCCGGCTCTAATTCCGGTTCCGATTCGAATTCCGGTTCGACGGAAAGCGGATCCGCGGGAGCGCCGGCCGCGACCGGTGTTCCGACGTCAAAATCCGGGCCAGGCGGGCCGGCCCTGCCAACACCGCCGATCCCGGCCGGGGCGGAGGATTTATTTGAGGACGTCTCGGAACGGGCCGGCCTCCGGTTCGTGCACCAGCTTTGCGATGATCACATCGCGAACATCATCGAATCGAACGGGGCCGGCGGAGCGGTTCTGGATTTCGACCGGGATGGTTGGATGGATCTGTTCCTGGTGAACTCGGGGCCGTTGGAAGGGGTGACGCATCACCGGCCTGGGACGGTGCGCGAACCCAACCGCCTGTTTCGCAATCGCGGGAACGGCACCTTCGAGGATCTCACCGTGCGATCGGGCCTCGCCGGGTCGGGTTATGGAGTGACGGCGACGGCCGGGGATTTCGACAACGACGGATTCCCCGATCTTTATGTGGTGAACGTCGGCACCAACCGGCTCTTTCGCAACCAGGGCGACGGGACGTTTGTCGATGTGACGACGCGGGCGGGGGTGGGCCACGCGGGGACGGGCATTGCCGCGGTATGGGCTGATTTCGACAACGACGGCCGGCTGGACCTCTTCGTCGCGAACTACCTGACGTTCGATCCCAACTACCGGCTCTATTTCCAACCCGACGGATTTCCCAACGCCCTGGCCTACAAGCCGGAGACCAACGTCCTCTACCGCAACCGCGGCGACGGGACGTTCGAGGATGTCACGGAGACGTCGGGGGTGCGGATTCCCGGACACCGGGCCATGTGTGCGACCGCGTTCGATGCGGATCTCGACGGCGACCAGGACCTCTATCTCTCGAACGATCTTTCGCCGAATCTGCTCCTGCTGAATGACGGTCAGGGGAAGTTCACGGAGGTTGGCGCGCCGCGGGGTGTGGCGTTCAACGCGCTGGGAGAAGCGGCGGGATCCATGGGCGCGGCCATCGGGGATTCCGATGGCGAAGGACGACCGGACATTCTCGTCACGCGTTTCGGCTATGGCTCGCTCTATTCGGCGGGCACGAACGGGATTTATGCCGACCGCATGGTGGCTTCCGGTCTGGGCGCCATCACGGCGCAGTTCGTGGCCTGGGGTGGGGTGTTCGTGGATTTCGACAACGACCGGGACGAGGATCTGTTTATCGCGAACGGCGACGCCCACTACCTGGTGGGCTGGCAGAGTCTGCTTCTGGAGAACCAGGGCACGGGAATCTTTCAGGATGCGGCCGATCGCGGCGGCGCGGTGTTCCACGCGAAACTCCGTGGACGCGGGGCGGCGGTGATCGATGTCGACAACGACGGTCGTTGCGACCTGCTCATGACGGCGATGGCGGACCGTCCGTTCCTCCTCCGCAACCGGGGGAAGCCGGGAGCCCACTGGCTGAAGCTTTCGCTGGAGGGCAGGCGGAGCAACCGGGATGGCTTTGGGGCGGTGGTACGGGTCACGGCGGCGGGGCGGACGACGCTTCATCTCGCACGGGCTTCGACCACTTTTCTCATGCAGGGGGATCCGAGAGTGCACGTGGGTCTGGGGGAGGCGAACCTCGCGGATCGGATCGAGATCCGCTGGCCGAGCGGGGCCATTCAAAACCTGGAGAAGGTCGCGGTCGACCAGGTGCTGCGCGTCCAGGAACCGGAGGTGGGCCGATGAGTGTGCGGCGGACAACGTCCAGGGCGGGGCGCGGTTCGCTGATGGCCTCCGGAATTCTCGGCTGGGGCTTCGCGGGATTGGCGGGGTTGGCGCTGGTGATGGTGGGTCTCGGGATGGCGGGGTGCGGGCCTGGGTCGGCACCTTTGTCGCCTTCGGCCCTGATTGTGACCCAGGTCCCGTTGCAGGCGTCGGGTCATGAAGTTGGCGGTGATCTTCTGGATCTTTCGTATCCGGCCGGAAGCCGGGTGGTGTTTGTGCCGCAACCCGAACGCCCGGATCGCGTGGTGGTGTTGTCGGGGCGGTTGCGCGCCGCGGGCTCGCCGGTGCTCGGTTCGGAGGGAAGCGCGGTCCTGTTCGTCGGGAAAGCCGACGCCTCGAGCGCGTGGCAGATTTATCGGGCGGATCTTCGAGGGGGAACGCCCACGGCCGTCACCGCGGTCGAAGGCGGTGCCATGGCGCCCGCCTGGTTGCCGGCGGAACGGTTCGTGTTCGGCTCCCCGGTTCCACGCCTTGTGCCTGGAGCCGTGGCCGCTCATTCCTCGCTGTTCACCCAGGCCATCACGGGAGGCGCCCCGGTGCGGCTCACCTTCGGTCTGGCTTCCGCCGGCGATCCAACCGTTCTGGCCGATGGCCGGATTCTCTTCGTCTCAAGCGTGCCGGCGCCCGACGGCTCGCCCGTGGCCGCCACCTCGCTGTTCACCATCAACAACGACGGCACCGAGATCGCCGCCTTCGCCGGACAACACGACGGACCCTCGTCCGCCCGGAGACCGCGCGAAACCGACGACGGCCGGATTGTCTTCCTGTCCGCAGGCGCGGGAACCCCGGCGATCGACGGCCGCATCGAACAGGTGGAGTCGGCTCGGCCGTTTCGCAGTCGGTCCGTCGTCTTTCCCCAAATCTCCGCGCCCTGCCGCGCGGTGGAGCCGGCCACGGACGGCGCGCTTCTCGCCAGCCTGCGGGAAACCGGCAACGACAGGGAATTGTTGT
Organism: uncultured Verrucomicrobiota bacterium; assembly: GCA_964476125.1. Taxonomy (GTDB): domain Bacteria; phylum Verrucomicrobiota; class Verrucomicrobiia; order Limisphaerales; family CAIMTB01; genus CAIMTB01. Next base: position 6,362 of record CAYZAE010000233.1, on the reverse strand, counting down.
CCTACGGGATCTACCGTCTGTCGACCGGTGCGTCGCGCGCGACCGGTCCGGTCTTCGATGACCCCGGCTGGAACGATGTCGAAGCCGTGCTGGCCGGTCGGCCTTCGCGACCGATGGGCCGTCTGTCGAGCGTCGATCCCTCCCGGCGCGATGGCACACTGCTTTGCCTGGATGCGGGAATGTGGGATCGCCCTTCGTCGGCCGGGCCCGCGGGGGTTGCCGGACACCGACTCCGGGTGATCCGACAGACCGACGCGCGACCCGGGCAGGCGCGGATTCTGGGAGAGGCCCCGGTGAAGCAGGATGGATCCGTGCTTGTCCTGGTGCCGTCCGACGTCCCACTCGCGCTGGAGTTGCTGGATCCGATGGGCCGCGTCGTCCGGAAATGCCCGCCCGCGTTCTGGCTCCGGCCGGGAGAGAACCGGGCCTGCGTGGGTTGCCATGAACCCCACAACCGCGCCCCGGAAAACCTGCGGCCCCTGGCCGTTCGCGAACCTCCCGTGCGCCTGGTGCCGGGCGGGGACGAGTTCGCCCAGTCGCCACCTCCCGCGAGCCCATGAGACGTCCAGGACCCAGATCCTTCCGGATCCTCGGCGTGGTCGCTCTCGTGGCGATCGCTGCGGCCGCCTGGAGTTCGACGCCCCGCCACGTGCGAAGGATGGCCCGGGTTCGGACCGTCGACCTGCTTCACTCCGCCGGCGTCGGCCTCCCGGCCCGCGACCTTGCGCACATGCGCGAGCAGTCGGGGTTGCAGGACCTTTCGAATGTCAGCTGCCGCAACTGCCACGGGGAATCGACGAACTCCCTCGCCTGGGCCCGGCCGCGCACGAGACATCCGTCGCCGGGGGGATTGGAGATCTCCCCGGATGGCTCGCGTTTGTTCGCCGCCCTCTCCGAACAGGACGAGGTGATCGAGATCGACACCGCGGCGCTCCAGGTGAAACGGCGGGTGCGCGTCTCCGGCGAACCCATCGGTCTCGTGCGATCGCCCGACGGCACCTCGTTGTTCGTGACCTGTCGTTCGGGGGATCGCGTGGTCCGGCTGGACCTGGCCGCGTTCGCCGAACGGGAGAGCGCCTATGTCGGGCTTTCACCGGTCGGCATCGCCTGCGCCATGACGACGAACGGATTGCGGCTGGTGGTGGCCAACACAGGGTCGGATGACGTCTCGATTCTGGAAGGGCAACCGCTCAAGGAAGCCGTGCGCCTGACGGCCGGACGGGAACCCTACGCCGTGACGATGTCCGCCGACGGCTCCCACGCCTATGTCCCGTCCCGCCTCGCCGTGATGCAGGGCATGGACCGTCCGCCGTCCTCGGAAATCACCGTGATCGACGTGGCCCGGCAACGCGTGGTGGCCCGCCCGAAACTCGAATCGGCCCACCTCTCCGAAGGCGCCGCCCTGGTGGCTGCGCGATCCTGGGTGGTCGTTCCCATGGTGCGGGTCCGCAATCTCGTCCCCATCACCCAGGTCGCCCGCGGCTGGGTGATGTCCGGCGGACTCGCCATCACCGATCCCGAGGGCCGCGGCGTGGTGCAGGTGCCGGTGGATGAGGCGAACCGATACTTCGCCGACCCGGCCGGTCTGGTGATTGATCCCGCCGGACGTCGCGCCTACCTCGCGTCAGGCGGCGGCGACGCGGTCAGCGTCGTCGATCTCGACCGGCTTTCGGACTGGCTGACGCGATCGGACGAACCGACGCGCCGCACTGCGATCCACGATCTCGAACTGGCGTCGCAGTACGTCATCGCCCGCCTGCCGACGCGGCGGAATCCCGGACGTCTGACGCTCTCGCCCGATGGCCGTCGTCTGTTCGTGGCCGAGCGGCTGAACGATTCGATCCTGGTGATCGACACCGCCTCCCTTCAGCCGCTGGGACGGGTCATCCTGGGCGACGGCGGCGACGATGATCCGGTGCGGCGGGGGGAGAAGCTTTTCACCTGGGCCGGCAAAACCTTTCAGGGCCAGTTCTCCTGCCGCTCCTGCCATCCGGACGGGCACGTGGACGGATTGAACTACGACTTCGATGGCGATGGCGTTGGGGACAACCTGTTGGACAACCGTTCGCTTCAGGGACTGGCCGGCACGTGGCCGTTCAAGTGGAACGGCAAGAACCCCAGCCTCAAGGTCCAGTGCGGTCCGCGGTTCGCCAAGGTTCTGATGCGCACCGATCCTTTCGATGGCCAGCAGCTCGACGATCTGACGAGGTTCGTGGAATCGATGCCTCCGGCGCGGACACGGCATGTCCAAGATATGGCCTGGACTCCGGCGCGGGAACGGGGACGCCAGATCTTTTTTGCGACGAAAACTTCGGAAGGGGCGGAGATCCCGGTGGGCCGGCGTTGTTTCACCTGCCATCGGCCGCCGCTCTACACCAATCGCAGCAAGACTTCGGTGGGCACGCGGGGTCCGCGCGATGCCACCGACGAGTTCGACACGCCCCATCTGCTCGGCATTTCGGCTTCGGCCCCCTACCTGCATGACGGTCGGGCGAAGAGCCTGGAGGAAATGTGGACCCTTTATCAGACCAACGACCTCCACGGTGTGAGCAGCTACATGTCGAAACAGCAGCTGAACGATCTCGTCGAGTTCCTGAAGACCCTGTGAACGCCGGGCCGCACGCCCGAATTCCCGCCATGAAGCCGCGAACGCTGGTTCCTTTTCTCACTCTCACCCTTGCCCTGGCGCTTTCCCGGGAAGCGCCGCTCCTCGCCCCGTGCAACGCCGCCGAAGCCGCCCCGAACCCGGGTGCCCCCGCCACCCCGCTCCCCTGGATCGAGCGCTTCGAGAATTTCGGGGAGGCCCAGGGCATGCCGTGCCGCAAGATTCACAGCGTGCTGAAGGCCTCGGATGGACGGCTGTGGGTCGGCACCTGGGACGGATTGCTGGTGAGGGAGGGCGATCGATTCCGCCGGCTCACCACGGCTGACGGGCTCTCGCACAAGATGGTTCTCAGCCTGGCCGAGGATCCCCGGACCGGCGACCTGTGGGTGGGCACCATGCGCGGCTTGAACCGGGTCTCCGCCGGCAGGATCCAGGCCTATCTCCAGACCGACAGCGGCCTGCCCAACAACGTCGTCTACGGAGTGGACGTGCTGGGGGACCACGTCTGGGCGGCGACGGCTGCGGGAACCGGCGACCTGAACATCCGGACCGGGGAATGGGCCATCTACGATCACCGAAATGCCGCCATGCACGAACCCTGGTGCTACTCCATCCGCGCGGCCGGGGATCGCGTCTACATCGGCGTCTGGGGCGGTGGCATCGTGGAACACGAACCCGCCCGGGGCACCTTCAAGGAGTACCGGGACCCCGACGGCGACTTCCACTACGACCTCGTGCCCGATGATGGACCGATCAACGACATCACCTCCTGGATTGCGGTGGAGGACGGGGTGTTGTGGCAGACGACCTACTTCGGGTGTTCGCGCTACGACGGCCGCAAATGGAGGACCTGGGTGGAGGGAAAGACGCCGTTGCCCTCGAACTTCACCCAGTTCGTCTGGGCCAGGAAACGGGTCGCCTGGATCGGGTCCGATCGCGGGCTTTCCCTCACCGACGGCGAAACCTGGATCAACCATCTCGTGGGCGACGCCGGACAGGGCGTGGTGGAGATTCATCGGCCGGGTCGCGCCATGGAACGACGAACCCGGACCACGGCCCTGGCGAATGCCTTTGTGCTGGGGGTGTGGGCCGATGACACGGAGGCCTGGATTGCGACCTCCGACGGACTGAGCCACGCCTTTCTCGCGAAGCCTGGGCGGGGGGAGGTTGAGCTCCAGGGAACGAAACCCGCCATTCACCCCTAAATTCTCGACCAAAATGCCCCGTCATTGGAGACCCATGCCATGCATGACGTCGCCCTGGCCCAAGCCCCCGACACCCTGATCGAAGCCGCCGTGAACTACTCCGATTCCGAGAAACTCGAACGTGGTGCCCTGGGCCTGCCCGCTTGCGAACCGGCGCCCACCGGGTTGTTGAAATCCCAAACCCCCGGCCGCCCCGTGGTGCGCAAGAAAGCCATCTGCGCGCCCACCGTGCTGAACGAGGCTCCGGATTACGGAAGCGCGTTCAGTCGCGGCCTCAGAATCGACCTGCCCGGGGGCGTGACTCACCTGCTGCTGAGCGGAACCGCCAGCGTGGGCGAGAACGGCGAAACCCTTCATCCCGGCGACTTCCGCGCCCAACTCTGGCGGACGTATCTCAATCTCACCCGCCTGCTCGAGGCTGAAGGCGCCAACTGGAACGACATCGTCCGCACCACCTGCTACATCCGCGACATCGAACGCGACTACGCCGATTTCAACGCGGTGCGAAACGAGTTCTTCCGCGCCCTCGGACTCGATCCCCTGCCCGCCAGCACCGCGATCCAGGCGCGGATTTGCCGCAGCGACCTGCTGGTCGAAATCGAGGCCATGGCGATCCTGGTTCGGAGCAACCCATGAAGGAAATCGTCGGCGGACGGCGCAGGTCCATCGCCCCGGCTTCTCCCGCAGCGGCAGGCGTCCTGCATGCCTTCCTGCCGATCCTCACCCTCGCCGGCATGCTTCTGCTGCGTGGCGCGTCGGCGGCCGAGACACCGGAATCCGCCGTCACACCGGCACCCGCAACCGCAACCGCAACCGCAACCCCCGTCACCTCCGCCGCGGCCGAGGCAGCTGGGGCAGGCGAACGGACGTATCCCTACTACGCCAACACGCCCGAGGAATTGATTCCCTTCCGCAACATCGAACCCCACTTCCGTTACTGGACCAAACGCTTGCCCTTCCGCGGTCCCGGCGTGGCCTTCCCCGATCCCAAGGGTCTCAAATCCCTTCGCGTGGGCGTGCTCGGTCCGAACCGCAAGGGTCCCGAAGGTGCCCGCGGTGAACGCACCCGCAAGGGGATCGATCTCGCGTTCGAAGAGGCCGAAAAGGAACGGCGCCCGGACGAACTGCCCTTCGAAATCGTCTCCAGGGAGGATTCGCCGCAGTGGGGAAGCGCGGCCAACATCGCCGTGGAATTCAAGGACGAGGAAGTCCTTGGCTTTCTCGGCACGATCGACGGCGACGCCACCCACGTGGCGCTTCGTGTCGCCCTCAAGATCGAGACCTACATGATCAATACGTCGGACCCGGATCCGACCCTGACCGAAACCCAGATCCCCTGGCTGACCCGCGTCTTCCCGGATGACCGGCAGCAATGCTTCCGCCTCGCCCTGCTCGCCGTCCGTGAGAATGGGTGTCAGCGCATCGCCATCCTTCGCGAGAACAGCCGGCCGGGTCGGGTCGGCGTGATGCACTTTGCCAATTACATCCGGCGCCTGGGCCATCCGCCGGTCCAGCACTTCAATTACCCCCCGGGCGCAGCCGACGTCTCCACCCAGATCGAGGGGATCAAGGCGGCGAATGTCGATGCGGTGTTGTTCTACGGTCAACCGGAGGATGTCGGCCGTCTGGCCGCCCGGCTCCGCGCCGAGGGAGTGAAGGCGAAGTTCTTCGGATTCGATCGGCTTAAGGAGGAGGGATTCCAGCGCGAGGCGGGAGCCGCCGCCGAGGGGACGACCATCACCTACTTCTTCAACCCGGCACGGACCGATTCCCCCTGGACCCACTTCGCGCGTCGCTACCGTCAGCGGTACAACGAGGAGCCGGAAGTGTACGCCGCCTACGGCTACGACGGTGCCCGGCTCATGATCGAGGCCATCCGCAAGGCCGGACCGAACCGGTATCGCGTGCGCGAATACCTGGGAGCCCTCGAACAATGGGACGGTGTCACCGGCCACATGATCTTCGACGGTCGGTGGGACAACATCGTGCCCATCTCCATCGCCCGTTTCCGGGAGGGCCAATGGCACTTCGATCCGCCCCCCGACCTGAAGCATCCCGTGCAGGTGAAGACCACCGCGGAAGCGACGTCAGGTCGGTAAGGCGGGGGAGGGAGGAGAAGAAACGGGGAAGGCTGAACTGGATTTGAAGTGGTGATCGGGACCTCTGCGCCTCAGCGCCTCTGCGCGAGAAAAAGGGGGCGCAGGGAAGTATTCCGGCGTGGGATGGATTGGGGCGAGGGTCGGGTGTGGCGGACAGCCGGCGTGGGAGAGGGGCATCGCGCAGAGGCGCGGAGGAAAGGCGGGGATGAAAGGCAGGCAACCGGTGTCTCAACGCCAACGGCGTTGCCTGGAGATTGGCCATTTTCGCCCACGCACAAAAGTCGCGGAGCGACGGGACGATGGTAGCCAGGGGCTTCAGCCCCTGGACCCAGTTCGAGTTTCGGGTGCGTCGCGGCGCGACGCCGGAATCGGTTGCCTGAAATTCCTCATGAACCCTTCGATTCGCCTCCATCTCCCTTAAGGGTCGTACGTCGCTCCGCGACGCCAACCTAA
>CAYZAE010000232.1:6323-9121 GCA_964476125.1 uncultured Verrucomicrobiota bacterium | reverse complement strand
CCGCCCTCCCAGTGGCCCATGACCTCGTCGGTGTCTGCCAGGATCAGGATCTTCACGGGACAACTCTTGCAGTATTCGGAGGATAAGGACAGTCGAGTAAGAGCGCTCGCTGGGGGATGCCGTGCTGCCCTGAAGCCCGCGCGAGCGTGTTATTCCACATCGTCAGGTTGTCGGGGCGATCTCCTCATCCAACAGGGGTCTCCAGAGAAGTCTCTCGAGGCTCACTGACTCATGGTACCAAAGACGAGAAGGTCTTGGATCGAAGAAGCATTCAAGTGCCCTCAGTTTGAACCATCCCAGATACCCACCCCACATTCCCCACGCGGGTCCGGAGACCGACGCGGTTTTCTTCAAGTGTTCCTGCAGCCCCTTTCTGATTCCGCGATGAATATCCAGTTTCCGTGCTGCGACCAGAAGTCGCCGAATCCGTCCCGATGTGAAAAACAGGAAAACGATGTCGCTGGCATCGGGCCTGTATTTGTACCCAAACACCACTGGTTTTTCGGAGCATGCCAAAAAGATACCCAGTAACTCGGGAAGTCCTGGGTTCGCATCCGAAGCCTCGGTCCTGCCTCGCTTTTCGATCACCTTGAGGCTGGTGTCGTAGGGAGGCGGAGGCAGACAGCGCTTCATCGCCTCGATGGCCGCTTCGAAGTCCATCGGAAGCGGCTCATGGGACGATCCGTTATCCTTGGTGGCGGGCTTGTCATTCTCGTTCATGGTTTTCCTTTCGTGGTTCGTTTGCTGGCTGCGCGAGGTTTCGATGGAACTTGGGGGCGCTTGGCTTCCGCTGGTGGAGGTAAACCGCTCTCTTTCGGGCAAGGATTCCGCTCGATCCACTCCGTGAGCGAGATCTCGCCGTCAATGTAGTAAACGATGCAGTCTTGTTTTTCGTAGTCGAACAGGTGGAATGAGCCGGCCTCGATGGGGTTGCTCTTCTCCCGCGCCTGATCCTTGTACTTGTTCAGTCGGCGAGCGCTGGCCGGATTGAGCTTGAGCCTCCAGCCGTTCGCTTTCTTTCGGATGCCGACATGGAACCGCTTGAACTCGACGGCCTTGTCCACGACCACCTCGGAGGGGTCCGTGATGATGCGGGAAGGCTTCCCCTCCGCGCTCCAGTGGGGACGTAGGCTCTCGATGGGCTCTCCGTTCGGTCCCTTGATGGGGGTGGTATATGTCTGGCCGGCGTTCTCCGGGTCGAGCGTCTTCCAGATCGCGATCCCACCGCGCTCGGCGAACCACTTCGCGAAACGGGGGGCGTGCTCTGCTTCGGTGCGATGTTTTTTAATCTCGTTCATGTTGGGTTTCGGGTGATTGTTAGAGGGGCTTGAACGGCTGCTCCCGCACGATCTTGATCTCGACCCTCTCGTCCAACTCGTTCAGGCGGTGCTGGAGGCATGCCAGGCTGGCGAGGTCGCAGGTTCTGACGTAAGTCAGGTTGGAGCCTGGCCGATCACCTTCGATAAAATCGAAGGCGCCCAGAACATCTCCTCCCGCAACTGATGATCCGTCGCCGATCTTGAGTCGATCGAGATAGTGATAGGCGCGGGCCATGGGGCTGTCGCGCAGCGAGTAGTCCCACTCGAGCCAGTTCTCGTAAAAACCGCCATCGATGGGCTTGTCGGGATTGATCTTCCAGACGTCCTCCTCCTCCCAGCCGTGCGCCTCGTAGAACCACTTCACGACCGCGGCGCGGTCGGCGGGATCTACCCCTTGGTCCCAGAGGTAATCCCCCCATTTCGGGGGTTCGGGGTCGGCTTCGGGATCTCCGAGGTGGAGTGCGAACTCCCCAGACTCCTCCACGGCGTAGAGGAGGCCCTTGGGCGATCGGGGAAGGACGAGGAAGGGCTTGTTGTTGAGGACGCAGCACTCGTGGATCGCCCGTGCCACGGCATCGGGCACGAGGCAAGCGGCGGTGACCAGGCCCGTGAGCCGAAGGAACTGGCGACGTGTAAGAGGGTTGCTCATGGTGGTTGGTAGGGATTGGGCTACCGGTTGGCCCTGAGTGGCTTGTTGTGGTTGAGAGCGTTGGCCACGGAGAACCACGTCCACGCCCCGAGGTGGATGTCGCGCTGGAGCTTCGTGTCGCGGAAGGCGAGGGAGCAGAACGCGAGGAGGTCCCCGGCCGGGCCTCCCCGAATGCGCCCCCGGATCCTCCCCTGCACGATGATGCCGATGGGGAGGCGGACGGGAACGAGCGGGCGCTCATCCTGTACGCGCTTCGGGGTCCACACTCTCTTGCCGTTCTGTTTCATGGGAGGTTCAACGGTTTACGGTTCACGGTTCAGAGGCTTGCCCGCCTGTGGCGGGTTCACGCCGCGAAGGCCAAGGGGATGCCGCGGCGGCCACGGGACAAAACACGGTCGCGGCGGCGGCGAGCTTCTGCGAGGTCGTGGGTCTTGAACGAGAAGCGGACCCGCTCCTTGGTGACGGGGGTCGGGTAGACGGTCCCGTGGAAGAACCACGTGCCGTGGTTGCTCCAGATGTGGTGGTTCGGATGTCCCGTCAAGCGGACGGCCAACTCGATGTTTGGATTATTCATGGTGCGCCTTTTCCTTTCAGCGCACCGAGACCCGCGAGTAGCGCGGCGGTCACCCGACCGCTACACTGCTCACGCGAGTTTTTGTTTCGGTCAGCTATTTGCTGCCGCACATCCTCTAAAGCTCTGGGCTTCAGAGAATCCACCGTGGGTTACTCGAACCTCGGTTGGTAAGTCCCGCCTTTGCGGAACCAGTCTCGATGCTGAACTTAGATTACCACGAGCCCTTCCCGCAGGCAAGACAATGCCGTGTCATAAA
>CAYZAE010000232.1:0-6223 GCA_964476125.1 uncultured Verrucomicrobiota bacterium | reverse complement strand
GATGGCTGATGCGCCAAGTTCAACTCTTGTGCGATGCTGCGGTTAATCTGAATCAAGCGGTCGCGATCTGGGGGGTGACCTTCAGCCGCCGCAACACCTGATGCCGCATCAACCAAGCGAGCGATCACGACAGAAGCAGTGCAGGGGTGCGAGATGGTCTTCCAGATTTCTGGCAGGAAGATCTCCTCGCTCACGCGTCGGATTTCATGTTGGGAGAAAGCCAGCGAAACGGAATTGTCGGGGAATCGGTTGATGATGCCAATCAGGCTTGATTCATTCAGGTTGCCCAAGTTGCGGAGCCCTGGAGCATAGAGGCAACTGCGCACCCCTCCCGAGGGATCGATGTGGAGCAGTGTGGGGTGGTAAAATCCTTTTCCTCGGCAGTCGCTTTGCAAGGCAAGAGTCGCCAAATCCTGTCGCGCACCACGCGCTTGTGTGAACCCGCCGGCCGCTCCCCCGATGTCCAGCATTTGCATGGGTACGAGGCTCAAATGCTCCAATGGCCTCCCTGTCCTTGCCGCCAACGTCGCGCCAATGCGGAACTGCTCGCGCTCTTGTCCAGTGCACACCACCTGGTAATCCATCGCCTCCTGCTCGCAGGCGCTCACACTCCCGACCAGGCCGTCGAACGCCGTAGGCATCTGCTCGAATCTGCTGTCGAAACTGAATGCGAACATGGTGAGCCCCAGCTGTTTCAGGTGGCGGACCAAATGAGCGGGCGACGGGAACTTCCGCCCACCCACCATGAAATTGGATCTGATTCCCCACCAACTGTTTGAGTTGAGCCTCACCTTTATCCCCAGCGAACTGGCAAAGGTGACCAGGGCGAACACGACGTCTCCGCGGAGAAGAGCCTCCCCTCCAGTGAGGTTCAGCCCCTTTTCGCAGAGACCCGCAAACTGCGCCTCCCGAATCGCCTCCTTTGCAACTTCGACATCGAGTTCGATGCCGCTCCATCCAGATCTCATGCTCTGTTGCAGGCAATGATTGCACGTCATGTTGCAACCGTAGGTGATCTCCAGATTGATCGCCTGGACCTTGCAGAGTGAAAGACGACCTCGACATCTTGTCGTATCCGCGTGTGCCTCCACGAGACCTTGACGCTGCAGCCGATCCAGCGTGTCTGCGTCGAGGCTCTTCACGTTGCGACCCCCGTTAGTAGAAAGTGCAGGAAAGGCGTGTTCCGCCGAAACCCCGATTTGATCGAGCCTGCGTCGCAGCAGTGCCTTCTTCAAAAGCAGGTACGCTAAACGCGTTGGCACCAAATCAGTCATGTTGATCAGTCAGAAATCGAACTTCAGGATGGTGGCCAGTATGGGGATGAGCTTCTCCGCGCTTGCCCGAACCTTGGGCAGGCGGGGATTCCACGCCAGGGCCACTGGGCGTTCCAGCTTCTTGAACCACGGGACGGGTACCTGGATGAAGCGCTCTTTGTCCAGTTCCCCGGCAGCGAGGCGCGGGAGGATGGTGGCGTACTCCCCGGTTTGGAGCGCGCGCATCGCCTCGGGAAAGGTGTCACAGTGGACACGCACGTCGAGATTCACCCTGGCCGCGTGCACCGCCTTTTCGAGGGTCCGACGGAAGGCTCCCGGGCTCGACTGGATTGCCAGGGGGACGTGCGGAAGGATCTCCTGTGGCTCTTGCGGGGCGCGTGCGGCCATGAGCTGGCGCGGGACGAAGAGATCGTAACGGAGGGTGCCCAGGGGGATGCTTTTGAGCGGGGGAACGACCGCATCCCGCCGGAGCAGCGCGAAGTCGAGGGTCATGTCCGCCAGTTTTCGCACGAGTTTGTCCGTCCACAGGTTCATCATCGCGAGCACCAGACGGGGTGCCGCGCGCTGGATGGCCCCCATCCTCGGGATCAGCAACCACTGGAGGAGGCTGTCGTCCGAGCCGATCGTCAGGGGGATCCGCGCAACCTGTCCGCAGTCGCTCTGGAAATCCTGCAGCCCGAGGAACTGCTCCTGGATCAGGCGTGCCAGGCGCTTTCCCGCGACCGTGAGGACCAGCTCGCGTCCCTGACGGCGGGTGAGGGGACTCCCGAAGAACTCCTCCAGCTCCTTGATCTGGCGGCTGTACTGGGCCTGACGGACGGCGTCGTTTGGCGCGGCACGGGAAATTCCCCCGGCAGTGGCCACCTCCAGGAAGGAATGGAGCCTTTCCAGCGAGATGCCCCGTTTGCTGAAGAGATCCTGAAACATGGCTATTGAGTAAGGTATCCCACGATTTTCAAACAAGACAGAAAATATGTTGGTGATAGAGTCCGCGCCCTCGCAACCGAACTCAAAACCTCAAAATGGCTCCCGCCCCCCAGCTCCCAAACCCGGTCTCCGCTCAATCCCGAGCGGCTCTTGGGAAAGTTCCATCCATGGACCGTGGATGTCCGACCCCTTCCGTATCATCGCTCCATCGGACACCGCCAGGACTGAAGAGCCCGACCCTTTAACGATTTCCAACCCCTATGAAAACCACCCCCACCGCCGAGACCCCAGCGAACCTTGAAGAGGCCCTGCACTGCATCCGCGGCGACGACGAGCGCGCCGCGGAGCGTTTCGCCATGCGCCAGCAGGTTTTGCTCGGCAGCCACCTTGCGTCGCTCTTGGGCGAGCACGCCATGACTCGCTGCAAGGATGGGGTCCAGTTTGGCATCAACGACGGCGACACCCTCCACCCCGCTTTCATGGTGACTGGCCCCCTCGAACCCGACACCTGCAGCCTTGTGGGAAAGGTCCTTCTCGGGGAGTGCTCCAAAGCGGACGGGCTGAAGGAGTTTGTGGCGGAGGTTAACGCATGCTTGAGCATGAGTCGCCTGATCCTCGCGGACGCGGTCGTGCAGCACCTCGTCATCCGCCCCGTGACGGCAGACCTGACGCGGAAGGACGTTGAGGTCGCCCTCCGCGTACTGCGGGGCCTTCCGGGCGAGTTGGTGGAGGAGATGCGGACCCGCTTCGGGCTGGAAACCTCCGCGGCAACCCTTCGGGACATCCTGGGAAGGGCGAGCGAAGAGGGAGGCGAGACGGAGGCGGGGGCGCCCGCCCCGCAGCCCGAGGCAGTTCCCTCGCAGGAGAACGTGGACCTACCCCCCGTGACCACCACGGCGGAGAAGGCGACGGCCCCCGCGGTTTCGGAGGCGGCCCTCGACCCGGATCAGGCGCTCATGGCCCGTTTCGACGAGAAGGCGATGGATTACCTCATGGGCAAGGTGGGGGCCGCCCTTGAGACAATGCACAAGGATTCCTCCAATGAGAGGGAGGGGCGAAAGTTCTGTTGGATGGAGGGGGGGCTGCAGTTTCACATAAACACCGGCCGCCTGGGCTGCCCGCCGTCCGGCCCGCGCAACCACGTGATGGTCTTCGCCCACGTCTTCATGGGGCGGGTGGTCTCCCGCTACCCCGCGGCGCGGCGCTGGGCGCGGCGGCGCATGGGCAACAACAGCGTTGGGCTGCACGAGTCCGACCTCGACCTGCAGACGGGTCGGCTGACGCTCCAGACCAGCTCCATGCTGCGTCCCGAGGACATGGAGGGCCTGGAGACGATGCTCAAGGACATCCGTTTCGAGGCGCAGCAGTTCGTTCGGCTGCTGTCGGTCTACCACTCGCTGATGCCCGCCGACTGGGTCCTTGCGCTGGACAAGGCCGCGCTGAACGGGGGCAGGGCAAAGATCATTGAGATCAACGCCATCCTCTGCGAGCCGGGGCGGGTTGCGAGGGAGCTTCTCGAGTCCGTCTCCTCGGCGGATCTGGTTTCCGGCCTTCAACTCGCGAACTGCGCCGAGGACTGGAAGACGCAGCTCGCGCTGCTGGACAGGTGCGAGAGGGAGGTCACAGGCCCCGGGCGTCCGTCCGAGTTTGAGCTGAAGATGACGCGTTGCCGCGCGCTTTACCGCCTGGGTCGCTGGCAGGCAGGCTTGGAGGTTTGCGCCGCCATCCGCCCGCTACCGAAGGACGCGGTCGAGCGGGGGCAGGTCCAATGCTACCTGGCCGCAGGGCATCGCGGCCTGAAGCAGTGGGACGAGGTGCTCGACGCCTTGCGCGGCGCCGATGACGACCAGATGCCAAGGGTGCATTACCACCGCGCGGTGGCCTTGCACCACCTTGGGCGCATCGAGGAGGCCGCCGCCAGCTACCTGGCGTACTTCAAGGGCGCGGGCCCCGACCCCTATGCAGATCGGGAAATGGAGAGCCTGAAAAGGGCGTCCGAGAAGCAACAGCAGGGCATCGCGGACGCGGCCCCGTCCCGGAGGGGATGCTGAAGGGCGCCCTGATCCCCATGAGTCTCCCATCCCAACACCCTATGAAAAACACCCCTGCTACCGACAACTGCGTGATGCGCCTGCGCCCCTACCTGCACAACGGCGTGTGGGTCTTCGATGACCCCGCCGTCGGGCTGTGCAAGGAGATGTTCGTCGGGGAAACGAACACCCTCATCGACCGGCTCGTCACCGACTCGGGCTTGGACCTTGCCGCTTCCAAGCGGGACGGGTTCCACCTGACCTTCGGGGCGGTCGCATTTCCCGGGGCGACGCATCGCTTCGACTGGGTGCGGGAAGATCCCGAGAGCGGCAACTGGTACTGCTTTGCGGCAGCCATGGCATCCGGGAGCTGGAAGCCCCTGGACCGCGCCGAGGGCTGGCTGTGCCCGTCCCTTTTCAAATACTTCGCAAAAGCCCCGCCCGCCATCTACGCGCGGGCGGATTCCGTCTGAGAGCATGAAGATTCGCGACAGCTCTGAAGGCGCCCGGGCAGAGCAGCTCCTCGAGTAGGCGAGGGGGGCGGGCTCGGCGCTGCCCCGTTCTCGATCTCATGGGATTTCGCCCTCCACGCGCGTCGCCAGCGACTCAGCTCCGCTCAACCCGCGCATGCCTGATCCCGATCTTGGGACAGAGAGGAGACAGGGGGCAGGCGGCGCAGCGGGGGGCGGTCGTTGCGCAGAACTCGCGTCCAAGGGAGATCATGTTAACGTGCAGCGAAAAGCGGAGGCGGGGGGGGATCTTTTCCTGCAGGCGGTCCATGTCCCTCGGGGAGCAGGAGCCGTTCGCGCGGGTTGGCCGAACCCAGCCGAGGCGGCGGGAGATCCGCCAGCAATGCGTATCGACCGGAAATACGCGGCGATCGAGGGAGTACATCATCACGCAGCGCGCGACCTTCTTGCCCACGCCCGGCAGGGAGAGCAGGAAGGACTCGCACTCGGCATCCCCCATGCGCTTGAGCGGCGCGAGGGTGAGCGCCCCGAGCCGGATCCGGATGATGCTGCAGAGTTTTCGGATGGTGCGGGATTTTGTGCGATGGAGCCCGCCGGGCTTCAGCGGCTCGGCGATGCGGCGGGCGGAGGCCTCGGCGAGGCTGGCAAATGAGGGAAACCTGCGGCGGAGCGCCGCGTGAGTTCCGCGGTAGCCATCCTCCTGGGTCTGGATGCTGCACAGGATGAACAGGAGCTCGTCGAAGGGGTTGCTGCGGTTGTGGTGGGCGAAGCCGCGGTAGCGCCTGGAAAGCGCCATCGCGACCCGCTCCGCCCCCGCGCCGCCTCGACCCTTTCTGAAACCTCGGATTTGGCGCATCATATTATCCCAGGGGGCGCGGGCGGGCCCTCCGTGTCGCGGGCGCAGCCCCTCCTCGCGCCTTCCAGGCGCGCCACCAGCTCGAGCAACGTGCCCCGCCATATGCCCAGGTAGCGCCGCGGGGCGGACAGCTCATGAATGTTAAACCGACGCTGGAAATCCAGTTCCGCGTGCAGCGCCAGCCTGACCTCGGCGTAGGCGCGCCCCTGGGCGGATTCGCAGAACATGGAGAATGCTGCGATGAGCCCCGCAGAAGCCAGCGCCCCGTCGGCGTGCTCCGGGCAATCGGGCGCGGGCACCCCGCGCGCGAGAGCATCCAGGACGTGGATGGCGCCGACCACGTTGAGGCGCTTTATGCGCTGGGCGAGCTCCCTCCGCAGCAGCCCGTCCTCGTCCATGTCGGAGCCCACAGCTGCCGCGCACTCCCGCGCGGCGGCGGCCGCCCCAGCGCGCCCTCC
Organism: uncultured Verrucomicrobiota bacterium; assembly: GCA_964476125.1. GTDB lineage: Bacteria > Verrucomicrobiota > Verrucomicrobiia > Limisphaerales > CAIMTB01 > CAIMTB01. The sequence goes on along the minus strand of CAYZAE010000232.1, from coordinate 208 downwards.
CCAGCCTTCCAGCGCGTGGTGGAGGAGCGCGAGGGGGCGCGTGATGGAGTTTAAAGAGTGGCCGGAGCGGCTCGCGGATACTGCGGACTGCGCCTCCTGGGGGAGGCGGCACACGCGGGAGAAGGCGCCCGCGCTGGGCTCGGGAGGCTCGGGGTGGGACAGGTTGTTGCCGGTGAAGTCATGGCACACGTTGAAGCTGGTGCCGAGG
>CAYZAE010000231.1:517-9151 GCA_964476125.1 uncultured Verrucomicrobiota bacterium | reverse complement strand
GTTTGCATGGTTTTTTGGGTTGGCGTCGCGGAGCGACGTACGACCCTTAAGGGAGGTATAGGCGAATCGAAGGGTTCATGAGCAATTGCAGGCAATCGATTCCGGCGTCGCGCCGCGACGCACCCGAAATTCGCACCGGGTCCAGGGGCTGAAGCCCCTGGCTACCATCGTCCCGTCGCTCCGCGACTTCGGTTCATTGAGCCGAGGCCCGAGTCTCAGGGCCGTGCGGTGGACGACCCCCCCGACCGCTGCAGCCGCTGCACGGTGACCCCCGAAACCCGGTCGCCGCCGCGGTACACCCGCTGAGTCGCCTTTTTGAAATCCTCAGGCCGGGCATTCCAGATGTTCTCCACGTAGGTCTGGGGATTGCGGTCCACCAGCGGAAACCAGCTGCTCTGCACCTGGATCATCAGACGATGCCCACGCCTGAACGTGTGACAGACATCCGGCAGGCTCCATTCCACCTTCTCCACGCGGCCCGGCTCGAAAGGCTCCGGTTTCTCATAGGACTTCCGGAACCGACCCCGCATCGGCTCGCCGCGGACGAGCTGCTGATAGCCGCCCAGCCGTACCCCGGCAGGATTGGGATCCGGATCGGGATAATCGCCGTCATAGACATCAATGACCTTCACCACCCAGTCGGAATCCGTGCCCGTGGTGGAGACATGCAGCGACACCCGAATCGGCCCCGCCAGGGTGAGATCCTCCTCCAACGCCGGTGTCGAATAGACCAGCACATCGGGTCGCGTGGCCGCGAACCGCTGGTCGTCGGTCATGTACTCAACCGCCATGCCGATGTGGGTCCGCGAAAGAAAAGGCACCGGCTTGGCCGGGTCGCTGACGTATTCATCCGCAGAGTCGGGTCCGTCCCCGGGCCGGGTCTCGGCCAGACCGCCGTGGGGTTGGAGGAAGAAGGTGGCGGGTCGGACTTCGCGGGGCGGCCAGGCGTCGAAGCGTCGCCACTGGCAGGTGCCGGTCTCGAACACGAGAGCCTCGGGCAGGTCGCCCTTGGTGTCGTCCTTGAGGAACCGGCGGAAGAAAGGGAGTTCGACACGTTCCCGGTAGTGTTCGGAGGTTTTCGATCGGAACCGGACATTGCCCAGGGCCTCGCCGGAGCCTTTGCTCCAGCCCCCGTGGGACCAGGGACCCATGACCAGCACGTTGGTGATCCCGGGATTCAGGCGTTCGGCCGCGCGATAAGTCTCGAGCGCCCCGAACAGATCCTCGGCGTCGTACCACCCGCCGACAGTCATCACCGCGCAACGGATGTCCCGGAGATGCGGCCGGATGTTTCTCGCCTGCCAGAAGGCGTCGTAGTTCGGGTGCGACGCAAGCTCCGACCAGAACTCGATCCGACCCTTGAAATGATTGGCCTCGGCATTGGCGAGCGGACCGAGCCGCAGGAAGAAGTCGTAGCCATCCGGCGTCCGGTGATCGAAGCCCTTCGGATTCTCGCGGGTGGGTTCCTCCAGTTTCTGACCGAACCCCGCCAGGAAATTGAAGGCATGCGGCAGGAACACGGCCCCGTGGTGATGGAAATCATCGCCGATGAACCAGTCGGCGATCGGCGCCTGGGGCGACGCCGCCTTGAGCGCGGGATGGGATCCGATCATGCCCATGGAGGTGTAAAACCCCGGGTAGGAAATCCCGTACATGCCGACCCGGCCGTTGCCACCGGGGACATTCTTCACCAGCCAATCGATCGTGTCCCAGGTGTCGGTGCTCTCATCGATGTCCTGGGGACCGCGCCGGTCGGGGTTGAAGGGTCGGACATGAACAAACTGGCCTTCGGACCCGTTTCGTCCGCGCACATCCTGGTAGGCGAAGATGAATTTGTCCCTGGCCAGCACCGAAAAGCTTCCCGAAGGGTTGGGGTAGGCGCTGCTGCCGTAAGGACGAACGCCGTAGGGCGTGCGCAGCAGCAGGACGGGGTAGGTCTGCGAATCGTCCTTGGGCGTGTACACGCTGGTGTGCAGCCGGACTCCGTCCCGCATCGGGACCTTGAACTCGAACTTGGTGTAGTTCTCCTCAAGCCATTTCCGATCGATTTCCTGGGCCGAAGCCTGCGGGGCGAAAACAAGGGCCAGCACCGCCAAAAGCCAACCCCATCGGACACGCGCCGCGCCCGGGAGGCAGGAAGCCAGCGAGGAACGGTCAGGGGGAGAGGGGGAGAGCCTGCGGGAGATCCCGGTCGCCGACGGCTTGGAAATCCGATGCGTTGACACGGACCGAAACCATGAAGACCGGGCCCAGGTTTCACCAGCCCCGGTTCCTGGTACTTCCCCGCGCCGGTTCAGCGAGCCGGCGGCTGGCCCCGTCGAAGCCGCTCCGCGAGTTCCAGATTCTGACGCGCCACCGTATCCCCCGGTCGCGTGCGCAGAATCTCCCGGAAATGCGTGGCGGCCTCCTCGAAGCGACGTTGTCGCAGACAACAAAGTCCGGCGTTTCCGCGGGCCTGGAAATGCTCGGGATTGAGACGCACCGCCTCCAGAAACTCGCCTTCGGCATCCGCAATCCGCCCGGTGTACAACAGCACCAGGCCCAGGTGGTAATGCGCGTCGTCCAGGTCGGGCCGGATCTCCAGCGCCCGACGGAACAACGCCTCCGCACCGGTTCCGTCGCCCGTCGTGAGTTTCACCTTGCCCAGTTCCGATACCGCCTCGGCATCGTTCGGATTCTGGCGGAGCTTGAATCGGCTCAGTTCCTCGATGTCCACCACCGTCCGCGCCTGGGCCGCCTGGGCGAGTTTGTCGAAGTCAGCGCGGGTCGGCGCCAGCAATTGGAACCACAGCTCCGCCATCTCATCGGAGGTCTGGAGTCCAAAGGTCACCCGTCGGGGCGGCTGATGCGGGTTGCGCGCGTTGTTCGTGGAATTGTCGTAGGTGTACTGCATGCCCAGCGTCGTGCCCCGCGGCAGGCGGACGGGCGTCGCATACCGGTACTCGGTCTGCCAGTTGAAATCCCAATCGGGAATGCGCAGCAGCGACCGGCGCGTTCCGTCAGGCAGGATCGCAAACCCCTCCACGCGCTTCGCCAGATAGTGGGCGTGGGGCAGGACCGCATGGAGCTCCGTGTCCACCGGCAGCACCGTCCGCTGCTCGACCACCGTGTTGGTCGCGCCAGCGGGAAGATCGATCGTGTAGGACCGCAGCCCGAGTTTCATCGGCGAATTCGTGGGCGCCACGTCCGTGAAATAAAACCCGATGCTCGGCCGCAACGGCTCGGGACGGCCCAACGGCTGCATGTGCATGAGCAGGACCACGTCGGACCCCGCGGGCAGGGTCCACGCCAGCCCGTCCGGAATGCGTGAGGGCATGCGCCCCGGTTGCCAGCTCAGGAAATGGCCGGTCGGACTCTCCGAAGCCGGCGGCAGGTCCATGCCCCCAAACCCCGGTCCCGGCTCCTTGGCATCGAGTTTCCGCGCCTCTCCCGAGGCATCGATCCGCAGAAAGGCGTGATGCACCGCCTTGCTGCCAGGCCGGAACTCGAAGGCCCGGACAAACCGCCGCGCCGTGGTGGGAACCGGAATGACGAAGTTGCGGTACACATCTCGCCCATCCGCCGGCACCACGAACGGCTCCGGCATGGTGATGACCAGGTCCGGCGGTCCCAACTGCCAGCCTTCCGTCCATTTCGGCAGCGGCGGGAGATCCTCCGCCCGGCCCTCCGGCGCTCCATCCACCGCCCACTCCGCAATGCGCCGGATCTGTTCGTCTGTCAGGCGTCGCTCGTCCACAAAGGCCGCCTCCCCGCGCTCCGGCAACCAGGGGGGCATGAACCGGGTGCGCGTGACCTCCACAAGGTCGGTCAGATGTTTCCGCACCTCTGCATACGTGAGCAGTGGAAAGGGTCCGGGTTCGCCCGGCCGATGGCAGGGCGCGCAGTGGGCATGGACGATCGGGGCGATGTCACGGTTGAACGTGGGTGAGGTCCTTTCCGCTGCGGTCGCCGCCATCCCCAGGGCCAGCAGAATTCCCGGAACCCCCATCCACCCCTTCTTCGCAACAGCCCGACACAAGCGCAGCTGCGATCCCGGATGCGAAGGCGACGAAGGCGCCCCGCGATACGGGCCGCAAGCGGGCAGGCGGAGGTTCATGCAGCCGATTCTCGGGCAGACCCATCGGGACCGCGAGCCTCCACTGACGCTCGGAAAAGAAGGAACCAAGGCTCGCCCAGCGGCCAAATTGTCAATAATTTAGACGCGCCCCCATTGGAGTTCTCTTGCCGGCATCACCCCGACCGCCGTGTGCGCAACGACAATTGTTTCTCCCCGGTGGCTTCAGGGAACGCGTGGGATCGAGCAACCGATGGCCCGGGTGCGCGGCTCGGCCACCGGCCGGCCCGCCAGGACCGCGTCCAGGGCCTCCCTCAAATCCAGCCGCGTGGCGCGTGCCCGTTCGCGGCCGAACTGGGGAAATCGATCGTCGATGCGACCCCGGTAAGCCAGCCGGTACTCGCGATCAACCACCGCCGCCTCGGGCGTGACCGTGGCTCCCAGCATCCGGGTCAACCGTTGCCCGGGATCGAGCAGCACCGTGCCCGGCAGGGAGTACTCCCGGGCATGCTTCGCCACCGCGGCGCGGGATTCATCGGCGAAGGGATGCACGAACCAGAACCGCACCCCGCGATCCCGGTTCGCGGCCTGGATCCGACGGAACTCCGGGGCGTAACGGTTCGCGATCGGGCACTCGTTGCTGAGAAAGAGGAAGACGTGAACCGCGGACTTTCCTGCCTCGAACGGCCGCACCGAGGTGCCGTCCGCCGCTTCCAACTCGATCAACGCAGCCACCGCCGGATCCAGGCGCTGCACCGGCTCGGCACGCTCATCGCGGTCCGGCGCATTCGTGGAGGAACTCTCCGCGAACAGCGCCAGGGCGGATCCGAGCCAGAGCAAGGCGGCCCATCCCGCGAACGTTTGCATGAAGCCATGCCAGCGGTGCGACCGACAGGATGCAAGTCCGCTGCCGGCAGAAGGCTTCCGGTCTTTAGGCTTGAAGGCCGCTAGACCCGCCGACACCTTGATTAAGTTCCCCGAAACCAATCCACAAACCTGCTAATGAGCACCCACTCTGAACCCAGGTCCGACCTCGCCCGCCCCTATTCCCCGGCCCGACCGCGGACGCCTGCCCGAAGGGCATCCGTCCGCCTCTCGACGGTCCTCGGATTTCTGGCATGGCTGGCCGTCGGACACCCCCCGGATCTTCAAGCCCAACAACTCACTGAGGTGAACTGGGCCCGGACCGGTGCTGCCAGCCAGTCGAGCACGATCATCGACAACGCCAATCCCGACGCCGGCAACGCGAGCCTGGCCATCGATGGCAACACGAACGGTGTCTACAACGCCGCCAGCGGCTCCGTCACCCACAGCGGCGGAGCAACCGCCGATGCCGATGCCGGTGGCGCTTACTGGGAGGTGGATCTTGGTTCGCCGCGGTCGATCGGCCGGCTTCACGCCTGGTTCCGCACCGATTGCTGCCTGAACCGCAACGACGACTTCTCGCTCGTCATTCTCAATGCCAGCCGCCAGGAGGTCTGGCGCAGGACCTACCTGGGCCGGCCCCCGACCGATTTCGCCTGGAACATCGCCCCGGCGGTGACCGGTTCAATCGTGCGTTTCGAACCCCAGAACCCGCTCTCCACCAGCGACGGCATCTTCTCCCTCGCCGAACTGCAAGTCATCGCCCCGTACCAAAACGTCACCGTCCAGGTCACGAAACAGCCGGCCGACGTCACCATCACCGAGGGGCGTCTGGCGACCTTCGGTCCGGTGGCGGCCGAACTGACGGGCGCACCGCAGAACCGTCTTTCGATCCAATGGCAGAAGAACGGCGTCGACATCCCCGGCGCCACGGGCACGACCTACACCACGACCACCCTCCAGTCCCTGGCCGACAACAACGCCGTGTACACCGCGCGTTTCCTGTCGTCCGGCCTGACCGTCACCTCGTCGCCGGCCCGGCTCCAGGTGGCTGCCGACACCGCGGGGCCGGTCATCGACGCCCTCACGCTCGGGGGCGGCGCGTCGCTGGAGGCGTCGGTGAAGTTCAGCGAAGTCATGGATCCCGTCTCCGCCCAGACCCCGGCCAATTACAACTTCGGTGCCGGAGTGACCGTGACCCGGGCGGTGCTCGGCGGCCTTGAGTATGATCCGGCCGATGGCCACCCGTTCCAGAAGGTGACCCTGAGTCTCACCGGTCTCGCGCAGAACATTCCCTACTCGGTCACCGTCAGCGGCGTGAAGGACCGGGCCGGCAACCCCCTGGCCTCCACAACCCTGAGCGGCACGACCCCCTTCTTCGAAATCAACTGGGCCCAGAGCGGCATCGCCTCGCAATCCAGCACCGGTCCGGGGGGCGACGCCGAACATGCCAATGACGGCAACCTCAACCAGTCGTTCGCCGGCGGCTCCGTGACCCTCAACGGCGCTCCCGAAGATCCCGGTTGGTGGGAGGTCGACCTGGGTTCCGCCCGCGCCATCGGCCGGCTCAAGGTCTGGTTCCGCCAGCTCGACGCCGCGGAATGCTCGGCCCTGTTCAATTCGTGCACCGTGCGCAACGACGACTTCACGCTCATCGTTCTCAACGCGTCGCGCCAGGAAGTCTGGAGAGTCACCTATCCCGGCCGGCCGCCGCTCAGCGTCGCCTACAACCTGCCGCCCGGCGTCTCCGGCCGCTTCGTCCGCTTCGAATCCCAAACCCCGCTGACCACCAGCGACGGCTATTTCTCGCTCGCCGAGGTCCAGGCCATCGCCCCCTACGAAAACGTCTCCGTCACCATCACCAAGGACCTCGCCGCCTCCGTCACCGTGTCCGAGAACCGACGCGCGCTGCTCGGACCCGTCACCGCCTCCGTCACCGGCGCCGCCGGCGCACCCGCCGACATCCTTCAATACCAGTGGCAGCGCAACGGCGTGAACATTCCCGGGGCGAACCTCGCGGCCTTCCAGACCCCGGCGCTCGGCATGGCCGACAACGGCGCCCGCTATCGCTGCAACGTCCTCGCCTCCGGCACCGTGGTGTCCAGCACCGAAACCGTCGTCACCGTGGAGAAGGATTCCGTGGCCCCCACCCTCCGCAGTGTGGTCGGCGGATTCTCCTACACCGACGTCACCGTGATCTTCTCGGAGGCCGTCTCCGAAGCCACCGCGGGCACCGCGTCGAATTACGGGCTGTCCGGCGGGCTCACCATCTCCGAAGTGCTCGTGCTCACCCCGACTTCCGTGCGCCTGACCACGACGCCCCAGACCCCGGGCGCCCGCTACACGCTCACCGTTGGAGGCATTCGCGACATCGCCTCCGGCGGCGGCAATCTCATCGCCGCCAACAGCAAGACCGACTTCACCGCCGCGCAATCCGAAGGCAACAAGTACGTGCTGGTCGGAAACCCGGGCAATCCGAAGGACACCCAGTGGAACACGGCCCGGGGCCAGGTGAACTACGAGTTCGAGATCGGAAAATTCAAGGTCACCAACGCCGAGTACGCCGCCTTCCTCAACGCCAAAGCCAAGTCCGACCCCTACAACCTGATGGTCTCCGGCGGCGGCGAAATCCTCCGGGAAGGCGAAGACGGCAGCTACACCTACACCGTCCTCTCCGGCCGCGACAACCGCCCGGTCCTGTTCGTTGCCGCCGTCGACGCCATGCGCATGGCCAACTGGCTCGGCAACGGCGGAACCCCGGACAGCGACACCGAAACCGGCGCCTACACCTTCACCGGCTACGACGTCGTCAGCCGGCGCAATGCGAATGCCGACTACTTCCTGCCCAGCGACGACGAGTGGTACAAGGCGGCCTACTACGACCCCACCAAGAATGGCACCGGCGGTTACTGGCAGTATCCGCCGAAGACCGACGACCCGGCCAAGATGGTCAAGGAACTGCCCCCCGGCGGTCCGTTCTCGGCCAACTTCGACAACGTCGCCGCCGGTGACGGCAACGGCACCACCGATGTAGGCGCCTACACGGCGGCCTCGAGTTACTACGGCACCTTCGATCAGGCCGGGAACACCTGGGAATGGAACGAACCCCTGGATCCCGCCACCAAATCCACCAGCCGCCGCGGCGGTTCGCAGGGCAACGCCATCGCCCGCCTCGCCGCCGGCGCCATCGCCAGCAACGGCATCAACAAGGGTGGCGCCTCCGTCAACCAGGGCTTCCGCCTCGCCCGCGCCCACCGCGTCCGGCTCGAACTCGTGACCGTCGGCAACCCCGGAAACCCCCGCGACACGCAGTGGAACACCCAACGCGGACAGGTCGCCTACCCGTACCAAATCGGGAAGTTCAAGGTCAGCAACGCGGAGTACGCGACCTTCCTCAACTCCGTCGCCAAATCGGATCCCCGCAACCTCATGGTCTCCGGCGGCGGCGAAATCATCCGGGAAGGCGAAAGCGGCAGCTACACCTACAAGGTGCTCGAAGGCCGCGAAAAACGGCCCGTGCTCTTCGTGGCTGCCGTCGACGCCATGCGCATGGCCAACTGGCTCAACAACGGCGCCACCCCCACCAGCGACACCGAAACCGGCTCCTACACGTTCACCGACTACGACGTCGTCAGCCGCCGCACCGCCAACGCCCGCTACGTCCTGCCCAGCGACGACGAGTGGTACAAGGCGGCCTACTACGACCCCACCAAGAA
>CAYZAE010000231.1:0-417 GCA_964476125.1 uncultured Verrucomicrobiota bacterium | reverse complement strand
CCATCGCCAGCAACGGCATCAACAAGGGTGGCGCCTCCGTCAACCAGGGCTTCCGGCTCGCCCTGGTGCCTCCACCGGTTCAGGGCGCGCGTCTCACCGTCGAACGCGTCACCGCCACCACCCTGCGCATTACCTGGACCGGCGGCGGCAGACTCGAAAGCGCCACCGCCGTCACCGGGCCGTTCAGTGCCATCGATGGCAACCCGGCGAGCCCCTACCTGGCCAATCCGTCCGAAGCCACGCGCTTCTACCGGGTGAGCCGGTAGACGCCGCGACACCTCGCCCCCCGGCCCTCGGGCCGGGGGGGACTGTTCGCTTGGACTGCGGCAGCCCCCTGCCGCTTTCCTCCACCCCTCCTTCGCCCCCCCACCCCGGAACACCCACCCCCGTCCCTCCCGCCCCCGCCGAATCCAAAGC
>CAYZAE010000230.1:1785-9286 GCA_964476125.1 uncultured Verrucomicrobiota bacterium | reverse complement strand
CCGAGCCACTGGGCGGTGAAGAGCCGCAGGAAGCGGTCGCCGCGCGGGGAATCGAGCATGCGATCGGTTTCGCGGCGGATGGCGGTGGGATCGAGGGCTCCCTCGGCGACGAGCGCGCGTAGCGACTCATCGGGAGGGCCGGCGGCAAGAAAGTAGGAAAGGCGGGCCGCCAATTGATGGGCTGACAGCGAGGCGACCATCGGAGGGGACGACGACGCTGGCTCCCCAAGGGACTCGCCTTTCGGACTGGCGGCTGGATCGGTTTCGGTGAGAAAAAGAAATTGCGACGAGCACAGCAGGGCCTTGAAGACCGGACGTGCCGCGTCCGCATACCGAACGTTGCCATCGAGTCGACTCAGCAGGGCCTCCCGAAACGGAGCCACATCCCCGGAGTCGACCTCCCGGCGAAACATCCGACTCGCGACCCGCCGCAATTCAGCCTCGACGCGCTCAGGTGAGACCTTCGTCTCGTTCGGAGCGATCCCGGCGAAGAGCAGTCGCCGCGCGGGGTGTGGAGACTTATCGCGCAGCGGACCAGTTATTTGCCAGTAGCGAAGCCGAATCTCCGGTCCTTGGTAGAGGTGGGTGTACAGCTTGTCCCGAACGGCGCGGACGGCGAGGTTCTCCCAGACATGCTGCTCGATCTTCGGAACGCGAGGGTCGTACTTGTAGAGCTTGGTTGAAATGAAATTCGACGCGGTCCCCTTCGGCGGACCATCGATCCAAGAGAGATACGGCACGGTGCCGCGATCCAGCCAGATCCGAGCCTTGAACACCTCGTAACGGTTGTCCGGGACGACCACGGCGTGAATCATATTGGGCGGGACGAGGCGCCAGGTGAGGCCCTTGAGTTTTGCGCCTTGCCGCCCGATTCCAAGCTGCATGGGCTGGGACTCGTCATAGTACGCCTTCATGTCCGGGTAGTATGGCTTGAGAAGTCCAAGCATCAGGTCATTGCCGTAGGGATGATGCCGGTTGGCGGCGGTGGCCTCGAACTCGACTTCGTACCAGCCGGAGTGCGTCACGCCGACTTCACCGAATTTCTGGAGAAAGAGCTTACTGTCGTAGATCAACTCCCGGTTGCGTAGGCCGTGCCGGAGATGGATGTAAGCGGGCCCATCGGTGTTTTCCTCCGTCACCAAGCCGAGCCCGAATGCGGGATCAGTTGCGGAGGTCTCCCAAGTCGCGGGCGCGTCCCGCCACTGGCTGATCGTTGGTGGTCCGTCCACTTCGGCGAGGTCATAGGCGTGGTCGAGCACCGAGTCGGCCGCCGAGAGGTACTGCTCCAGGTGCTGCCGGGAGGTGCGCAGGGCGGAGCCGATGTTCCGAAAGCCCTCCACCTCTTGATCGCTAGGAAATTGAATCGTGGGATCGAAATCGCCCTGAAAACCGAACAGGTCCTGGACCGTGTAAAGATACTCGGCGCGGCCCAGACGTCGATGCACGACCCGCCCGCCCGCTGACCGGGCGGACTCCTGGGCGGTGATAAGTTGCTTCTCGATCCACTCAATCATCGTCCGGCGTTCCGCATCTGTCGGCTGCAATTCGTCGGCGGGCGGCATCTCGCCGAGCTGGAGCTGATGCAAGACTTCCTGCCATCGTTCGCCCACGACGAGGTCGGTACCGACAAAAAGCGGCAAGTCATCGAAGTGCCGTTCTCCCTTACGAATGTCTTCGCTGTTGTGGCAATCGAGGCAGTAGAATTTGAGAAACTCGGCGGGCTTCGTGATCGTTGCCTCCGCTGCCCAAAGCGACCACGCCGGAGTGGTCACGGCGAAAAAGATGAGAAGAGAGAGTCGCATGGTTACATGAGAATCTGATTGAGATTCCCGGTACTCGTTCCGAACTTGGACCTCTCGATTCCCATTTGCTGGAGCAAGGTGACATAGAGATCGCAGAGTGGCGTCTGCTGCCGACCGTGTTTGGGGAAAAGAAGATGCCGTCCGTGTTTGAATCCACCGCCCGCCAATAGCAGCGGAAGATTGGTATTCGCATGTGAACTGGCGTTGCCCATACCGCTGCCAAACACGACGGCCGTGTTGTCGAGTAGGTTGCCACCGCCGATATCCTTCATTGTCGCGAGCCGGCCAAGGAAATGATCGAACTCCTCGACCAAAGCCGTTTCAATGATTCGTAACTGCCGTAGTTTCTCCTCGTCTTTACCGCTGTGGGACAGGTCATGGTAGCCGCGATTTATCCCGGGGATCCGTGTGACCGGCAGACCGCCGCCGATGTTCAGCGTGATGATGCGCGTGGCGTCGGATTGCAGGGCGAGTGCGGCGACTTCGAAGTTCGCGCGCACGAGGTCCATGCAGCCATTGTTGTTCCAGCTCGGACGGGAACCGGAGGTGGAAGGAAGAGGACGATCAAACCATGCTGCGCTTGTGCGGTTGCTCCGCTCGAACTGACGCACGGACTCCATGAACTCCTCCATCTTGTCCCGGTCCCAGCGATCGAGATTCGGGGCGACGCGCTTCGCATCCCGATAAATCAGGTCGACCACGGACTCATTTTCGGAGAACTTCGCTCGGCGCTGGTTTCCAGTGGCCTGGTCGCCGGGACGAAAGAGAAGATCAAACACCGCCGCCGGGTCCTCCAGCTTTGGAATCGCAATGCCGGAACGTGTCCACGAAATCGCATCGCCTCCCCCCACCCCGAGGCAGAGCGAGGGAAACCGGGTCAGACCGCCGCATTCCTCCTCCACCAATTGGTCCAAGGATACGCACCCCTCGGAGAACCCTCCCGCCTGCTCGCGACGCACTCCGCTGAGGAACGCATGCACTCCATAGTGCCCCCCTTGCACACCGGGATGCTCCAGCTGAGAAAAGATCGTCATCCGCTGGCGCCAGCGCTCAAGCGACTTCAGCATCGGAGTGAGTTCAAACGCAGTCCCCTCACCGTTTGGGAAGAACATCTCGGGCCGTAGCCCGAAATCCAGGCCGATGCAGACGAGCCGCCGGGGCGCCTTCACGGCTTCCGCCCCCCGCAGCGCCAGCGGAGAAAACCAAGGGAATGTGAGGGCAGCGCCCCCAACTGATTTCAGGAAATGTCTGCGGTCGAAAGGAGGTAGCTTCATGACGAGGATGAACGGTCGATGGGGGAGCGGGCGTTTGAAGGATCGCGGCTGAGGTCGCCGGAGCATTCGCAAGTAGAGCTAACCGGGCAATTCAGCCCACGGCCGGAGGCCTCGAGTAGAATCCCCTGAACACCCTTGGTTGCGAGCGCGCCGGCAATCAAATGCGCAGCTGCCGCCCGTCAATCACGGCGTCGGTTTCCAGTAAATCAATCCTGGCCCGGGCGCAGGCTGTTACCTCCGACCCAGTGCCCACGGACCGCGATGATCTTCTCGTGCTTCGGAATCCCCAACTCATTCGCCTGCAACTGACCGATGAGCAGGTCGATCGCAGCAACCCCCTTCATCTCAGGATCCGAATCAATGCCTGCCAACGACCCAAATTTCGGCGACCAATCGAGATGCACCAGACCAACCTCCTGCGGCACCTTGACTTTGAGGCCCTCCAGCCAGACCGGGATCGGCTGTTCAGAGTAAAGAACCACCTCCGGACGGTGGTCGAGGAACCAGCGAGAAAACTCTACGTCCGCACCCAAAGTACCGGTGATCAACGGCGGCACACGGTCACTCTCTGAAGCATCTTGTTGGTGCAGGAGAAAGGACGCCAGCCAGGCTCGATCCACTCGCTCGCTCATCGCCGCCCCCAGAACCAAGCCCGCTCGTCGATACTTTCTTTTCACCAACTCCACCATGACAAGGTGCATATCCTCGAAGTGGGAAGAAACGACCCGATGGACCGGCGGGTACTGAACCGTTAGCCCCTTTGCGACACAAGCGAAGTGGCGCCACTCCAGCGCCAGCCGACCACCGATAGTTGGAAGTGGGCACAAGACCAAACCACGAATCCCACGAGCCCGCAGAATCCGCGACATGCGTTGGCTGGTCATCCCCGGCTCCCGCAACCAGAACTCGTCCAACACGAATCCGGCCTCCTGCGCGCGGCGTTCGGCACCGGCGAGAAACCGCGCGTGATTCGGGGCATCGCGCCAGCCATGGCGGGTCGGCCAGGCCGTGATCAGACCCAGAGTTTCACGCACCGCACTCGTACGGATCGTCCGAAGGCGCGCCATCAAACTCGAGACCGTGGGGTCCGAAAAGTAACCCGCCTTCCGCGCCTCCCGCTGCACCCGTTTTCGAAGAGCGGAGGTAATGCGCGGGCTGTTGCGAAGCGCCAGAGAGACCGTGGTGTGCGAAACTCCCAGCTTGGCCGCAAGATCGCGAATGGATAGACGTGGAGGCATTTTACTGGAAATAGAGGTACGCGATTCTTCTCTCGCCAGACAAGGTCAAATCCGCGCCACGCTACGCGTTGGAACCGGCTCTTCAACAGAGCGGCAACGCCTCAGCCTCAAAAAGAGGTCCTGCGTTTTTCGGCAAACAGAAGCAGCGGCTCACTTTTGTAGATTCCAAAGAAGACCCTTTGATTGTCTGCCCTCAACTCATCGACTGAGGCAGGCGATCGAGTCTATCACGGGGCTGTCGAAGCCCCCTATTCAGGCACCCTTGCCCGTGATCACCTTCGACGCATAGGGCTCACGGCTTACCAGCAAACTCGTCATGCCGTGATCGGCCAACAGATTGGCGCCGGTGATGCAGGATGAGTCATCCGAGAGAAGAAAAACACAGCAACGGGCAATCTCCTCGGGCTCGATCAACCTGCCGGCGGGAATGTTGGCTTTCCAGTAGGCGAGGCACTCCGCCTCGCTGGGGGCCGCAGCCACAATGTCGTTCCAAATCTCGGTGCGGCAAAGACCGGGCGAAAGCAGGTTCACTCGGATGCCATGCGGTGCCAACTCCACAGCCGCAGCCTTGCTAAAGCCGACCACGCCGCATTTCGCCGCGTCGTAGGGTGACGCCCCGGCAAGAGACGCTTGGGTATGGACGCTGGCAATCTGGACGATCGAACCCTTGACCGGATTCTGCCGGAGCATCTGGCGCGCGCACAACTGCGTGAGGAAGAACGCGCCCTTCAGATCAACTGCGAGCACGCGCTCCCACTCAGGCTCCGTCACCTCAACAAAGGGCTTAACAAAATTCACCCCGGCATTGTTGATGAGCCCGTCGATGGCTCCGAAAGTTGCCACGGTCTTATCGACAACGCGCTCAAGGTCGGCGATCAGAGCGACATCGCAAGCGACAGGTAGTGCTTCGCCCCCCATTTTCCGAATGTCGTCCGCGACCTCTTCCAACCGTGCGAATTCCCCAGGCAGCGCCGCGCACACAACCCTCGCCCCTTCTGCAGCACAGGTTCGGGCCATGGCCCGACCCAGACCCCGACTAGCGCCGGTCACGATAATGGTTTTCTTCAGGAGTTTCATGGATTCAGAGTGCGACTGGCTTGGAGAGATTTTCGGCTACCGGAACCATTCGCCAGCGAGCAATTCGGTGGGTTTGGGACCAGAGGCCGTTAAGGGACTTAGGGGAATGAGTGGCTAAGACTGCCACGCCGATTGCATCAAACCGGTTCGGACGAAGGGGCTCTCGGCGACGGCGAATCCGCGGCGCGAAGAACTCTGACTCATGCCCGGGGCGTCAAACGAAATTCCTCTGCACTTCGAAAAGCAGCCTGCCTTTGCTGTCGCCGGACGCAGTCGATTTTACTGGAAATTGGAAAACGCTTTGCCGGCGGAAACAGCGGGGGCAGTCTCTCCCTCCATGAATTCCGCACCGACTCACCCGCCCGGTCAGCCGCCACCGCCGGTGTTTCCATCCGGTCAGCCACAAAGCTCTATCAGGACGGACTTGGAATCACCCGAAGCAGTGCAAGCGCGTCTTGAGTGGTTCAGGGAGGCGAAGTTCGGGCTCTTCATTCACTGGGGACTCTACGCAATTCCGGCAGGCTACTGGAAAGGCGTGCGGGCGCGCGGCATCGGGGAGTGGATCATGCAGCGCCAGAAGATCCCGGTGAGGGAATACCAGCGTCTCGCCGGTGGATTCAATCCGGTCAAGTTCGATGCCGATGCTTGGGCCCAACTGGCCTCGGATGCCGGGATGAAGTACGTCGTGGTCACCGCCAAGCACCATGAGGGCTTCGCGATGTACGCCTCGAAAGTATCACCCTACAACATCGTTGAGGCCACTCCCTTCAATCGCGACCCACTGAAGGAACTCGCCGCCGCGTGCGCGAAACGCGGGCTGCGTCTTGGTTTCTACTATTCACAGGCGCAGGACTGGAATGAACCCGGAGGCGCGGGCAACGACTGGGACTTCGGTCCGGACAGCGAGCGGGACCAAAACGGTGCCTATGATCGGTATCTCCGGGAAAAGGCCGAGCCCCAAGTGCGGGAACTGCTCAGCAACTACGGGCCGGTCTGCCTCATCTGGTTTGATACACCGGCTCTGATGAACCGCGAACGCGGCCAACGTTTTGTCGACTTGGTCCGCTCACTCCAACCTGCCTGCTTAATCGACGGACGCCTGGGCACCGCCGGCGACTACGTCTCGACCGGCGACAACGAAGTGCCCGAGGCGGCACCCGCGGGAGCCTGGGAAGTGCCCGCCACGCTCAATCGCACCTGGGGCTATCGGACAGACGATCATGACTGGAAGTCGCCCGGTGAATTGGTGTTCAAGCTAGCCGACATCGTCAGCCGGGGTGGAAACTACCTGCTGAACGTGGGTCCCACCGCCGAAGGTGTGATTCCTCAACCAAGCCAGGACAATCTGCGCACGGTCGGGAGCTGGCTGAAGCATAACGGTGAAGCGGTTTATGGCGCAGGACGCTCACCGTTCGGCGAGGAGTTTGGCGAATACTCGTCCAAAACGAAAGGCACCGACGGCAAGCCGCTCTTCCTGCCCCGCAATGAATGGCGCTGCACCACCAAGCCCGGCAAACTCCAGTTCATCGTCTTCCGGACGGCGCCCGACGGCTTTGTCCTGCCGGCATTCAAGAATCAGATCAAAGCCGTGACGCATATTGACGAAAGCGGCAATCGCGTGCCGCTAAAAGTGGAGACGATGGCGGACGGCAGCCGCCGAGTTAACCTATCACTGATGGCCGTGCGGGACACCATGGGCGCGGTGCTCATCGTCGACCTCGTCGGCGAGGGCATTGAGCCTTAACCGGTTCGACCAACCTTGAGAATTCGGATCGAGCCGTCCGAGGGCTCCATCCTGCCGGAACGACGAAAGCTCCCGGCGCCCTGAATCCGAAAATAACCATGAAATGATTCTCAAAAAAACATTATGACGAAAACTGCCTCTTCAAACGAACTGCGCCACACCGGGAAGATCACCGGGATGCGAGTCTTGGACATCCGCTTCCCTACTTCACTGTCTTTGGCCGGTTCCGACGCCATGAACAAGGATCCGGACTATTCGGCGGCCTACGTTGTCATCTCGACCGATCGGGGCGATGGGATCGAAGGCCACGGCCTCGCCTTCACTATCGGACGCGGCAACGATGTCGTCGTTGCCGCCATCGAAGCG
>CAYZAE010000230.1:0-1685 GCA_964476125.1 uncultured Verrucomicrobiota bacterium | reverse complement strand
GAGCGCCTCGCGCCCACCCGGGCGCAGCGCGAGAGCGAAATGCTCCGCGAAGGCTATCCCGCCTACACTACTTCCGCCGGCTGGCTCGGCTACTCCGACGAAAAGATTCGCCGGCTCTGCCGCGAGGCCTTGGCCGACGGCTTCACCCATTTCAAACTCAAGGTGGGGGCCGATCGGGCGGATGATTTCCGCCGGGTCGGCATTGTAAGGGAAGCAATCGGTCCCAACCGGGTGCTCATGATCGACGCCAACCAGCGCTGGGATGTTGACCAGGCGATCGAGTGGACCCGATCCCTTGCCAGCTTCAAACCGCTATGGATCGAAGAACCCACGTCGCCGGACGACGTGCTCGGACACGCCGCGATTGCCCGGGCCCTCGAGCCCTTGGGCATCGGCGTCGCGACCGGCGAACACTGTCAAAACCGGGTTGTCTTCAAGCAGCTCCTGCAGGCCAGGGCGATCGCCTACTGCCAAATCGACGCCTGTCGCCTCGGGGGCGTGAACGAAGTGGTGGCCGTGCAATTGCTCGCCGCGAAATTTGGCGTTCCCGTTTGCCCGCACGCGGGCGGCGTCGGCCTCTGCGAATACGTGCAGCACGAGTCCATTTTCGACTACATCTGCGTGAGCGGCTCGCTGGTGGGCCGAGTGACCGAATTCGTCGATCACCTGCACGAACATTTCCTCGCGCCCTGCGTGCTGCGAAATGGCCGGTATCAGGCGCCGCACGCCGCCGGAACGTCCATCACGATGAAGCCCGCCTCTCTCGCCGATCATACATTCCCCGGCGGGAGTGTCTGGCGCGACCTCCGCGGCCGCGAAACCCGGCGCTAACCGCCCGCGTGAGCTGGCCGGTGTGTATGGCCCGCCGTCCGACCGGCAAATCACCCCGAGCGTGATTGTTTGGGTTCGACGGCCTGCGAGACGACGTGCGAGGCGGCCTCGAGTGCTGCGGAGAAATCTGGCAGGCGTTCGCGGCGGGCATAAGCCTGAAAACGGCGTATGGCCTGAGGAGAGAGTTTCACGGTCTTCTGCAACTTCCCGGTCGGCTTACGGCCTGCCCCCGGTCGTGCCCCACCATGCGTGACTACCGCGCGTGCGACATCAAAATAGTCCAAAACGTCACGCCCGCTCGCGAAGCGCGATTCAAGGTTGGCTGCCGTGGACTTAGCGGATGAGTTCTTGGAAGAGAGCTTTTTCATTGGTGCGGGAGCGGCGCGCGGAGATGAGTCGGAGGTGGTCGCCGCGTGGAGCGTAAACCACCGTCCAGTGTTTCCCATCAACTAGCCCGATGGCGAGCTGCCGTAACTCGTCCGGGTTCCTTGACGGGAGCGTGACGACAGGACCCCGCCAAAGAGCACAAGCCTCGGCCAAGCTGATGCCGTGCTTCGCCTGATTGCTTGTATTCTTAACCGGATCCCAGTCGAACTTCACGTTTGATACCGTAATTATTCTATCAAACGCAGCAAGTCAAATCGTCGACCTGCAAACGGGAAGGTTTCACCCGCACACGTTTCTGCCCCCGGCGCATGCGGGTTGACGCGTGTTATCCGGTGCAGGGAAACGTCAACTTCACCTGCATGAACATTTCATCGAGCCCTGCGTGATGCGCAACGGCCGATACCAGGCGCCAAGCGCCGCCGGAACTTCCATCACCATGAAGCCCGCCTCCCTCGCCCAGCATGCGT
>CAYZAE010000229.1:0-9317 GCA_964476125.1 uncultured Verrucomicrobiota bacterium | reverse complement strand
TTGTCCTCGACGACCAACAGCTGGACCGGAGCGCTCATCCGATCGGATCGGGGTAGCCGATGTTGGCCTGCGTCCAGTAATTCGCGATGCCGGCGTACAGGGATTGTAGCGCCCGGATGTCGACCGGTTTGGTGACGTAGCTGTTGCAGCCCCGGTCGTAGGCCCTCCGGATGTCCCGCTCCTCGGTCGAGGAGCTGACGATGACCACCGCGACATGGCGGAGGTGGGGGCTGCTGCGGATGCGGGTGAGAAGCTCAATTCCGTCGAGGCCCGGCAGGTTGATGTCGATCAGCATGAGCCTCGGGCGGGGAATTGGCGGCTGGGTTGGCGTTCCCAGGAGCAGATCCGCCGCCGAACTACCGTCCTCGATCACCACCAGTTCACGCGAGGAACCGCTCCGCTCGATCGCTCGCCGTGCGATTTCTGCATCCGATTCGTTGTCCTCGACTAGGACGATGGGTCCGGTGTCAAATAGCATTTGGAGGCTCAGGTTTGATTTGGGACTCTATTTGTTTCCGGGGGAAAATCAAGGTGACGCTGGTGCCCACGCCCGGTGTGGATTCCACCTCCACGGAACCGCCGTGGCGCCGGGCGATACGGTGGACTGTGGCCAGTCCAATACCAGTGCCCGGGAATTCGGAGGCGCGATGAAACCGTTGGAAAGGGATGAACAGACGGTCTCGGTTGGAGGGTGCAAATCCCGCGCCGTTGTCGCGTATCCGGAACCCCCGGCCATTCGGGCTCTCCACGGCCTCGATCCCGATGCAAGCTTCGGGGCGTTTTGAGGTGAACTTCCAAGCGTTTTCCAGGAGGTTCATGAGGGCGATTTCGCAGAGCACCGCATCCCCGTCGACCATGATCCCAGGTGAGACTTCAGTTCGGACGACCCGATCTGGCTGGGCCTCGGCGAGTCGGTTCAGGATCGACGTTCCGAGGCATGAGACATCAATGGTTTCGATCCGGATCTCCTGGGGGCTGATCCGCGACAGCGAGAGCAGGCCCTCGATGAGTGAGCCCATGCGCTGTGCCTCGTTTCGGATGCGTTCGAGGTGTCGTTGGCCGGTGGTGTCCAGTTGGGAGCCGCAGTCTTCCTCAAGGGCGTAGATCCATCCTGAGATCCCGCGGAGCGGTGCCCTCAGGTCGTGGGAAACCGCATAAGAAAACGATTGCAGCTCGTGGGTTCGTTCCTCGAGGTCCCGTGTCCGGGATTGGACAGTCGCCTCGAGGTGCTTCTGATTCATCGCCAAGGCCCGGGCCGCGAGGTTGCGTTCCGCGGCGAGTGTGGAGAGCCACAGAGTGGAGGTGCCGATCACCAGGTTGAAGAGGCACGCCGCATCGTAGGAAGCTACCGGGTCGTTGGTTGCGAAGGGGCCACGGCCCAGATTGGTCGCCAGCGAGATGACGACTCCCACGATGGCCCCGCCGAAGGCGACCGAACGCGCGCCCAGCGAAAGGCTCACCCAGTGAATGAGCAGGTATGGGACGAAGGCGAGGGTTGGGCGCCATATGGGCGTAGCCCCTTCGGGCATGGGTAGTGAACCCAAGAGCAAAACCATCGCGACTCCGATGAACAACACGATCCGCCGGTTCAAGCGACTGCCCTCGCCGTGGGGCTCGACTTCCCGCCCCCAAAGCCAGATTGGGGCTATCAGGATAACAGCGGCGGCGTTGCCCGACCACCAACTCCACCAGACCCGCAGGATTTCGGCGGTTTGGAACTTCCCGGTGAAGACCTGCGCGGCAGTGCCGATGATCGCGCCGATGTTGGTGATCATCGCCAGTGTGAGGACCAGTTCGGGAACCTCCTGCGGCGTGAGCCGTCGTTTCGGGAGGCCGAAATGTTTACCGAGCAACAGGCTGCCGATGTAGGCTTCGAGGACGTTAGGGAAGACGGTATTCAGCAAGGACAGCAGTGACGGATCCTTGACGTAGCGCATCAATATCGCGCCCAGCCCAACTCCAATCGCCGCGCTCGGCCCCCAGAACGTGACGGCGGTAAGCCCCACAGCCGACGGGAACCACAAGGTGGGCCAGAGCTCGCGCTCCTTTGCAGACCAGAGGCCGAATTGCCCCGACAGGGAATACGCGAGCGCGATGATCACCGTCCTGACGATGAGCGTCAGTACCGGCGACTTCCTCACCGTCTTGACGATGAGCGTCAGTACCGGCGACTTCCTGATCGTATCGACGAGTTTCTTCAAGGGGTTGGCCGGTGGGTGATACCTGTCTCGGCTGGGAGGCCGCAGGATCGGGGCGGGGGAGGCTTGTCGGTGGGCGTTTTGGACGATGGGGTCGTGGCCGTCGAGGGCACCGGCGGGTTCAATTGATTGAGGTCTCCCGACGCCGCAGCCGTTCGATCTTCAGCATTAATTGATCCATCGAGAACGGTTTGACGATGAAGTCTGTCACACCGGCCTCCGCCGCCGCCAACACGTTGGCCTTGGTCGCCTCGGCCGTGATCATGAGGAACGGAATCGAGTCCAGACGATGGATGTTGCGGACGTAGTTGAGCAGTTCAAGCCCCGACATCTGGGGCATGTTCAAGTCGGAGATGATCAGGTCAAACGTTTGCCCCGCCTCGAACAATCGGATCGCATCTAGGCCACCCTCCGTCGCCCGCACCGATTTGAATCCGAGCTTCGCCAGCGCTATAATCAACCCCGTGCGCATTTCGGGGAAGTCATCCACCACCAAGATCCTGAGTTGCCGGTTGATTTGCTGCATAGATCTCGAAAAGGGGGGTGTCGGTTAGCGAGTCGGGCCATGAGAACCATCGGCAGAGCCACCCGACGACCTTAAAGTCAGCTGTCGGATCGTCCCTGATATTCGCGATCTACCCGGGATTTCGGCGGGTTGTCTTCGGCAGGTTGTTTTTGAGTGGCCGCGAGGAGGGTTGATCGGGGCTTCATGCTGGGGCTATCTAAAATTTTGTTAATCGTGCGGTCTTGTTCTGGCAAGGCCTATCCTCCGCAAGCCTGCTGCCGACAAGTGCCATCCGGTCATCCGTGTGCGGCCGTTGAAGCCCCTGTTCAGGACGTCGGTATTCCAGAAAACCATCCGTTCAAGATGCCGGCGTAGTGGACCGTCGCGATGTTGCTCACCGGGTACTCTCCGAAGTCCCCCAGAATGACCTCAGGCGGAAGTCCCTGCTCCTTGGAGGACACCTCGACCAACGAATAGTTCATGCCTACGGACCCGATGGGGTGTCATCGTCCCCCAGAAAAGTCCGATGGCAGTTGGATTGCTATTCCGGAGCCGGCGTAACAAGGCGGTAAGACCGCGTGGCACCGGAGGCCGGGTCAGCCAGCGTCGCGCGGCCGGGCTCCGCGGCAGGTCCGACGCGCTGGATCGTCACCCACGGGCCCGCGACCAGGTTGGTCCGGACCTGCACGGCGTAGGTCCGCCCGGCCATGGTCTGGAACGTCAGTCGGACCGTTCCGGGTTCGGTGGCCGCATCGAGACCTATCCACTTCAGACGCAGGGCGCTGCTGGCGTCCTGTGGATTGGTGCCGGCCAGGTACTCGGCGCCGTTGGAAAACCCATCCGCATCCAGGTCCGCGTCTGCATCGGCCCGCGCCGGGTCCGTGCCGTTGAGCCGCTCCCAGGTGTCAGGCATGCCGTCGCCATCGGTGTCGGTGTCGGTGCCGATGAGGGGCGAGCCCGGGGTGGGTGGCGCGGCCACCCAGCTGCTCGGACTGTCCGGCGGCCCCGTCGGGGTCAGGCGTTGCAGCGAGGCACCCAGACCGTCTGCCGCCGAGGGCCAGGGAGGGGAATCGTCGTAGCTCATCGCGAACACCGGGAATCCAGCGGTGTGGTCGAGCGCCAGGGCCTCGCCGCCGTTGTCCAACCGGCCCGTGTACACGCCGGCGACCGGCACCCCGGGAAACCGCGCCGCGAAAGCCATTGGATCGCGCACCAGCACCACGTGGGCTCCGGGATCAACGACTGCGTCGTCGGGGAACCCGTAGTCGATCCCCTTCGAGAACCTCAGTCCGCCCAGCCGCAGTCGGTCGGAACCGGTGTTCTGCAGTTCGACAAATTCGAAATCGTCGCCGTCGCGATCGGGCGAGTCGGGCGGGTGGTAGAAGAGTTCCGTCGGTTGCAGGGCGGCGTAGTCTTGGGCGACGAAGAACTCCGCCTCGACCAGCGCACTCCAGGTCGTCCCGTTGCGCACGCGCAGGCGCAAAGAGGTCCGGCGGTCGAGCGTCACCGGCTCGGTGTAGGCCTGGGCCTTGGCTGAAAGGCCGCCGCCGACCAGTCGGGGATCAGAACCGTCGGTGGTGAAGTACAGCGTGCCCGTGGCATTGGGGTTGACCAGCATCACGCGCGCGCCGGCAGTTACTGCTCCGCCGGGCGGACTCGCCAACGGGGCATCCATCGTGGGGTACAAGTTGGCCGAGCGGAACCGTTTCAGCGCCACGACATGATTGCTGGGGAAGAATGTGTTCCGCATCCAGAGGTCGTTGGTCAGCCACTCGCGTTCGCGCAGGAACGGTTGCGACGATCGCTGGTAATCGCCCCACCGCGCACTCTCCGCCACGACGGCCCGGTCGATCTCGGCGATCCGCGTCGACCAGCGCGCCAGGTTGCGCGGGAGGCTCAGGGCGCCGCCATTGAAGAGGTGCTTCTGGATGCGGTCGGCGAAGAGCATCCGGAACTCGGGGTTGGCACGGGCCCGTGCGTACACATAGGTCGGCGTGTCGGCCACGTCGGCCTCGGCATAAATCGGTCCCCACGAGCTGCGCTGCTTGATGAGCGAATTGATGGAGATTTCCTGATCCCAGACGAAGAACCGAAATCCGCCGCTCGCGTCGCCCCGTCGACGTGCGGCCCACCAGTTGTGGTTGGGCCAGTCGTCCGAGCCGATGAAGATCGAGAGGATCATGTAATCGACCAGATTTTTCACATCGAGCAGCACCGGGTAAGCGGGGTTGCGCGTGCCGTCGGCGTTGTTGCCCATCAGGCGCTGGTAGTTGGCTTGGCCGGTAAGGCCGGCTCCGGCGGCCGTCATCAATTGCCGCCACGCGGTCGCATCGCCGGCGCGGACTTCCGCGAAGTCGGCCAGCACATCGTACTCGTCGGCATCGCCGCCGAGGTGCAGTGCGGCGAACTCGGCATCCGGTCGTTCGCACACGTTGTAGAGGCCCCAGTAAATCCCGTTGAGGTACAGGTGCGCAAAGGTGCCGTGGGACGAGGCGTGTCCCAGAGCGAGTTGGCTATCGCGCACCCACTGGTCGCGGATGTAGCTGGCATCCTTGCGGTACCAGCGCTTCACCCCGTCGACCAAGGTGTTCCATTCCACCACCGGCCAGGTGTCGGTGGAGCCCGCCCGGAGGACCAACCGATTGAACCCCAGGGCCGGTGTGTCGGGGAACAGCGGGACATCCAGGCGCGAGCTGCCGTAGTCACTGCGGAACACCACGCCGAAGCTGTGCTTGGGGGTGAATCCCTTGTCGCGCGAGATGTTGCCGTGGATGCGCAGACCGGCGCGTCGATGGAACCCTTGGCGGCCGTCCGGATGGATCCATTCGAGACTCGCCTCCCGCTCCCAGGCGTCGTCGCGCCCTCCCGGGTTCGCGTAGAGTCCCGTCGGTCCGAAGATGTCGGCTTCAGGCAGCACCAGGCTCAGTGTTGGGAGGCTCGCGAGGGCGTTGGTGAACCCATACCCGGGGATGGCTCCGGTCACCACGCGGGCATCCACGCCAAAATCGGCCGGAGCCCCGCCGGACCAAGTAGCGCCAATGCTGGATGGGCGTTTCTGCGCCGCCACGCTGGCCGGAAACAAGTAGGTCTGGGTTTCCACAGCGCTCGAAGCGTGGTCCTCCAGGAACGCCGCCGCTCGCAGCAGCGTGGTGCCAGTCACACGCATCACCGTGTTTGAACCCGCCGCCCGCATTCCGTTGGTGAGCGAGGGCACGCTGCCGTTGGTGGTGTACACCAGGGTCGCGCCGGGTGTTTCGGTCCAGATCCGCACTTCGAACGGTTGGAAGTAGAGCCCGCGGTCCGGTTCGAACCGCGTGTCGCCGACGAATCCGGCGACCCCGGGGCCATTGGGTTCACCGGGCGTGGGTGCCGCAAACCAGCGAAGCCCGAGCGACCGGCCACCGAACAATTCGGGTCGAAGGAGCAAGGTGGAGTCATCACGGCTGCGATTCAGCGCCTGGATCGCCAGCACGTTGCGTCCGGCGCGCAGCAGTGATCCTGAACCGCGGATCTCGATGTCTTCTGCGGTCAACGCCGTGCCATCGGGCCGAACCGCCGTTGCGGTGGCATCGAACGGGACCGGCGAACCTGGCCCTGCCGGGGCATTGCGTCGGGCTACCTCCGTTCCGTTGAGCCAGGCCACGAAGCCGTCGTCGTATTGCACCCGCAGCAACAGCAAGTCGATGGCCGAGGGATCCGTCACCGTGAACGGAATTCGCACCAGAGCCGATGCGTTAACCCCGCGCATCTCGGCTCCGAGGTCCGTCGAGATCAGGGCACCGAACCGCCGGATCTCCAGCGGTGATACGCCAGAGGTCAGCGCCTGGATTTGTGCGGCATTGAGGGCCTCGTCCCAGATCGCTACGTCATCGATCCGCCCATGGTAGGCGCCCGAGCCTCCGGCTCCGCTCCCCAGGAAGAAACTGCGGATCGCATTCAGGTTCTCGGTGTTTTTGCCCTCCGCGAGCAGCGTGCCGTTCCAGAAGATCCTCTTGGATTCGCCCTGCTTGAGGAAGGCGTAGTGATTCCAGCGTCCTTTCCATCGGGTGGCATCGGGCACGCCCACGGAGATCCGGTGCAGGCCGGGATCGCAGCACCCGGTGTCCCAGTAAATCACTGAATCGCTCCAGGGCAGGTGGACGTTCAGCGATCGGTTTCCGCCGCCGTCGGCTTGGCTGCCGGCCCAGAACACGTTGTCCTGTGCCGGTTGTCCTGTGCCTCCGTACACCCACAGGCTGAGGGTCACCGCATCGTGGGAGATCGCCGTGTCGAACATCCCCTTCGCCGCGTCGGGCACCGCCATCGTGCCGGTTCCGGCGCAATTGAGGGACCGGTCGCCGGTGGTGCCCGTTCGTCCGCCCGCGTCGACGCTGAATCCCACGCCGGAAAGCCGGCCATGGTGTCCGCGCCGCTCCGATCGCGGACCGATGCGGGATCGGCCGCGTCGTTGAAATCCCAATAGGCCACCAGTCCAGCGCTGGCGTTGGATTGGTCGAAGCCCAGGCCGGTGTTTCCCGAGGCCCAAGCCGAATCATCGAATTCGTCGCCCTCGTTCCAGCCGGTGGGCTTGGACTCCGCCGTGGGAATCAGGAAGCGGGCCGAAGCGCCGGTGGCCAGAAGCGGACTCGCGGCCAGACTTCGGCCGGTCCCGAACGAGACATTCGGGCGTTGTGGCCCGTAGCGATGCTCGCTGGCCACAGTCACTCCGTCGGGTCGCACCAATGCCAGGTAGCCGCCTTTGGCTGACAGCGCGAAGTTGGCATGGAGTTGAGCGGCGGCATTCGTGCGGTTCTTGCCGGAGGCGAACACCAGCAATCGCCCGTCGGGGGACAGGCTCCTCTCCGAGAAGCGCCATCGGTTGAGGCGGTTCGTGGCGTCGGTCAGAAACCACCCGCTCAAGTTCACCAGCGTGGCTCCGGGATTGTGGATTTCAATCCAATCGGGTGAATCGCCCTCCTCGTCGCGTTGCCCGCCAGAGTTGCTCGCGAGAAATTCGCTGATGACCGGCGCGGGCACGCCTTGAGCCAGCGCGCTCGTCCAAAGACTCAGCGCAACGAGCAGGCGGAACCAGACCGGGGGCATGGCCAACGAAACCATTGGGCGAGCCCGCCTGGCAAGCGGCGCCCGACCCACAGCTGGTGGCCCTCGGTGGAGTCTAATCGGGGAATCACGGGGTAACCTCTGCATTTGGTTCCGGCCGGACGGTGAACTTGGCCCCCGCTGAGTCCGGCAGTGCTTCGGATCGAACGATCACTTTCCGCACGCCGCCGAGGGTCTGCTCCTGAAAGCCAGATTTCAGGCGTGAGAAAGCTCCGTTTCCAAACCCGTGCATCCCCTTCTCGGCGGACCGATGCTCAACCGAGCAGATGTCATTCATGAGTGCTCTCACCGTGAGCGCCACGATACGGATGGCCGTATGGGGCGGCTCAACGGGGTTGCTGATGCGCACGAAGAACGCCAGCGGTTCACCAAAGCCACGAGTGAACTCCATCGGCTGGGTCACCGTCTCGATCTCGATGAATCCCAGTTCACGGCAAATCTCGGGCGTGTACTCGAGTTCCAGCCGTGACTGAGGCTGGATCTTGCCGGCGAGATCCTCGATGTGTCTCTTCAAGGTTTTGGATTCCGGGCGTGTGGCGCTCAAGGCATGAGCCTTCAGCAGTTGGTGCTTGGCGTCATTGGTCCGTCCCTGGTCCAGGAAGAGATCCGCCAACTGCACGCAGCCTTTGGGCGACGAGGATCCGGTCTGCGCCAGGCGTTCGAAGAAACGTCGCCGCTGTTCCACCTCGAACGAGTGCACGAACGGCAGCAAGGTCTCGAAATCCCAGGGCTTCCGGTCCAGAAGGAGTTCCAGCGCTTGGGCCCGCTCGGTCCGGCTCAGCGGCTTGCGGTAGCCGACGATGTACTCGAGGTGCTGCGGATCGGAACTGTCCTCATCGAGCAACGTATGCGTCCGGAATTTCCGGAAGATGTTCACCCGCGCCTCGCCTTGCCGGGCCTCCAGCCTCGCGGCGCGCGTGCTGTTGAGATCCCTGGGTTCAACCTCCCATCCTGCCCGGTTCAACGACTGTGCGATCTGTTCCAGCACGGGGCCGGGGTTGGTGGAGGTTTGAAACCGCCAGTACGTCTCGTTGTGCGTGAAGAGCCCGCAGTAGGAGGCAGATCGGCGTGCGGACACAGTGCTGAGCCAGTCGAAGTCGGCCACCGGCTCATAGGGGCCGAAGAACTCCGCCGGCAGCGAAGGCAGGGGAGGGTGTTCTGCGGAAAGCGTGGCGAGATTCTCAGTCATCGATTTAGCCAGCGACTGGGCGATGTCGTGGGCCGCCTTCTCGTAGCGATCGGTGGTCAGCCCCAGGAAGGTGCTTTCGGAATCCACCGTGGCATTCCACTCCATGGAGACCACGGGCGCGCTGCTTGCATCGCGGATATGTAGGGTTTTGAACCAGGGCGTGTTGCCAAGCGAGGCGGTCACCACCGACTTGAAGGTCGATGTCAGCACGCCGCTGCCCTTCGCGCTCACCAGGTCTACCCTCAGGAACAGGTTGGGAGCGCCGTCCCGTTGGGTGATCGTGAACGGTTCATTCAAGCGCTCCACCGCTCGGATGTGCGGGGAC
>CAYZAE010000228.1:0-9413 GCA_964476125.1 uncultured Verrucomicrobiota bacterium | reverse complement strand
TCCTCCAGGCGCACCTCGCGGCGTTCGCGTGCGGAGCGGTAGAGGGCGTCAATCACGGCGTTGGTCTTGGCCGCCTCGGCTGCGGTGACGGACGGGTCCCGGTTCTCGATCACAGCCGAGACAAAGTCCGCGACCAGCGGCGCGTGCACGTTCTTCGCGTTGGGCGTGGGCACCTCCACCGTGTCGCGGCCGACGGTCTTGAGCACCGAGTCGCTGTCGTAGGGATGCCACCTGACCTTCGCCTCGGTGCCGACGATCTCGAACTCGTGCGACCAGGTCTTGCTGCTCCAGTGGAAGCTGGCGAGGACCTGGGCGCCGCCGGGCATCTTGAGGATCGCCACGGCCGAATCCTCGACGGCGTACGGTTGCACCAGCGTTTCGGCTTTGGCAAAGACCGTCTCCGGCATGCCGAAGAGGCCGATCAGGACGTCGAACATGTGCGTGCCCATGTCGGAGATCGGCCCGCCGCCGGAGCGCTCGGGCACGACGCGCCAGTACTTGGGGTCGTCCGGGCTCGGGTTAAACCAGGAGAAGTAGGTCAGGCGCACCAGCACGACCTTGCCGAACTCGCCCTTGGCGAGCATTTCGCGGGCCATGGTATATTTGGGGGTGAACCGACGGAAGTAAGCCACGCCGCACTTTCGGTCGCTCCGCGCCGCCTCGGCCACGAGGGTTTGCGCCTCGGGATGGCTCAGCGCCACCGGTTTCTCGACGAGCACGTGCTTGCCTGCCCGCAACGCGGCAATCGCCTGAGGGACGTGCAGGGAAACGGGAGTGCAGAGATAAACCGCATCGACGTCCATTGCGCTCAGCATGGGCTCCAGGGAGGTGTAGACCCGGGCGCCGTGTGGCCCGGCTGCGGCCTGGGCGCGTTCCGCCACCGTGTCGCACACGGCAACCAGTTTGCTGCGCGGCTCCGCCTCGATCGCCGGGATCACCCGCTTCTGGGCGATGTCCCCGGTCCCGACGACTCCCCACCGAAGAATGGATGTGCTCATGATGGATTTACTTTCTGTTAATACCCAGGTGTCAGGTTTTCCCGCGGACTGCCGCCGGCCTGCCGCGCCGAGCCTGGCGCAGGCAGGAGGGCACGACGAAGCGTGCCCCTCCAATCCTATCGGCTGAGGGAGGGGCACGCTTCGTCGTGCCCTTGCGAAGCTGAGTCGCGATCATTTTTTCAGGGCCGCCAGGGTCTCCCGGATGGCGTGGGCGAGATAGGCCACGTCCTCTTCCTTGGTCGTCGGAAACAGCGGCAGGCTCATCACCTGCTCGACCGCCTTGTGGGTGACGGGGGTGTCGCGCTTGTCGTGGTCCACCGTCGCGAACGCCTCCCAGCTCCAGACCGCCGGGTAGTGGTAGCCGCAGGCAACCTGCCACTTTTCCTTGAGGTGTTTGAGGAAATCCCCCCGCGTGAAACGGACCTTGTCGGTGTCGAGTCGCGCCACATAGAGATGGCAGCCGTGGCCCGGCCCGATGCCCGCGGGGCGAAGGATCTCCCCCACCCCCTCGAGTTCCTTTTGCATCTGCTGGAAGCGGGCCAGGCGCGCGGTAATTACCCGGTCGATCTTCGCGAGCTGGGAGATCCCCGTGGCGGCCTGCGGCTTGGTCATGCGGTAGTTGAACCCGATCTGCGTCACCCGCAACTGCGCCCCGTACACGTAGCCGAAGGTCTTGAGGCCGCGCACCTTTTCGGAAAAGGCCGCATCGTCGCTGGTCACCGCCCCGCCCTCGCCCAGGGTGGTCATGTTCTTGTTGGACTGAAAGCTGTAGCAACTCGCCAGCCCGACCCCGCCGATCCCGCGCCCGCGGTGCTTGGCGCCGACGGCGTGGGCGGCATCGTAGATGATCGGGATACCCGTCCGTTTCGAAAGGGCGTCGAACCCCTCGATATCGGCGGCGAGGCCCGAGAAATGGACGGGGATGATCGCCTTCGTGCGCGGGGTCATCTTTGCTTCCACGGCGGCGGGCGAAAGGCAGAGCGTCGCGGCGTCCACGTCGGCGAAGACCACCTTCGCCCCGCGTGCGGCGGCGGTTCCCGCCGTGCAAACGAACGTCAGACCGGGCACGATCACCTCGTCCCCCGCCTTGATGCCGAGGGCGATCATGCAGAGGTCGAGCGCCGTGCCGCAGGAGTTCACCACGACGGAATGCGCGCACCCCTCGTGTTCCGCCAGGGCCTTCTGGAAGTTGGTCTCTTCCGGAATGGGAAAAAAGTTGCCGTTGGGTTGCGCGGCGGCACCGATGATGTTCATCGCGGCCGCCACGTCGTCCTGTTCCCAGACCCCACCCAGGGCGAGGAAGGGAATATTGCGGACGGCCATGGGGGAGTTTTTCATATAGGAGGGCTACTCAGGCGGTTGGGTTCAACGGTTCACGGTTCAGCGGTTTCTTTTGGAAGTGAGAAGCGTCAGCTCCGGTTGAACGCGCGACCGCGCGTGTCGAGCTTCAGGTTAGACGGTTTCGCGGAGGCGTGGGGTGCCGCCTCGCGGTAGGCCATGGCGACCTCGATCAGGGTGGCCGGCTGGAACTTCAGCTTCTCGCGCTCCGCGATCTGGCGGACTCCTCGGATGATCCCTTCGCAGGTTTCTCTTCGGAAATTGGCCCGTTCCCCGTATTCGAAGGTGTTGTGGGTGACCGCGTGGATCTGCTTCAACGGGGTGTTCTGCGAAACCTGCCGCCGAACCGCCTTGTCGATCGTGTACCAGTGGTTCTTCGCGTCCACCAACTCCACGCGGAGGTCCTGGGGATGGGCGCCGCCCCACATCCGGCTCTCCGGATCCAACGTGGGCGGAAGGTTGACGAAGCGGAGGTCGCCCGCCAGCACGCGGTTGTAGCGGTGGGCGTAGTGAGGATCGAGTGGGGCGCCGCCCCAGGTGCAGGCGCACTGGGGCAGGTTGCGCGTGGGGATGGAAACCATGCCGTGCGTGAACCCCAGCTCCTCGAGAATGCCGAAGGTGAAGTCGTTGGCCGACCCGTAGCCCGGGCAGAAACTTGCCGGCTTGCGGCCCATGACCTGGGCGAAACGGTCGATGGCCTCGGAAAGAAGCCGCCGCTGGGTCTCCGTCCCCTCCACGCCGAGGAACTCGGAAGCTCCCAACTCGGCAGGATGCAGGTGCAGGCCAACCTCATGGCCCGCCTTTTCGAGTTCCTGATAGAGGGGACCGTGGGCTTCGATATCGCCGGGAATCGCCAGGAAGGTTCCCTTGGTGGAGGTCTCGGAAAAGATCTCAGCCAGGCCTCGAATGGAGCGTGCTCCCAGCGCGGGGTCCTTCACGGAGCTCTGGGTCGCCTCACAATCGATCTGGACGCTAAAGAGCAGGGGGTTGGGCATAACGGAATGAGAACGAGTTCAGGTTCGAGGATCGGTTCACTTTGGATTCAGGGTTCGACCTCCCACAGATAACCGCTTCGCTGGGGGTGATCGTTCTCCCCGGCATAAAGGACGCCATCGTGGGTCATCGTGATGTCGTGGCATTGCCACATGGCCACCCCCTCCGCATCCACAATCGGGCCGCCCAGCTCGTAGCGGTCCGTGGCCGGGTCGAATCGCAGGAGGCGACACTGGCCAGCGCGCCCCGTGATGCCATAAGCCATCCCATCGTGATGCCTGGCCAGCGAGGTCAGCCGTGAGTTTGAGTCCTGAATGGGAGTGCCCAGATAGGTCGCCTTCCCGGTTTTGGTGTCAATGCGGTAAAGGGAACCGTTGTCCCCGGAGGCGTAGAGGTTGCCGGTCCCGAGGTTGAACAAGCCCTCCACCTTCGCAAAGCCGGGGGTTCCGTCTCGGCGGGGCAACCCGGTCTTCAGGAACTCGATGCGCCCCGATCGGGGATCGTACTTGCAGAGGCGGTGCGAATCCCGCCCGGGAGAACTCTGCCAGGCGCGGGTCAGACCCCAGCCGCACCAGACGCAGCCGTCGTCATCAAGGACAAGGTTCTCTCCCTGCGCCATGGCAAAGCCGCTGCCGATCGGGCCGAGGTCGCGCCCCTTGGCGGTGGCGAGATCGAAGACGCTGAGACGCTCAGGTGTGAAGTGCAGGGCGTAGATCACGCCGCGCTTCTCATCCAGAACGATCGACTGGATGTAGTTGTGCGGGATCGGGAT
Source organism: uncultured Verrucomicrobiota bacterium (assembly GCA_964476125.1). Lineage (GTDB taxonomy): Bacteria > Verrucomicrobiota > Verrucomicrobiia > Limisphaerales > CAIMTB01 > CAIMTB01. Next base: position 5,312 of record CAYZAE010000228.1, on the reverse strand, counting down.
GCCCAGCTTCTCCGTCTTCCCCGCGGCAACGTCGTGGCGGAAGACGCCTCCGCCCGGAGCTTCCCAGTAGCGGTCCACGTCATGCAACAGCGCGGTTGCCACGTAAAGGGTCCGGCCATCGCGGGTCATTTCCATCGAGCGATGGAACTTCGCGTCGTAGGGGTTCGCCACCTTGGAAAAATCGGTGTTGAGGAAGCACTCTGTCTTTCGGTCGAAGATTTTGAAGATGTCAGCGTCGAAGCTCGTGATGCCGCAATAGACGCGGTCGGTGCCGGCGTGGTGGACGACCCCGTCGAAGCTGATCCAATCCTTCCGCCACCGCGGGTCCGCGGCGAGGTCGTCGTAGTCGAGGCGGTCCTCGACGCGGTCGAACCACTCGTTGCCGAAATCGCGGTTCTTGAGCTTGTGGGAGCGGATTTTCATGGAGTGTCTTTGGCACTGAGTTTCAGCAGGCGGGCGGGATTGGTGGCCAACACCCGAGCCATGAGCGCGTCGCCCAACCCCAGGGAACGGAGGACTCCCAAACGGTAGCCGATGGGATCCGCCCAACCGAAGCCGAAGTCGCTCCCCCACAAAATACGACCATGGTCGCATTGGCGGAAGTACTCGAGGAAAGCCGCGCGGTGCGGCCCACAAAGGCAGACCCAGACGTTCTCCAAACGCCGCATCGCCGCAATTCCCTCGCGCCACAATTCCAGCAGCCCGCCATGTCCGAGCACGACCGTGGTCCGCGGATGCCGCTTTGCCAGCCCCGCGACCTGCGAGGGCATGGAATAGCAGGGGGTGCCGTCATGAAAGAAGAGAGGGACGTCCCGCTCCTCCGCGAGTTCCGCCAGCGCGTCCATCGTCGGCTGGGAAATGCTCTCCCCCTGCATCCACGGGTGAAACTTCATTCCCTTTGCGCCAAGCTGGCCGAGACCGCGCACCGCTTCGTCAAGGGCCGCGCGCCCCTGGCTGGGATGGACGGTCAAAAACTGGATCATCCTTCCGCCGGATTTCGCGCAGACCGCCGCCACATCGTCATGGTCACGCACCGTTTCACACTTGTCGGCAATGCCCCGGTGCCCGAGCACGATGGCGCGGGTGACCCCGTAGCGATCCAGCACAGCCAGCCAGCGGGCGGGGTCGCGCCCATCGCGATCTCCCCAGCCAATTCCCCAGTGGGTGTGGCAATCCACCACTTCATGGCGCAGACATAGCTCCGCAGATGAAGACGCCGATCGGGAACGAGACGCGTCACTCATGGCCGCACCTCCCCAATCAGCCGCCCCAAGGTCTCCCCGTAAAAGCCCGCGTGCTGTCCCGGGGCAATCACCTCCCGCGCCTGCGACCATTCGAAGGCCAGGTCATTGCGCGGCGCACCCGAACCCATGAGCCCCCGCTCGCCTCCAACCCTCTCGAGGTGCGACTTCATGGTGAACGGCCGCGCGAAACTGGATTCGATAAAAATATTCGGTACACTTAGCGCGGCCTCCGGCACGTCATTCCAAAAATCGGTCGCCCCCGAGTGCCCCATGATGAACGGCAGGCTGGGATACCGCGCTGCCAGGTGCGCCAGTTGCCAGGGCGTGGCATGCAGGTGCGGCCCGGTATGGACATAGATGGGCACGCGGGATGCCACGAGGGATTCCAGGACCGGATCGAGAATCTCATCGCCAAGGATGAATCCCTGCAGCGAGGGGGCGAAGACCACCATCCGAGCCCCCTCGGTGACAGCCCGACGCAACGCCTCCGCCGCCACTGAGCCGTACCAAGGGTTGGCGGAACACGTCGCGACCAGGCGATCCGGGTGCTGACGGGCCACAGCGAGCATCTCCCGATTTCCACGAGCAAAATCGACGGCGAGCGCCCGATCGTCCGCTTGAACCACCGCCCGCTCCACGCCGGCCGCATCCATCTGGCGCAGAAGATCCCCGGAAGACAGCTTCGTCTCCCGCTCCGCGCCCAGGGTCACACAGGCGTCCAGCGTCACCAGCCCCTCCCGCGAGGAACTTCATGACCGCCAGGGACAAATCCATCCTTCATGCGATTAAACTCTATATTGGAGTTTATTATCGAAGCAAGGCTTTTTGAACCACAGCTGCCCCCCGCCCGTACGGACTCTTGGTCCCGCGCTTCGCGCTCACCCAACATTGACCACGGCGCCAGATGTTCAACCCTGAAGACTCCGCGATGAAGCCGCTCTTGCTTCCCGCTTTCATGGGGGCGTTTGGGACGGCCGGGCAACGGTCAGTTTCCATACGTCGGCATGCAGTATATTCTCCAGGACCTCCCAATTTCCAGCAACCACCCACAGCGCATGGTCATGAACAAAGATGCTCGCCGCATGCCGGATCGGCCAGGGGGTATTCGGCAACTCATGCCAGTTCACTCCATCCGCGGAATACCAGACGTCGTTTTTGTTGTAGGGCGGACGTGAGGAATCGCTCCCGGCCAGGACCCAGAGCTTGTTGTCAAACGCGGCCACATTGTGAAACTGCCGCGGGGACCAGGGTGCAGAGCCGACGTGCAACTTCCATTGAGCCCCGTCGGCGGAACTCCACACCTCGTTGTAGATCGTTCGGCGGGGGTGCTCGGGGGTCTGGTAGGTTCCACCCCCTAGCAGCCAGATCCTTCCGTCGAGCAACGCCGACCCACCGATCATGCCGCGTGCCGCCCAAGCGGCACGGTCGGTGACTCGGATCCAGTGAATCCCATCCTCCGTGTTCCACACATCATGATGGAGGGCTTTCGGGGCCGGCGCCAGCTGAGGAAGGGCCTGGCCACCCATGACCCAGATCCTGCCTTCATGGACCACGGTATGATGGAGCACGCGGTTTCCCCAGAGGAGATGGTCCGTCACCAGCTTCCAGTGGACCCCGTCATCGGTATTCCAAATGTCATTCTGGTAATGCTTCTGGTTGGCATCCCCGCCGATGACCCACATCTTGTCCTGATGGACCGCGTAGCCCGCCGTGTGGCGCCCTTCCCAGGGGGCGTGGCCCTCAAGCTTCCATCGCGCCCCGTCGGTTGAACTCCACACCTCACTGTTGCAGATCCTCGGGAAATGCACCTTGTCCTCGGGATTCCACCCGCCAAGAAGCCACATCTTGCCGGCAAAAGTAAGGGCGCCTGCGCCATCCCTCGGGGCGAACGCCGCCTTCGACGAAACCAGATCCCACCGATAGTCCTTCCCTCGCAACGGGTCGACCCGAGGAAGGCCCGTGGTTCCGGAAGCCCATTGCTCCGCTCCCTTTTGAATCCTCTGGGGCAGTCTCTTCAACGGTGGTGGTTCATCTGGGGTCGACCCTCAATACGCCGCCCCAACAGGAAGGCTACTTCGACATGGCGGCCATGAGAAGCGGGATCGGAAAAAAGGAGCGCTCAACGCAAAACCCGGAAGGCCGTGTTTTCCATCCAGAAGGGGGGATTTTCCCGGAGCCATCCGTCCCCGAACCAGAAAACCCGGTGGCGGCCCACGCGTCGACGACGGACACGCCTTGCAATTCCCGACACCGATCGACCACTTCTCAGGCTGTGTGCTTGCGATACAGGCGCAGCCCTACCAGGGCGCTCAACGCGACCAACGCCATGGAGGTCGGTTCGGGAATGGAAACAGGAATGAACGAGCCGGCGTTCGTCCATCGGACGTAGTCCCACTCCGAGGCACCCGCACCCCCGCTGGAGGACGCGTCGCCGAAGTAGATACGATTGGCACCGATGTCCTGGCCGAGCGAACTCAGGGCGGCAATCGGGCTGTTGTCCACATACAGGTTCGCGGTGTGATTGCTCATCGTGACACGGTACGTGTGAAAGCCGCTCGTCGTATCCGTACTGAAGTTCGACGAATCGTCAAACTTCACAAACCCGCCCCAAAACGTGAGGCGGAAGTGCTTCGTCCCATCGATAAGCCCCAGTTCCCCAAGGGTATATGTAGAGGGAGACCCGCTGTAGTCCGTGAACCTGGCATTGACCTCCACAGTGCTAGGCGTCGAGGCGTTCCACCAACTAAGGTTTTCCATTTCCGCATACGCGTAAGGACCGTTGCCCCAGTTGGAGATCACGAGCGTGCTGGCCCCGCTCAACCAGTTGGTGCCGCCTCCCGCCGTGTACCAAGTGGTCCAAGCGGGCAATGACTGGGAATTGTTGGGATAATAGTCGCCTTCATACCCCACCTGCCAGGTGACGCCGTTGGCCACAAGATTGGTTGCCGCGAATGTCGAAGGAACGCCGACCGCCAGGATGACAGCCAGCAACAGGAGCACGGTTTTGCTTTTCATTGGATCCTCTTTTTGGAGGTTCAAATACATCGCAACACGAAGATAATGGCACAACCGCACGAAAGGTCAACTCGATTCCGGTTTTTTTATCGCGATGCTCGCTCTCGAAAGGGCACATCCCGCACTGGAGGAATCGCGGTTCACGGATGGGCAGGCTTGGCAGTCTCTGCGGTTGCGGCGCGCCGCGGAGCGGAGAAACGGAACGCCCGCAGGTCATGCGGCCGCACCGCGACCTCCCAATCCGCCGACGGCTTCATGACCTCGCCGCTTTCCATGTCGCGGCAATCCGCCAAAGCGAGGATCGACGGCGGCAACCGGACACGCCCGCGCACCTCTTCGCCCGACCAGTTGGCCACCGCCACCAGGAAGTCAGCGGCCCCGGCTTTTTGATAGTAGCTGACCTTCACACAGGCGGGCTCCGTTTTCACCCCGTTGCTCCAGTAGGGGTGGAACTCCGCGTCCGCGATGCCGAACGGGATCTCCACCTTGTTCCAAAAGTCCTCCACGACGGTCACGGGAATCCAGGCCGGACGAATGCACACGTTGTGCAAGAACACGATCGACAGGATCTCACGCGCGTGCTCCACGGTCTTCAGCGAGGGGTCGTAGCCATACTGCGGCAGGAGGATGTTGGCGACGCCAAACTGCGACCCGAACTGACTGCGCCAGCCGAACGCGTCGTAGCTCTTATCCCCCTCGGACTTGCTCGGCAGGGCGGCGGGAGTGCCGACCATGCTCTTCTGGAGAACGATGTCGCTGAAACCGAATTTTCGCTCGGGCTTGATCTCCTCGCCATTGATCGTCATGTCCCAGAAGGAAACGTAGGGCGCCGACGAGGCGAACTGGTGCCCGATAAACCAGGGCTTCTTGTCGGGGCCGCGATGCTTGTCAAAGAGCCAGTAGAGCCGCTTGTAGAAATCGCGGGTGGCCATGCTCTCGGACGTCCCCGCCTCGACCCCGTCCTTCGTCGTGTCGGCCAGCCCCTTCTCCTTGTCGAAGTGCATGGGCGGGGTGAAAAAGAAAAAGAAAAATCCGCCGAAATCCGGTTCGCGG
>CAYZAE010000227.1:5949-9487 GCA_964476125.1 uncultured Verrucomicrobiota bacterium | reverse complement strand
TCCAGGCGTGCGCGCCCCAAGTCTTCTGGCTTGCCCTCGCCTTCGCCTTCAACGGGATCTACTACATCTTCGCAAACTTCGTCCTCTACTCCAAGAAGACCACCCTCCTCGCCTGGCGCGCCGACTTCCTCGGGGGCCTCTCCACCCTCGTCCTCTGCCCGCTGGGGATCCATTTCTGGGGCGGGGCGGGGGCTGCGGTCGCCACCGCCGCCGCCTATGCGATTGCCTGCGCCGGCGGCATCACCGCTGCGTGCAAGGCCCACCCCATGCCCTGGGGTGCCGCCCTGCGCAGCCTTCTGCGCCCGGGGGCCGTGAGCAGGCATGGTCCCGCGCTTGATGGGCGGAACTGAACCAGAAGCCACGGATGGAACACGGATGTTCACGGATCGAGGAGTGCGCCGATTCCGCCACACGGAATCGGCGCGTCTTCCGCGTGAAGATGTCGGGATTCTGCCCATGGAGCATACCAGGTCCGTGTAGCGGACCTGGTATTCTGCTTCCGTCATCCGTCCCGCGACTGCGGGATCCGTGGCTTCCCTGTAAAGTACGGGGCCGAGCAGAAGATGGACGGAGAAGCATCGCCCTTAACTTGACGCAAATGCGCGTGACGCGGGGAGCGGTAAGCGGTGAGCAGGCATGCCCATTTTTCGCTGTCCGCGATCCGCCGCCCCGATCTCGTCGGGGTTTTACATTTTCTTTCCCCTCCGTCTCCCCGCTCGCTTTCCCTCTCGCCCCCTTAATCCCCGCTTTCTGCTTTTCTTAACTTTCCGCTTTTCTCCTCCACCGCTCACTGCTCACTGCTTCCCGCTCGCCTCCAAAATCCCTTCTCCTTTCTCATTCCTCCTTCATCCTTTTCGCACGGCTCACTGCTCACTGCTCCCTGCTTACTGTCACCAGCCATGAAGCGCCGACTCCTACTCCTCCTCATCCGTCTCCTCCGGCTCCTCTGCCGCCCGCTGAGACCGCTCGCCACCCCCCCGCGCCACGCGGGACAAGCCTGCTCGCCACTCGCCTCCCCCGCTCCCCGCTCCCCCGCGCAGCGCGGGGCAAGCCCGCTCACGGCTCACTGCTCACCGCTTACTGTCCTGATTCCCGGCTACGCCGGCCTCGGGAACTTCATCATGATGACCCCCCTCTTCCTCGCGTTGAAGAGAGAGTTCCCCACTGCACGCGTGATCCTCGTCGCCGGGAACCCGTGGGGCGCGGAGTTCGTCCTGCAGGACTCGGGCCTCGTGGACCGCACCGTCATCGTGCCCGAGGACGCCCCACTCTGGCGAAAGCTCCTTGCTTGGTTTCTTCTGCGCCGTGAACGCGTGGACGTCGCCTTCCTCCCCTTCAACGCCTCGCCCTCCCACACCTGGCTCGGCACGCTTCTCGCCGGCGCTCCCATTCGCATCGGCCACACCCTCGACGCCCTCGGACGGGACATGGGCTGGACCCGGGCGGTCCTCACCCACGAGGTCCCTCTCCGCCTCGGTGCCCACGAGAGCGACCTCGGGCTCGACCTGCTCGACGCGCTCCTCGGTCGCGCCCTGCCGCGCGATCCACAGACACGGGTCCAGCCCGCACCCAAGACCGCCACGTTGGCGAAGTTCAACCTCGTGAACCGCGGTTATCTCGTGCTCCAGGTCTCCGCCGCCAACGCGCAGGCCACCCCGAAACGCTGGCCGCTGGAGAACTTCGTGCGCCTCGCGGAACTCCTCCACGCCGACGGCGAACGGATCGTCCTCCTCGGCGACCGCCACGACCGCGCGATCACCGACCAGTTCCTCGCGGCGTGCCCGTCACCGGTCCTCGACCTGACCGGGCAAACCACGGTCCCCGAAGCCGCCGCCCTCCTCGATGGGGCAAAGGCCCTCGTCTGCCACGACAGCGGCCTCATGCACATCGGCAACGCCGTGGGCGTCCCGCTCGTGGCCCTCTTCGGCCCGACCGACCTTGCCGTGACGGGGCCCCGCGCCCCGACGAGCCGGGTCCTGCGCCCCGACGCCCTCCCGTGCATCGGCTGCATGAAGGACTTCGGGAAGACCGAGACCGAGGCATTGCGCGATTGCCGCCGCGAGGTCGAGTGCATGCGCGCGATCACGGCAGAACAGGTCCTCGCCGCCCTCCGCCAGCTCGCAGCTCGTAGGTGGTAGCTGGTAGTTTGTAGTTTATAGCTTGTAGCCAGCGGCCTGCACCCCGTCTCTCGTCTCGTGTCTCGACCCTTTTCCCCTTTGAGCAAGACGCCCCATCTGTCAGCACGATGGACTACGACTGGAAAGGTTGCATGTGGGAGATCGCCAAGGTAGAGTATTCCATATTCGCAGTGTCTGACCCATGCCTGAGATCTTTCGACAGGACGGATGAAATCCACGGTTCTTGAACTAAACACGAGGGCGTCCTCCGTTGCGGTGCAGGGGGATGAGGTGGTGATCACCCTCGCCGATGGACGACGGGTCACTTTTCCTTGGGCAGCCAACCACCGTTTGCGGGAGGCTTCCATGGACCAACGCGCAAACGTAGTGTTGATCTGCGGCGGAACCGGACTGAGTTGGCCTGACCTGAATGAGGATCTCAGCCTCCTCGGCATCATCGAGGGCCGCTTCGGAGACAACCGATCTGCCTGAGGCACCACGCGAGGCAAGCCCGTCCCACGACCCTTGGAACACGGAACCCCTCGCAGCTTATGGTTTGTAGCGAGTAGCTTTTAGCCAGCGCTCCATCGTTCCGCGTTCCACGTTCCATATTTCCCAACTCTTGGAACCCGGAACCTGAAACGCGAAACGCCCCCTCCTCCTTTCCTACCGCTCCCCGCTTCCCGCTCCCCTCCTTAATTAATCCCCGCTTTCTCGCTTTCCCGCTTTTCCCCACCGCTCCCCGCTCACTGCTTACTGCTTACTGCTTACTGCTCACCGCTCACTTCCTCATGCAACCCCACCGCTCCGCGCCCCCTCTCCCCCCGAAGGTCGCCGCCTTCGTGGAGGCCCACGGATGCCTTTTCCATCAGCCCTGGTGGCTCGATGCCGTCTGCCCCCCGCCATGGTCGTGGGAATACCTCTGGCTCGAGAAGGGTGACGAGGTCGTCGCGGCCTGGCCTCTCCCCTTCAAAATGCGCCTCGGCCTCCGCCTCCTCGAGATGCCGCCGCTCACCCCCTACCTCGGCCCCATCCTCCGCCCCTCGACCGCGAAATACGGCAACCGCCTCGGCGAGGAGAAGGACCTGCTCACTAGCCTGCTGGACCAACTTCCCCCGTTTGCGTCCTTCTCCCAACACCTGCCACCGGGGTTCCCAAACTGGCTCCCGTTCCATTGGCGCGGCTTCTCCCAGGGCAGCCATGTCACCTACGTCATCCCCTCCCTCGCGGACCTCGACGCGGTGTGGGACGAGACCCTCGACCGCGTGCGCACCGACGTCCGCAAGGCCGAAAAAACCGTGACGGTGACGGACGGGGCGACCGACGACTTCCTCAAACTTTACCAGATGACCTTCGCGCGACAGTCGGACACGCCCCATGTCCCCGGGGAGGTCATCCGCCGCGCGGTCGAGGCGTGCCTC
>CAYZAE010000227.1:0-5849 GCA_964476125.1 uncultured Verrucomicrobiota bacterium | reverse complement strand
GGACACGCCCCATGTCCCCGGGGAGGTCATCCGCCGCGCGGTCGAGGCGTGCCTCGCACGCTCTTCCGGGCGGCTCCTCATGGCGCGCGATTCCTCGGGTCGCGTCCACACCGGCTGTTTTGTGGCATGGGACGCCTCGTCCGCCTATTACCTTCTCGGCGGAGCCGACCCCGAACTCCGCAACAGCGGCGCCGGCTCGCTCGCCCTCTGGCGGGCCATCCAGCACGTCGCCAATCTGGCGACGAGCGAGCAGCAAGTGGCAAGCAGCGAGCCGTCCTCCCATCTTCCGACCTCCGATCTCCGAGATCCATCTGCCCCGCTTACCGCTCACGGCTCACGGTCTTTCGATTTCGAGGGCTCCATGGTGGAGGGAATCGAGCGCTTCGTCCGTGCCTGGGGTGGACACCAGACCCCCTACCACGTGATTTGGAAACACCCATCGAACCTTCTCCGTGCCTACCGCGCCATCGTCCACAGCGGCAAGTCCCTCGCCGCAATCTTCCGCAAGTAAGTCTCCTCCGCGACCCCACAGGAACCCACGTTCAAACGGGCTTCGATGCTTCGACGTAAAGGGAGGTGCGCTTATAGGGGTTTCCGTCGTGCTCGACATCCAGAAAATCTTCGTTGAATCCGTTGATTCCAGACGTGTTGGGTTGCTGAACCACCACGTTCACGAAACGGTGTTTGCGAAGTAGCAGGTCGAGGCCCATACGATCGTACATCCACCGGTGGCGCTCGCCGAGGCCCGTCAATACCATTACCTGGGACCTCACTTGGGAGGGAAAGAGGTGCTTTACCAAATGAAGCCATGAGTAGAAGAGTTTGTTTCGAACCCGACGCAAGGTCATGCGCCTGAGCTTCCTGAAAACACTCAAGGCCTCGCCGTGAGACTTGAAGCCGCCGGCCCGTCCTTGAACATAGGAGATCATCTCCGCATCGGACGAGCATCTCAGCCGTTCAAAGTACGGTCCCATTTCCCCGGAAGGATTCGACCTCGCAAGCTGATCGATCAACTCCAAGATGATCCATTCGTACCGCTTCGAGGCACGGTCCCCGTCACGAGAGTCCAGGATCCTCAGGTATTCCCGACACGTCGCTTCCAGGTCGGGAACCACCGTGCGCAGGATGCCGCCCGACCGAAGAACCCGGCGGACCTCGGAAATGAGATGGTCCGCCTCGGCGGGGGAGAAGTGCTCAAGGACGTGACTGCTGTAGGCCACGTCGAAGGAACCGTCCGCGAAAGGCCACCGCTTCAGGAGATTCACACTTTGAACCTGCGAACCAGAAGAATACACGTCGATATTCGTCCACCCCGGCGCGATACGGCTGCCGCAGCCGCAATTCAGCTTTCGCATGGGAGATGATGGTCTGGAGAGTGCTTTGACATGTCAAGCGCGCGCGGAATGGCAGCACTGCTTGGCCAACCCCTCGATCACCTCCCGCAGGGAGCGGGACGTGTCCACAAACTCGGACCCATCTCCCCGGTAGCGCGGCTCGAACCAGTCCGAGGGCGGGTCCTCCAACCCGGCGAGATTCACGCCATGGGCAAGGCCGTCCGGCACCATGTCCTCCAACATCGTGAACCCCGTTTCCAGATACCAGATCGGGATCCCGTACGGCAGGAGCTCGTAAAGGAACGTGGTCATCGTCCCCGCTGCGGCGTCCACGGTCGAGAGGAGTTCATCGGAAAGTTTCTCCACAATCCCCACCTTCGAGGGATTTTTCAACTGGTAGGCGGCAAGCTGGTCGGCCAGCGGTTCGTCGGGACGGGTCTTGAGCAGCACCCGCCACCCCTTCTCCAGCATCTTCTCCATGTAGGCCCCAATTGCCGGCTGATCCGCAAGAAATTCGTACGGGATCAAAACGGCGCGCGGAGCGCGGGTTCCGGGTTCACGGTTCACGGTTCGAGACACGCGGTAGCGCGGCGGGGGGCGCATCGGGCAGGCCACCTCCACCTCCTTCTCCTCGAAGAGGTTCGTGTACTGGAGCAGCTTCCGCTTCCAATAGCTTCCCCACACGAGCAGGCGATCGAAGCGGACGTTGTTGAACTCGTGGGGAATCCCGTGGCGCATCCAACCGGCGTGGCACTGCGTATAGCTCCCGTGCATGTGACCGATGATCGGGATGCCGTGGTGACGGGCCGCCGCCCAGATCGGGTTCGGCGCGCCACAGTCGTCAATCCCGTAAATCAAACGGGGCCGACGTCGGGACCATGCCGAGATGATCGCGTCCATTTCTTCCGCATTCTGCCAAACCATCCCGTCAATCCACGCGAGCACCCGATCGAGGACCCATCGGGGCCAGTCCGTCTTCGTCTCCGCGTGGAGCGCGGGGGTTTTCCCATGCACCGTGCCAAGAGCAATCGCCCAAGGAATGTGTTCCGTTCCCCGGAGGGCCGTCTGCCAGTCGCGCTGCGTCTCGAAACGCCGAAAGCGGGAATACGGGAGCTGCATCCCATCAAGACATTCCCGGAGGGATTTCGAGCGAAAATCCCCATCCATCAGGTCGTAGAGAGCGAGCGGGTGCGGGCGCGATTGCCGTCGGGCCAGCGAGAGCAGGGCGTTGAAAGCGAACTGTGACACCGCAGAACGACGGGGGCCGCCCCGAATCAGTCCCAAGAGGGAGGCGAAGGAGTCCAAGCCCCCGGGTTCGCAGGTAACCTCCCGGTCGCCAATCCAATCGATGACCGAGCCGTAGCGCACCCACGGGACACACACCTCGTGAAAGAGATGCTCCTGAAAGAACGGCCAGAGGTAGAAGCCACGATGTCGGGAGCCCGCGTAAATCGGGGTGCCGTCCGCAAGCCGCAAGGCGTTGATCTGTCGGAGAAGGTCGAGGGCACGGTGCGTGTCGTGGCGACACGAAAACCGTTCGATGACCCGTCCGCCTTCCTCGGCCGTCAGGATGCCGCCGGGATGTTCGCGGAGGATCACGCCTTGACGAGGTGCATGTCTAACCCATGGATCACGTTGCAGAGGTAAGTGGCGAGGAACCTCAGGATCGCCTTGGCGAAACGGTTCTCCACCCGATAGGTCAGACGGTACCAGCGGGTGTGCTGGAGGAACGGCTTGGCCGGGTTGATGCAGTACACCACTTTCCCCACACGGAAGCGCGCCTTGGAGTAGTAGTCGCGGTCCTTACATCGCCAGTGATTCACATCAAAAAAAGTGAAGGTGTCCTCGTTGAACCAGTGCGCGTGCGTGGGATCGCCCCACGCCTCGAACGAGTTCCAGTAGGGCACGCCAATAAAAAGTCGTCCGCCCGGCTTCAGGATGCGATGGAGTTCCTCCATCGTCCGCACCATGTCGGGAAGATGTTCGAGGACGTTATCCATGTGGATCTCCTCGAACTCCCCGTCGGCCCATGGCCAGGGAAAGACGCGAAGGTCATGAACCACATCGATCCCCGGCAAGGCCGCGAGATCGTGGTTCACCCAACCGGGCTTGATCATCCGCCCCGCCCCGAGATGAAGGCGACGGGCACTCATTTGGTGTCGATTTGCATACAACAACATCGGCGCAGCTATGCCATGGCCCGGTGAAAAATCAAATCGATGGCAGCACCGTTGCGCTCATGGAAAGAGGCGATCTCCGTGTCCTCCGGCCAGATGCGTTGAAATGCCCACGAGGCGAAGATTTTTTGGATCTCCTCGAAGTTCTGTCGATGCACTTCAATAACAAAAAGCATCTCCAATAAGGAGCGGTTTTTTTCGAGGAACTCTCCCATCCCTCGAAGGACAGGTAGTTCATGCCCTTCCACGTCAATCTTAATGGCAGCCTTTTTCAATCCCTGAAAATCAATGCGTTTTTCAGTCAAAAAAGAGTCAAACGATACGGTCCTCACTTGGGTGTTTCGCAGTTCAGTCGGGTATCCGAGTTCAGCAAGGCGATCTGCCCGGTAAGTTGTCTCCAGCGATGCGGCACCAGAATCATGGCTGCACGTCACCATCTCAAAATTCCCTGAGCGATCGGAAAGCGCCAAACGGTGGGCACAGACTCCGGGGCAGTTGAGAGAGATATTCTTGAGCAGCAAATCAAAGTTCGCGGGGATCGGCTCGAAACAATGAACTTGCTCGGGAGGAATCCAGTGGGAAGCCGCGCACGAGATCAGCCCAACATTGGCGCCAATATCGAAGAAACACGTCTTCTCATCGCAGAAGCGCAGCAGTTCAAATGTAAAATCCGGAAAGCCTCGCATGTAAAAGCTGCGCTGAATGGTGTCGCCTAGGTTCAGCGTGGCGTGGAGACGCACGTCCGCGGTGATTTGAAGAGATGGCGACCGGATGAGCATGGGCTTGCAGGCCCCCAGCTTCAAGAGCGGTTCCTCAAGCAGCATGGACGCGAACCGCGGGTTCAGAAACGTACGCGCCGCCAAAAGAGTGGCTCGGAGCAGCGAAGGACAACATCGCACACAGAACCAGATCCAAGGGACAACAACCACTGAAAGCACCGAGGCAATACTTTGGGTTTTATTCTTCATACGGGGCCACCTCGGATTCCAGAAACCGCCAAGGACCACCAATGTGATGCAGGCGTTGAAGTTGGTGGCGAGTCAACTGGATCAGCGCGATCATATACCCATTATTCAACCTGCTTCGGCCCCCGGGGCGCGAGGCCGTTCTCCACCAGCCACTTCTCCGTCAGAGTAAGGTCGTCTCGTGTGTGGACATCGAAGCAGCCCTCCGTAACCAGGCCCTTGATGCGGTTGCCCATGAACGTCCACGGCGGCTGCCCGTCCTTGGCATAGACCGACTTTGCAAGATTCAACACCCAGATCGAATGGTCGAGAAAGTACGAGGGCTCAAGGTCCTGCCGATTGGTGGAGATCTTCTTTCCTCGAAAATCAAAAAACGGCTCAAGAAACCCCTCCTTGCTAACCCGTTTGGCCCGATACGGATGGTTGTCCAGATTCTCGTGCATCGGCATTGCCGAGGAAACCTCCGGGTCGGTGAGGATCATCTCGATGCAGGCGTCAATCCACTCCGTCTTGACCGTCCCCACGTTCGCCAGTTGGACCACGAGGATGTCGGGCTTGTGTCCCTCCTTTTCCATCACGCCCAACGCGTGGAGGATGGCATCCATGTGCTGCGAGGTGGGGAGGGCGAGCTCGGGCGGGCGGCGGATCGGCTTGAACCCGAGCTTCTGCGCCTCATCGAGGATCTTCTCGCAGTCGCTGCTCGCGTAGAAGGCGGTGATGTGCTTCGAGCGGCGTGCCGCATTCGCGGTCCACGAGAGGAGCGGCTGCCCCAGGACCGGGAGCACGTTTTTGTCGGCCAGAGTGTTGTTTCCTCGACCCGTGAGCAAAGCGGTGATTTGCAGCTTCATGATGGACACTTCAGCCACGGAAAGATGGCCAATCCGGGGCTTTCCGTCAACTGTCGCCTCCCCGCGTAACGCGCATGTGCGTCATGTGCTAAGGGCTTAAGAGTTGAGATTACCCACGGAGGGAAAACCGAGGGCCAAATACGCGGCCCGATGGGCATCGGGCCTCACCGTATTCGGCTCCCTTGCTTGGAGACCCAGACTTCAGATCCGCCTCCCGGCGAAGGCAGGCCGAATACGGAGAGCACCGACTCCGGTCGGCGCGCGTATTCGGCCTCTCTATCGGACTCCCCTTTGCGATCTTTGCGACCTTTGCGCGAGAACTCTTTGCTCCCCGGTCCTCCGATCTGTCTCCCTCTCCGCTCGGAACCTCGGACGGCTCACCGTGACCTCCGTGGGCAAATCCGATGCCTTAGCTTGACGCGGATGCGATCTCGTCGGGGTTGCGTGAGATCCTCTTCTTCCCCGCTTTTCCAATCGGTCCTGAGCTCGTGCCCCTCGACGTTGCTCGGAACGGGGTGGTGAGCT
>CAYZAE010000226.1:0-9493 GCA_964476125.1 uncultured Verrucomicrobiota bacterium | reverse complement strand
CAGCCCTCTGCCGCTTTCCTACCACCGCCCCCTCCCCACCCCACGCCCGTCCTCCACCCCGCGTCGGCACCAAAGCGCCAGAGGGCTGGCGCGCTCCCTAGACCCGCCGATCATCGGCCCGACACCGCGCTTTCCCCACGCCGGGTTTTCGGCAATCTCACCCCGTCGTCTCATCCATGAAAGCCCCCGCTCCCGTTGCCGCCCTCCTTCTGCTGGCTTCCATGCTGCTCGCAGCCCACCCCCACACCGCCGCAGCCGCCACCCCCGAACCCCGCCTCCCCAGCAACGCCCGTCGCATCCTCTTCCTCGGCGACAGCATCACTTACGGCGGCGAATACGTGGAGTTCTTCGAAACCTGGGTCCGCACCGCCCAGCCCGAATCCCATGCCGAAATCCTCAACGTCGGACTCCCCAGCGAAACCGCCTCCGGCCTCTCCGAAGCCGGTCACGCCGGCGGCTCCTTCCCCCGCCCCGACGTCCACGAACGCCTCGACCGCGTGCTCGCCAAGATCAAACCCGACCTCGTCCTGGTCTGCTACGGGATGAACGACGGGATTTATTTCCCCTACGACGACACCCGCGCCGGGCGGTTCCACAATGGCATCCAGCGCGTTCACGACAAGATCGTGGCGTCCGGAGCCCGCGTCATTCACGTCACCTCCGCTCCCTTCGACCCCCAACCCCTCGCAGGCCGCACCCTGCCCGCGGGACGCGACGCCTACCCCCAGCCTTTCGATGGGTATGACGGCGTCCTCGCCCGCTACGCGGAATGGCTCGTGGGCCGGCGTACCGACGGCTGGGAGGTCATCGATCTTCATGGGCCCATGCGCCGGTTTCTCGACGAACGGCGGCGGACGGAAGCGAAATTCACCCTCGCAGGCGACGGCGTCCACCCGACGTCCCAGGGTCACTGGCTCATGGCCCGGGAGATTCTCCGCTACTTCGGCGCCGCCGGCGACATCACCCGCCCCGCCACTCCCGAGGGCCTGCTGAGCTCCCATCCGCGCGCCGAACAGGTCCATGCGCTCGTCCAGATCCGCCAGCGCATGCTGAAGGATTCCTGGCTCACGGAGACGGGTCACAAACGCCCGGGCATGAGCAAGGGCAAACCCCTCGCCGACGCCCAGCGCGAGGCGGACGCGATCGAGGCGAAGATCCGGCCGCTCATCGACCCGCCGTTCCCCGGCAAACGCTCCTCCTGGTTCGGATTCGAACGCTACGATTTCGAGGTCGATGGCCGTCCCGTGCTCGTGGTGCGTCCGAAGCGCGAAGCCGAGGGACGTCCCTGGGTGTGGCACGGGGAATTCTTCGGGCACAAACCCAACCCCGACATCGCCCTGCTCGGCCGCGGCTTCCACGTCGTCTACCTGAGCGTGCCCGACATGCTCGGGAGCCCCGGGGCCGTGGTGCACTGGAACGCGCTGCATCGGGAACTGACCTCGAAATATCACTTCGCGCCCAAAGCCGCCCTCGTGGGACTCAGTCGGGGCGGCCTCTACTGCTACAACTGGGCCATCGCCAACCCCGACAAGGTCGCCTGCCTGTACGGCGACGCCCCCGTGTGCGATTTCCGCAGTTGGCCCGGCGGCAAGGGCAAGGGTCCCGGAAGCAAACGCGACTGGGATCTCGTGCTCCAACGCTTCGGGTTCAAGTCCGACGCCGAGGCCATGGCCTATGGCGGGAATCCCGTCGACAACCTCGCCCCGCTCGCCACCGCCAAGGTCCCGCTCCTGCACGTGTACGGCGACGCCGATGAAGTGGTGCCCTGGGATGAAAACACCGGGGTCATCGCCGAGCGCTACCGGAAGCTGGGCGGCGACATCACGCTCATCGCCAAGCCCGGCGTGAAACATCACCCGCACGGACTCGACGACTCCACGCCCATCGTCGATTTCATCCTGCGCCATGCCGCGATCACCCAGGCCAAGGGCGTGGACAAAGGCCCGCGCGACGCCGCGGGCCGGCCGCTGATCCGGAAACTCGGCACCCTCGACCTGGACCTCGTCGAAACCACGCCCGTGGTGTTCGGCGGCCGCCTGTACCGGTTCGAATGGGTGCGGGACAGCTATTGGAACAACGACCGGAAGACGAATTACTTCCGGTTCGTCGACCGCGAAACCGGCGTGGCGGGACCTGCCTTCGCCGATGGCCATGAGTTCGGCAGCGCGTTCGTCCACGACGGCACCATGATCGTCACCGGCACCCGGAACCGCGACAGCATCACCGTGTTCACGTCCCGCGACCTCCGGAACTGGGAATCCTCAACCGCCCTCCCCGCCGGGCGCTACGGCGTGTTCAACACCTCCCTCTGCCGCGCCGGGGACGAGTTCGTGCTGATGTTCGAGATCGACAAACCCACGGAGGAAGCCGGCGCCGCGTTCACCGCCCGGTTCACGAAATCAAAGGATCTCCGCACCTGGACCCTGACCCCGCCCGAGTGCAATTACGCCAAGGACCGCTACACCGCACCGCACTGCCTGCGCTGGCTCGACGGCTGGTTCTACGACTTTTACCTCGAGGCCCATCGCGGCTACGAAATGCGCGTCGTCCGATCCCGCGATCTCACCCGCTGGGAACCCAGCCCGCTCAACCCCGTGCTCCGCGCCTCCCCCGACGACCGCCAGGTTCTCAATCCCAAGCTTTCCGCAACCCAACGCCAGCGGATCACCGAGGCCACCGACCTGAACAACTCGGACATCGACTTCTGCGACTGGCAGGGCCGGCTGGTCATCACCTATTCCTGGGGCAACCAACTCGGCGTCGAGCACCTGGCCGAGGCCGTGTACGACGGAACGGAAGCCCAGTTCCTCCGCGCCTGGTTCCCGGAATGAGCACCGTGGATCATCCCCCCACCCCACGTTCCGAGCCGCTCGAACGCGCACGCCGCGAGCTGCTCGATCTCTCCACCCGCAACCGGCTGCTCGCCATCCCCATCGGCTCCCGCACCGCCCGCCTGGTCCAGGTGCTCGACGAACGCTCCACCGACGCCTTCCGCCTGCTCGTCACCGACCGGAAGGCCCTGAGCTTTCTGGCGAATCAGTCCGATCAGTCCTATCGGTCCGATCCGACCGATCGCTCTGATCCGTCGGATCGGACCGATCAGACCCTCCCCCCCGATCCCGAAGCCACCGCCCTCCCGCCCGCCGACGAATCCCTGGATCCCTCCACCGGCCGGCCCCGGCGTCATCTGGATGCCCGGCTCCAGACCGCCCTCACGCCGGAGGTGCTCCAGCGCCGGTTGCTCGACCTCTACCGCGATGCGCTCACCGCCATCGAGGAAACCGGCGTCAACATGCTCTATCTGGCCCTCGGCCAGTTGCGATGGACCGACCCCGCCGCGCCCGAAACCCCGCGGCACGCCCCGCTTCTGCTGGTTCCCGTCCGACTCGACCGCCGCAGCGCCTCCGAACGCTTCCTGCTCCGGGCCCGGGAAGAGGACGTGGAGGAGAACCTCTCGCTCCGCGCCAAACTCGAATCCGACTTCGGCGTCGTGCTCCCTCCCTTTCCCGATCCGGAAAGTCTCGACGTCTCCGCCTACTTCGCCGCCCTCGCGCTCGCCGTCGCCGGGCAGTCGGGCTGGCAGATTCTCCCGGACGCCATGGTCCTCGGGTGCTTCTCCTTCATGAAGCTCCTGATGTACCGGGACCTCGACCCTTCCACCTGGCCCGCCGAACGACCGCTGCTCGGCAACCCACTCCTTCCCGCGCTGCTCACCGACGGCTTCGCCGCTCCCGCGGAACCGATCCCGGAATCCGCCCACCTCGATGAACTGATTCCCGTCGACCGCCTCGACCACGTGGTCGACGCCGACGGCTCCCAGACGCTGGCCATCGAAATGGTGCGCCAGAACCGGAACCTCGTCCTCCAGGGCCCCCCGGGAACCGGCAAGAGCCAGAGCATCACCAACATCATCGCCACCGCCGTGCTCGACGGCAAACGAGTGCTGTTCGTCGCCGAGAAGCTCGCCGCCCTCGAGGTGGTCAAACGGCGACTCGAACGCGAAGGGCTCGGCGATCTCTGCCTCGAACTGCACTCCCACAAAGCCGCGAAACGCGCCGTGCTCGACGAAATCGGCCGGACCTGGCGGCTCGGAAAACCCAGGGACACCGACCTCGGGGAGGTCATCCCGGAACTCACCTCGCGCCGGAACACGCTCAACGCCCACTGCGCCACGCTCCACGGCATCCACTCGCCCTCCGGGCTGTCCGCCTACCGCGTGCTCGGTGAACTGGTGCGCCTCGGCGACCGCGCCCTCACCGCCGCCGCCCTCGACCTCGCCGGAGCCGAACACTGGACCCCCACCGAACGCACCACCCGCGAATCGCTCGTCGCCGACGTCGGCGAACATCTGCTTCAGGTCGGCCTGCCCACGCAGCACGCCTGGCGTGGCGTGCGCCGACCGAACCTGCTCCCCACCGACCTGCCTCCGCTGCTCGACCGCGTGAGTCGCGCCCTGGCCCAACTCGAGGCCTGCCGCAACCAGGCACGGACCGTCGCCGACGCCTTCACCCTCGAACCTCCACCCTCCCTGGCCGCCGCCCGCCGTATCGGGCAAATGGCCCGGCACGCCGCCCAGGTCCCCACGCCCGTCCCCGACCTCACCGCCGCCGCCAATGCCGTCTGGGACACCACCATCGCCGACCTCCGCGACCTGATCACCGCCGGATTGCGGTTCCAGTCCGCTCAACGCGCCGTCGGCAACCAGGTGACCGACGCCGCCTGGGACAAGGACTTCGAACCGGTCCGATCCGCCCTCGCCGCCCACGGCCGGTCCCTGCTCCGCTTCCTCAACGGCGACTTCCGCCGCGCCCAGGCCGAACTGCGCGGAGTGGCCCGGGGCGAAGTGCCCGGAGACCACGACGCCCGAATCGCGCTCGTCGATGAACTGGTCGCCGGCCAGCGCGCCCTTCGCTCGGTTCGTGAGGGCTCCACCCTCGGAGCCGCAGCCTTCGGCACCGCCTGGCGCACGGAACGTTCCGACTGGCCGTTGTTCCAGCAATTGGCCGACTGGATCGCGCGCCAGCAGGCCGAGGGTCTGTCCGCCGATTTCCGCCGTCGCTGCGTCACGCTCCCTCAACCCGCTGCCCTCGGTCCGTTGGGACAGGAATTGGACCGCTCCCTCGCGGATCTCGAAACCACCCTGGGATCGCTGGTCAACGAACTCGATCTCGACCTGGCCCTGGCCTTCGGTCCGGGAATTGAATCCCTGGAGACCGTGCCCTTCGCCGATCTTGAGGCCCGGCTTCAGGGCTGGCGAAAGGATCCTGAATCGCTGTTCCGCTGGGTCCGGTATCACCTGCGTTTCGTCGAAGGACAAACCCTGGGACTGAGCCCCGTGCTCGACGCACTTCACGACGGCCGGATCCCGGGCGACCAGGCGTGCGATGCGTTCCGCCGAGCGTTCCACACCCGGCTCCTTCGTTGCCTCGCCCAGTCCCATCCGAAGCTCGCCCGCTTTGACGGCACCACCCACAGCCGGGTGGTGGACGAATTCCGTCGTCTGGACCGCGACCGGCTCCGGTTGGCCCGCTACCGCGTGCTGGCCCAGCACCACGCCCGCCTGCCCAACCCCGTCGCCGGCCTCGGCGCCGTGGGGATCGTGAACGGGGAACTCGAACGCAAACGCGGCCATCGCCCGGTGCGGCAACTGCTCCGCGACGCCGGCTCGGTCGTCCAGTCGATCAAACCCGTCTTCATGATGAGCCCGCTCTCGGTCGCCCAGTTCCTGGCCCCGGGCGCCGTGGAGTTCGATCTGCTGGTCGTCGACGAAGCCAGCCAGGTCCAGCCCGTGGACGCCCTGGGTGCGATCGCGCGTTGCCGTCAGATTGTGGTGGTGGGCGACAGCCGCCAGCTTCCGCCCACCCGGTTCTTCGCCCGCATGACCGGGGAGGAAGCCGAACCCGAGGTCACCGACGGCGCCGCCCGACTCCAGGATCTGGAGAGCATTCTCGGCCTGTGCAGTGCCCGCGGGATTCCGGGCGCCATGCTCCGCTGGCATTACCGCAGCCGTCATCACTCGCTGATCGCCATCTCCAACCGCGAGTTCTACGGCGACCGGCTGTTCATCGTCCCCAGCCCCCGCAGCGTGGATCCCGAGCTTGGACTGCAATTCCAGCTCGTTGCTGATGCGACCTTCGACAGCGGCGGCACCGGCACCAACCGGGTCGAAGCCAAGGCCGTCTGCCGCGCCGTGCTCGCCCACGCCCGACAAAACCCCGGCCTCTCGCTCGGCGTCGCCGCGTTCTCCGTCCGCCAGCAACAGGCCATTCTCGACGAACTCGAACTGCTGCGCCGCGAACATCCGGAAACGGAACCGTTCTTCAACGACCACCCCGACGAACCGTTCTTCGTGAAGAACCTCGAAACGGTCCAGGGCGATGAACGCGATGTGGTGCTGATCTCCATCGGCTACGGACGCGATGCCGACGGCTTCCTGCGCATGAACTTCGGCCCGCTCGGCGCCGAAGGCGGCGAACGACGGCTCAACGTGCTCATCTCCCGCGCCCGACGGCGTTCCGTGGTGTTCTCCTCGATCCAGGCCGCCGACATCGACCTCGCCCGCGCCTCCGGCCGCGGCGTCGCTTCCCTCAAGGCCTTCCTCCAGTTCGCCGAGACGGGTCGTCTCGAACCAGGCACGGACACTTCCGCCGACACCGGCGCCGACCACGCCGCTTTCGAGACCGCCGTCCGCACCGCTCTCGCATCGCGCGGTCTCACCGTGCATGCACGCGTCGGTATCGCCGGGTTCTTTGTCGACCTCGCCGTGGTCGACCCAGCCCAGCCCGGCCGCTACCTGCTGGGCATCGAATGCGACGGCCCCACCTATCACGCGTCACGCAGCGCCCGGGATCGGGATCGGCTCCGGCAGGCGGTCCTCGAAGCCCACGGCTGGCGCATGCTCAGGGTCTGGAGCGCCGACTGGTTCCAACGTCCCGCCGAGCAACTGGAACGCGTGCTCCAGGCAGTCGAAGACGCCCGGAGGATTCCTATTCCACTGACTCCTCCGTCTGCGCCTGGGTCTCCGTCTCTGTCTTCGGCTTCGGCTCCATCACCATCCCTCGCGGCGGCCCCGGCAACCGCCAGGTCCACTCCGGGCGTTCCCACCCCACCCCCGGCCATCGACCGCGAAGAGCCTCCCGAACCCGAGGATCGCGGCAGCACTCCGGTGCCGGTCGAGACCTACACCCTCGCCCGCTTCGAGATTCCTCCGGGCACCGAACCCCAGAACCTCGCCACTCCCGCCATGGCGGATGTCCTCCTGCGGATCGTCGAAATCGAGGGCCCCATCCACGAGGACGAACTCGCCCTCCGTGTGCGCGATCTCTGGAAGCTTCCGCGTGCCGGAGCCCGGCTCCAGGACGCCGTGGCCCGCGGTGTCCGGACCCTGCTCGTCGCCCGACGCTGTCAGCGCGAGGACGACTGCCTGGATCTCCCCGACCGCCCCGTGCGCCTTCGGACACGCGCGGAACTCGACTCGCCCACGCTGCGCAAACCCGAATTTCTCCCGCCGACCGAAGTGCGCGCCTCGATCCTGGCCCTGATCAAGGCCGTGCACGGAGTGCCGCGACGCCAGCTGCCGGCTGGCGTCGCACGCATGCTCGGGTTCAAGACCACCACCGCCGCGCTCCGATCCCGCGTGGAGGAGCAGTGCGCGCGGCTGGAGCAGGAGAAGGCGATTGCCGAATCCGGGGCGCTGCTGGTGCTCTCCGCCGCCCCCGCGGCTTCCCCGGCCCCCTGACCCCTGGGGGTCGGTTCGTCGACAACCAGCGGACCCGGCTCCCCGGCAAAAGCGAATGCGGGAACCGGCAGCCTTCGCCACCAGTTCCCGAGGGGTTCCCCACCCGCTCCGCCCCCTTGGGCGCCATCATCCACATCATCGCACGCCAGGCGGCGGTGACATGGAAAGCCTGCCCGCTCCGCCGCCGCGATGGGCATGAACCGCCAGCCCGATCTGCTTGAGGTTGTTGCTGCACTTCATGCGTACCGAAACCTCCGCCGTGTCCGCCATCCGGACGCTCCCGTCGGACATACCGAAAAGAACCCCACCCGGATGCCGCGTCGACACCGCAACGCGAACCTCCCCGGAATCCCCCGTGAGTCCGGGTTCCCCCGACGCCTCCACCACCGGTGCGAAGGACGCGGGCACCTGGTCCACGCGGAACAAGGGTTGACCAGGGATTCCCACGAACGACGCCACTTCGCGTCCAGCCCGCAACAACCGCACCTGAGGCCGGCTCCCCTCCGGCACGACCGCTTTCGTCTCGAATCCGGACCGACCCGGGATCGCGCGATTGAAGCTCACCTTGGTGAAGTTCAGGGAGAACTGATCGGTGGGAATTGCGTCCCTCGGAATCGGTCGGAGCGCGATTCCCAACGCTTCCGGGGCCTGGTCGAAATCGAGCCTCCAATCCGCGGCAACCTTCGCCGGCACCACCAGCCCGGCCTGCGGCGAACGGGCCGCCGCCTCATGCACCTTCTGCACCGCCGGGAGCAGCAGCCCGATGAGAATCGCCTGCTCGCCCGTCTCCGCCACGAACCGGCCCGGCCCCAACGCGAGCGTCGTTCCCTGGCCCGGGGCCGCGAGAATGTTCCCAAGGGAAAGAGGGTTCACGAACAGCCAGGCATTCCCCGGATCGGCATTCACCGACACCGACGAGGGTGTCAGCTTGCTCGGGTAGTATTGGAAACCCGTCGGACTGGTCGCGATCTCAACCAAGGCCGGCCCCGGAGACACCGCCTGGAACTGCCCGTGCCAGATCCGGATCGGATTCGTCGGATCCGCCGCATCCCCGATCTGCGGCGCGTGCACTTGGCCCACCGAGATCCCCAGCACATCCGCCCCCACGATCGCCCCCGCGCTGGCGGACTTCCACATCGGGTCCGTGGCCTGAACATCGAACTGCGCCGAAGCGAAGGCGAAACCTGTCCCGGGAAAGTGGGCGCTGACATCCACCGCCGCCGTCTGACCCATGGTCAGCACGTTGGGCGTAGCCAGGACCGAGAGTTTGGCGTCTGACGCGCCGACCAGGGGCGCCGATCCGATGGCTCCGGCCAGAAACGCGGCGAAGAGCGGGACCGAGTTGGATCGAAGAGTGGGGAGCGTGGAACTCATGGGATGCTTAAAGTTGAATCGATGGTTTTGTTGTTGCCGTTCCGACGTGCCGAGGCCCGTCGGAACGGCAACAACCATCTATTAAGCATCCCCTGGAAAAGGTTAGGGGCCTTGTGGAGTGCGGCAGCCCCCTGCCGCTTTCCTACAACCGTCCCGCCTCACCCCACGCCCGTCCTCCGTCCCACGCCAAAGCAAAGCGCCAGAGGTCTGGCGCACTCCATAACGCCGTCCCCGTGTGGAGTGCGGCAGCCCTCTGCCGCTTTCCAACGACCGCTCCCTCGCCCCCCCCCCCCGGAACACCCTCCCGCGCCCCCCTGACCCCCCCCGCCCCACCCCAACCGGGGGCATGTTGCCCCCCCCCCCCCCCCCCACCCCCCCCCC
>CAYZAE010000225.1:0-9594 GCA_964476125.1 uncultured Verrucomicrobiota bacterium | reverse complement strand
GCCGCCGCCGAGGGGATTCCCATGCTGCTCTGGCTCGACGAAAAGACCCAGCGCTACGGCCTGCGCGCCGACCCCGTCTGGACGCGCACGGACGGTCGGGAAGTGCAGTTCGAACTGCCCGAGGACGTGGAGTTCCGCATTCGCCAGGCCGATCTCTCGCGCACCAACGGGTCGCTCGAGATTCGCGAAAATACCGCCGCCACCCGGCCCATGATCCGCTTCATGCCCGACGGCTCGTTCGGACCCAGCAGCCCGGAATGGATCGAACTGCACCGGCGCAACGACACCGCGGAAACCGACGGCAAGCTGTGGATCTCCCCCGGCTGGAACCGTCTCTACTATGAGATCTGGACCAACCAACCGCCCAACGTGCGATCGTGATCGCCGTGGCGGCAGGTCGGCCCAGCGCGGATTCACCCTCGCCGAAACGCTCGCCGCCCTGCTCTTCCTCGCCATCGTGATCCCGGTCGCCGTCCAGGGCATCCAACTCGCCAGCTACGCCGGCCAGGTGAGCCGACGCAAAATCGTCGCCGCCCGCATCGGCGACAGGGTGCTCAACGAAATGATCGCCACCGGCACCTGGCAAAGCGGCAGCGGCTCCGGCACCGCCACCGAAGGGCCCCTCGAGTTCCGGTACAATTCCAAGGTCGAATCCTGGACCGAAGGCACGCTCCGCGTGCTCACCGTCGAAGTGACCTTCACCGTGCAGGGCCGCCTGCAGAACATCCAGCTCAGCACGCTGGTCGACCCCACCGCCCCATGAACGCGGCCCCCACAAGGCGGGCGGGGAAAGCCGCACCGAATCCGAATCCAAATCCTGCCCCTCCCGGCGATCGCATCTCCGGCGCGTCGGCGGGCGAGACACGCCGTGGGAAGGGAAGACAGATTGAACGGCATGGACTGCGGAGACATGTCGCCGCTTTGGATCCATCGTGGGCTGGGCAACCAACGTCGGTAGATGCCCCCACGTCGGGCACGGACGGGACGGCGAATCGAAAGCTGCGACATGTCGCAGCACTCCAAAGGACCGGCCATCGGCTCACCCGATCCCGGCCAACCATTCGACAACTCGGAGATCGCGCCCTACCCGGCTTCACGCTCATCGAAGTGCTGCTCGCCGTGGCCATCTTCGGCATCGTCCTGGTCGCCATCCACGGGATCTTCCACGGCGCCCTTCGGCTCCGGAATCGCACCGTCGATTCCATCGAAGGCGCGCTCCCGCTCGAACAGGCGCTCACTCTGATCCGACGCGATCTGGCCGGGATCGTCGTCCCCGGCGGCACCTTCGGCGGCGCCGTCCAATCCTCCCCCGTCGTCGACGGCCTCCTGGGCCAGCCCACCGTCCAGTTCACCACCTCCTCCGGCATTCTCTCCGACAACAGCCCTTGGGGCGAAGTCCAGCGGGTCACCTACCTCCTTTCCGCCCCCACCAACCGCTCCGTCGGCCGCGACCTGCACCGCGCCGTCACCCGCAACCTGCTCCCCGCCAATCTCGACGACATCCAGGACCAGTCGATTCTCGGCGGCGTCGATTCGCTCATGGTTTCGTTCTTTGACGGCTCCTCCTGGCGGGAAACCTGGAACGGCACCAACGAAACCACCCCGCTGCCCCGCGCCATCCGGCTCTCCCTCACCCTGGTCGAGACAAACTTCAACCGCGGCAACACCCGCCCCCAACCCATCGAAATGGTGGTGGGACTGATGGTCGAACCCTCGACCAACGCCCAGTCCACGGCGCAATCCTCATCCACCGGAGGCGGCGCATGAGGCTCCCCTCCCCCCGCCCCCACGATCGGGCCTCGGTCCTGATCATTGTGCTCTGGGTGACCCTCGGCCTGGTCGCGCTCACGCTTTATTTCGCGCATTCCATGAACTTCCAGCTGCGCGCCGCCGATCAGCGGGTCGCCAGCCTGGAAGCCGCCCACGCCATCGACGGCGCCGCCCGTTACGTCACCAATTACCTCGGTCTCTACGCCACCAACGGCGCCGCCCCCGACGTCTCGATGCTCGAAGCCGAGGAGGTCCCCATCGGCAATGCCACGTTCTGGCTGCTCGGCCGCGAAACCAACCTCTGGCAGGGCTCCCTCACCCGACCGTTCTTCGGCCTGGTCGATGAATCGTCCCGGCTCAATCTCAACACCGCCACCGCCACCATGCTCGAAACGCTCCCGGGCATGACCGCCGAACTCGCCGCCAGCATCGTCGACTGGCGGGATACCGACAGCGACATCACCACCAGCGGGTCCGAGGACGAATTCTACGCCCGGCTCAACCCGCCCTACCGCTGCAAAAACGCCCCGTTCGAATCGGTCGAGGAACTCCGGCTGGTCGCCAACGCCAATCTCCTGCTCCTGTTCGGTGAAGACACCAACCTGAACGGCATTCTCGATCCCAACGAGGACGACGGCGAGGAGTCGTTCCCCAACGACAACCGCGACGGCCGACTCGACGCCGGGCTGCTCGAATACGTCACCGTCGCCTCCCGGGAACCGAACACCCGCGCGGATGGCACGGCCCGGGTCAACGTCGGTGACCCCTCCCAGGCCGCCGTGGCCTCCTATCTCCAGGAACAGCTCGGCACCCAGCGCGCCAATCAGATCCTCCGCGCCTTTGGGGTCGGATCCGTGGGTGGCGGGGGTGGCGGCGGCGGTGGACCAGGCGGCCCCGGAGGCGGGGGCGGAGGCCAATCCAACCAGGTGACCACCGTCCGCAGCGTGCTCGAATTCGCCCTGCTCGCCTCCCTCACCAGTGACGAAATGGCCCAGATCGAAGGCGATCTCACCGTCACCAACGCCACCGTGCTCGAAGGGCTGGTCAATGTGAACACCGCCAGCCCCCAGGTGCTCGCCTGCATCCCGGGCATCGGCGTCGATAATGCAGAAACCCTGGCCACCGCCCGAGCGTCCAACGGAGCCAATGGCAACTCGCTGCTCTGGATCGTGGATGTGCTCGGCCGCGAAAACGCCCTCACCGCCGCCCCCTACCTCACCACCCGCAGCTACCAGTACAGCGCCGACATCATCGCCATCGGACATTATCAACGGGGCTATCAACGGGTCCGCTTTCTCATCGACCTCACCGAAGGCGGCCCCCGCCTCCGCGCCCGACGCGACCTGACCCACCTCGGCTGGTCCCTCGGCCGCGATATCCGCGATCGCATCCAACTCCTCGCCACCCAATCTCCATGAGCGTGCTCGACCGACTGAAACCCCGCACCGGCCATTCCCTCCTGGGTCTGGCCCTGGGTCACGACCGCTTCGAAGCCGTCGAACTCCGGCGCTCCAACGGCTCCGCCGCCGTCCGGCTCGCCGCCCAGGCCGCGCTCGAACTGGACCCCTTCGCCGGCGACCCCGAAGCCGCCGGCAAAGCCCTGCGCAAACACCTCGACGCCGCCGGCATCCGGGAATCCCGCTGCGCCGTCGTCCTCCCCCCCGACCTCGTGCTCGGCCTGACCGTCAGCGTGCCCGACCTCCCCGACGCCGACCGCGCCGAGTTCCTCCAGATCGAGGCCGAACGGGGATTCCCCCAGAACCCGGAGGATCTCATCGTCCAGGTCTCGCTCTCCGAGTCCGCCCCCGACACGCGCTTCGCCACCCTGCTGGCAGTGCCCCGGACGGTCGTCGACCGCGTGGAACGGGTGCTCAAGGCCGCCCGTCTGCACGCCGTCCGCATCACCCTCGGACTTCCCGCGCTCCAACCCCCCGCCTCCCCGGACTCCGAAGGGGTGCTCGCCCTGATCCCCACCGGCCGTTCCCTCGCCCTCCAACTGACCCATGCCGGCGCCATCGCCGCCCTCCGGGTGGTGGACGAGGCGTTCTCCGGGGACGCCGAACCACTCACCTTCGACCCCGACCAGGTGCTGCGCGAGATCCGCATCACGCGGGGTCACCTGCCGCCGGGAGCCGGGGATGCGCTACGCAAAGTCCGGGTTTTCGGGCAAACCCAGGCCTCGCGCGCCGTGGCCGAGGGGCTTCAACCGCGGTTGCAGGCGCTCGGGCTCACTGTGGAACAGGCCGTGGACCTGCCCGCCTCGAGTCTCCCGTTCCAATTGCCACCCGGCACCCCCGCCTCCGCCGCCCTGGCCGTCGCCGTCGCCTCCCTCGGCGGCAAACCCCTGGAATTCGAGTTCCTCCCCCCCCGGGTCAGCGCCTGGCAGCAGTTCTCCCAACGTTACTCGTCCCGTCGACTCGCCTGGGCCACCTCCGCCGCCGGTGCCCTCGCCGCCGTCGTCTGCATCACCTTCCTGGTCCAGCAAACCCTCCTCTGGCGCTGGCAATCCCGCTGGGACGCCATCAAGACCCGGGTCGCGAAACTCGAGGAAATGCAGAAGGAAATCCGACTCTACCGGCCCTGGTACGACGATTCCTTCCGCTCCCTCGCCATCCTCCGGCGGCTCACGGAATCCTTCCCCGAGGACGGCTCGGTCAACGCCAAGGTCATCGAGATCCGCAGCACCGGCCGCGTCACCTGCTCCGGCACCGCCCGCGACCCCGCCTCCTGGCTCCGCATGCGCGATCAATTAAGTAACGCCAAGGGCATCGCCGACGTCCAAGTGGAGCAGGTGCGAGGCAAATCACCCATCGAGTTTACCCTGAATTTCCGCTGGGAAGGCCCCGGTGGCTCATGAACAACCAGAACCGCCAAAAACTCCTCGGCATCCTCGCCGGCGTCGCCGTCGGACTCTGGGCCGCCAATTTCTTCGTGTTCGAACCGATCGGCGCCGCCTGGAAAAGCCGCTCCGCCCGGCTCACCGCCCTGCGCCGATCCGTCGAAAACGGGGACAACCTGCTCCAACGGGAAGCCGGCCTCCGGGAAACCTGGTCCCGGATGCGCACCAACACGCTCGACAAGGACCTCTCCGTCGCCGACAGCCAGATGCTCCGCGCCTTCGACGCCTGGTCCCGGGATAGCGGCGTCTCCATCGCCGGCCTCCGGCCCCAATGGAAGCGCACCGACTCCGACCTGCAGTCCCGCGAATACCGCGCCGACGTCAGCGGCAGTCTGGGCTCGCTCAGCCGCTTCCTCTACCTCGCCGAAGCCGATCCGCTCGGCATCAAGATCGAATCCGTGGAACTGACCACCCGCGACAAAAACGGCGATCAGATCGCCCTCGCCCTGCTGGTCAGCGGTCTCCAACTTCGCTCCAACTCCCGATGAGCCAGCCCTCTCCCTCCACGCCCCAGGCCACGCCGGCTCCGGCCCGCCCCGTCCCAAGGCGCCGATCCGCCGCCGCCGCGCTGGCCGCCCTCGCCGTGCTCGCCCTGGCCACCTCCTCGACCCTGCTTCCGCTCGCTTCGCAAAGCGAAACCAACGCCACCCCAGCCGCCCTCGCCAAATCCCCCTCCGCCAACCCCGGCACGAATACCCTGGCCTCCGAATCCCCAGCTTCCCCCGGTGCTGCCGAATCCGCCACGGACTCCCCCCCCGCCAGTCTTGATTCGAAGAGCACCACGGCCGAAGGAACCAACACTTCGGATTCCTCCACGTCAGATTCGGCCGCCAGCCGCTCGGACCGCGAGTCCCGACGCAGCAGCCGACGGTCCGCCTCCGGCACCAGCGACCGACGCAGCGACGACCGATCCAGCCGGCGCAGCGATCGTTCCTCCGGATCCGAAGGGGACACCAACGCCCCCGTCAGCGCCCAAGGCACCGACTTCGCCTCCTTCAAAATCATTGGCGAACGGAACATCTTCAACCCGAACCGCGGCCGGGCCAGCGCCCGCACCGACCGCGAACCCACCCGCAAGCCCACGCAGATCGACCACTTCAGCCTGGTCGGCACGATGAGCTACGCGAAGGGCGACTTCGCCTTCTTCGACGGCTCCAGCGCCACCTACCGCAAGACGCTGAAATGCGGCGACGCCATCGCCGGCTACACCGTCAAGGCCATCTCGGCCAATGCCGTGCAACTCGCGTCCGGGGAAACCCCCGTGGAAATGACCCTCGGGTCCCAGCTGCGCCGCGAGGACGAAGGCGAATGGAAGTTCATCGCCCGCACCGAAGCCTCGGGTTCCAGCAGTTCCTCCCTTTCCGGTTCCAGCTCCTCCAGCCGAGGCGATCGCTCCGCCCCGGCCGGTGATTCCGCCGGCGCCGCCAATGACATCCTTTTGAAGCTCATGAAGAAGCGAGAACAGGAGAAATGATGATCGCTCTCAACCGATTCACCCTCGCCAGCCTCGCCTCCGCCTGCGTCGCGGTCGCCTCCCTGGCCCAGGCTCCGGCCCCCGCCGCCGAGACAGCCGCCGCCGCCTCGCCCCGGGAGCAAACCACCCTCACCCAGACCCTGCCCGCTCCCACCCAAGGCTCGAAGGCCGCGTCCGACAACGCCAGCGCCGCGCCGGCCAAAGGGGAAGCCGCCGACAACAAGGGCGGCGACGGCACGCTCCGTCTTAATTTCCGCGGCGTCGCCCTCGAACAGGTGCTCGACTACCTCTCCGACGCCGCCGGATTCATCATCGTCCTCGATACCGAAGTCCGCGGCAAAGTCGACGTCTGGAGCAACCAGCCGCTCAACCGCGACGAAGCCGTCGAACTGCTCAACACCGTGCTCGGCAAGAACGGCTACACCGCCCTCCGCAACGGACGCACGCTCACCATCATCAGCCGCGACGACGCCAAGAAAAAGGGCGACACCCCCGTCCGGGTCAGCAACGACCCCACCGCCATCCCGAAAAGCGAGGAGGTCGTCACCCAGATCATCCCCGTCCGCTACATCAACGCCGTCCAACTGAACCGCGACCTCCAGACACTCGTCCCCTCGACCGCCAGCATGGCCGCGAATGAAGGCGGAAACGCCATCATCATGACGGACACGCTCACCAACATCCGGCGCTTCACCGAAATCGTCCACGCCCTCGACACCTCCATCACCAGCGTCTCCGCCGTCCAGGTATTCCAGCTGAAATACGCCGACGCCAAAGCCCTCTCCACCGTCATCCGCGACCTGTTCTCCTCCACCGACACCGGCAACCGCTCCTCCGGCAATCAGCAGAATCAAAACGTCTTCCGCGGCATGCGCGGCGGCGGATTCCCCGGAGGCGGCTTTCCGGGCGGCGGATTCCCCGGTGCGGCAGCCGCTGCCGGCGGCGGCGGTTCAGATGCCGGTTCCAGCGGCAATTCCCGGGTTTCCACCCCCAAAGTGGTCGCCGTCGCCGACGAACGAAGCAATGCCCTCGTGGTCAGCGCACCCGAAGCCCAGATGGCCGTCATCAAGGACCTCGTGGAACAGGTGGACACCAATGTCGAGGACGTCACCGAACTGCGCGTTTTCCGTCTCCAGCACGCCGATCCCCAGGAAATGGCCGAGGTGATCGCCGGATTGTTCCCCGATCCCACCTCCTCCTCCAGCCAGGGCGGCCGCGGCGGCCAGGTCCGGTTCGGCGGCGGAGGTTTCGGCGGGTTCGGAGGTGCGTTCGGCGGCGGCAATCGTGGCACCGGCGCCGGCACCGGGGCCTCCAGCGAACGCCTGCTCAAACAATCCAAGGTCGTCTCCGTCCCCGACCTGCGCACCAGCTCGATCGTGGTCAGCGCTTCGCACGAACTGATGGAACAGATCGCCAGCATGGTCGAACGGCTCGACGCCGATCCCGCCCGGAAACAGAAGGTGTTCGTCTACTCGGTCGAAAACTCCGACCCCCAGGCGGTCGAGGATATCCTGCGAGGCCTGTTCGAGAACCAGAACAGCAGCCGCAACCGCTCCACCACGCGCAACAACAACCGGCAGACCGGCAACCAGCTGAACAACCGCGCCACCCAGACCCAGAACCAGGGGAACCGCAGCAACACCGGCCTGGGCGCCAACACCCGCGGAGCCACCGGCTTCGGCGGACAATAACCCCCGCCCACCCCCGCCCACCCCGCACGACGCTTTCCCCACCCCCGGACTCCCCTCCCGATGAACCTCCGATCCTGGCTCCTCACCGCCCTCGCCACCCTGGCCCTCCTGCCTCTCTCCTCCACCGCCCAGTTCGGCGGCGGCTTCGGCGGCGGCGGCGGCGGCGGTCTCTCCAGCCGTCGCAGCACCACCACCTACCCGTCCTCCACCCAGATCGGGGACGCCATGATCTCCAGTGATACCGAGACGCGGAAGCTGATCGTCGTCACCGACGACGAAACCGCCAAGGCCATCGGTCAGGTGATCACCAACCTGGACCGCTCGGTGCCCCAGGTGCTCATCAAAGTGGTCTTCCTCGAGGTGACCTATCGCAAGGGCTTCGACATCGGCCTCGAAGGGGCCTACCAGAAGAACCTCGGCGGCGGTTCCACCGGATCGCTCTCCCAGGTCTTCGGGCTCGCCTCCCAGGGCGCCAGCCCCACCCCGCCCGGCGCCGGCATGTACCAGATCCTCGGCAGCGACTTCCAGGTCACGCTCCGCGCCATCGCCGAAGCCGGCAAAACCGAGGTGCTCTCCCGCCCCTCGGTGCTCGCCCGCAACAACCAGGAAGCCACCATCACCGTCGGTCAGCAGGTTCCCCTCATCACCAACGTCCGCTACGACAACTTCGGGAACCAGATCAACTCCATCAACTACCAGTCCGTCGGCATCATCCTCCGCGTCACGCCCTTCATCACCGACCAGGGGCTCGTCGAAATGATCGTCGCCCCCGAAATCTCCAATCTCTCCGATCAAACCGTCGCCGTCGCCGCCGGCGTCGCCGCCCCCGTGATCAACACCCGCTCCGCCGACACCGTCGTGGTCACCCCCGATGGACAAACCGTCGTCATCGGCGGGCTGATGCAGAACACCAAGACGTCCAGCGACAACAAGATCCCCTTCCTCGGCGACATCCCCGGACTGGGCTCCCTGTTCAAACGGAGATCAAGCAACGGCTCCAAGACCGAGCTGCTCATCTTCCTCACGCCACACATCGTCCGCCAACCGACCCAGCTCGCCGGTCTCGCCAACCAGGCCCGCGGACAGCTGCAACTCGTGCCTCAGTCGTTCTCCGAACAGGAACTGAACCGCTACCTGCAGGACGTGCCGGTCAAGGAACCCTCCGACGAACCCGCCGCCCCCGCTTCTCCGTCCAGCTCGGCCCCCGCCAAGAAATCCCGGCGCTCGAACCGCTGACCGAGCCTCAGGCTGCAAAGGCCGATGGGGTGGCACCTGCCCCATCGCATCTCCCCCGCAGTCGCGGAGCGACAGAACGCCTGGCCCCATTGCAGCTCTCCCCGGTCGCGGAGCGACAGAACGAGGGTAGCCAGGGGCTTCAGCCCCTGGGACCCCGTGCGTATTTTCCCCGCGTCGCGGCGCGACGCCGGAATCGTTCGCCAGCAGTTTCCTCACCAACCCTTCGATTCGCCTACGCCTCCCTGAACGACCGTACGTCGCTCCGCGACGCCATCCCAAAAACCACCCAAACCGTGGGCGTTGCCCACGGCTACCCTCCTTCGGTCGCTCCGCGACGCCGGAAAATGGCCAGCCTTGAGCGAATCCTGAAGGAATTCCGTCCTTCAGCCCGGGGTTGGACCGCGTTCGCGCAGGCCTACCCCGGAGAACCCATGCCCCCACACGCCAACAACTTTCGCCAGGATCCGCTAGGATCCCAGAAAGTGGCCGGAGGTGGCGTCGTCCCCCGACGCCACCTCCGGATC
>CAYZAE010000224.1:0-9599 GCA_964476125.1 uncultured Verrucomicrobiota bacterium | reverse complement strand
GAGATCAATCCAGGAAACCGCGGCCGTGACGGCGCGGGTGGCGAGCTCCGAGAAGGCCGCCCAGCGGAACAGGTCTTCGAGGGGTTCACCGCCTCGTTTCATCAGATCGAAGGCATGGCGTGCGGACTGCCGTTCGTGGCTGTACGCCACCCAGCCGCCGTCGGGCCCGCCCACCCGGGCCAGCGCGTGGAGGAATTCCGGGGATTGCGCCAGCGGGGCTGGTGTGTTGGTGGTGGAAAGGAAGCGGTCGATGGTTGATCCCATGCCGGCCATGCCGACCCATTGATCGCGGGAGCCGAGATGGAGAAGGCGCGCCGGACCTGTCTGCCAGGGCAGCGGGGGCAATTCCACGGCGACGACCTGGCTCCCGGCCACGGTTCGCACGGTGCGCCTGGGGGCGGGAGCGCCCGGGGGCAGAAAGGTGGAGAGGTACGTGGGCGAGGCGATGAGGGTCAGGGCGTGATGGATATCCGCAGCCTGGGGGGAACCGTGCACCAGGAGGTCCGCCCCGAATTCGTTGGTGCTCGCGACATGTCGCGAAACGGCGATCCAGTCGTCTCCCAGACGGGCGATCAGGCCCTTGTCGAAGTTGAAGTCGACGTCCTCGGTGCGCCCGGCGTACTCGGTGAAGAGCTGGATCACCCCCAGCAGGGCGGGGTCGATGTCCTTGAGCACCTTTTGAAGTGCCGTCCAGGCGGGGGCCCCGGGCAGCCGGAGCCGGGCGAAGTACAGGGTGTCGGCGGGCACCCAGGACGGTGGTGCGGCGTTGGTGGCCATCGGCTGGAACGCCTTGAACAGTCCTTTGCGTTCGCCGGGAGCGAGGGCGAGTCGGAATTCGGTGAGCCAGCCGGCGGCTTCGCTTCGCACGTCGAAGGCGATGGCCTGGAGTTGGCCGAGCCCGAGCGCCGTGGCGAGACGCGCCGGGGACGGGCCGATTCCCGGCAGCGCGAGGGCGGGGGCGGGGGCGGGAGCGTTGGTCAGCCGGGCGAGAGCGGCCGGGAATCGAAGCCCGGCATGCAGCAGGGTGTTGGTGGAAGCCGGTCCCTGGGCGAAGGCGGGGAACTGGACGAAGGCGGGGGCCGCACCTCCGAGCCGGGTCAGGACGCCTTCGAGCATCCGCGGAACTGAGGTGGCCACGAACCAGCTGCCCGCCATGACCTGCAGGATTTCCACGGGGGGTTCGGCGGCGGCGGGGCGCGGAGCGGAGGGATCGAGCGGCGGAAAGGCGTCGTCCAACACCTTTTGAAGGCGCGCCGCCGGCACCTTCACCTGGAGACAGGCGAGATGCGCGTTGGTGACGGTGCCGGTGACCAGGGCTTTGTTGGTGGCGCACCGTGCCCGTGCTTCGGCGAGCAGCGCGGCGAGTTCGTTGGTCCGGGGGCCGACGTCGACGGCCACCAGGAATCCCAAGGGCGGCGGCGCGTTGCCGGCCGGGGTGGCCGGGAGGGATTCCACCAGGGCAAACGTCGAGGAGCCCGCGGCGAGGCCCAGCAGCCGGCCGAGGTGGATTCCGGTCAGTTCGGTGAGCGGTGCGAGGACCTTCTGTTCGAGCCGTTCCTCGAACTGCTTTCGCAGGGGGGCGACGGCGGGATCGAGGTAGAAGGCTCCCGGCCCCTGCCGTTTCGATTCGGCCACGGCCTGCGGGGTCGAGGGCAGGCTGACGAAGGCGACGGTTTCAGGCGGCAGCCAGGATTCCGCCGGGCTCGTCGCGGCCTGGGCGAGGGGGAGTCCCAGCAGCAGGAGCAGGGGGAGCAGCCAGCCGGCGAGGGCTTTGGGCAGTCCGGGAGGGCCGCTGGCTGGGCGCCGGGTCCGGGGTGCCGTCGGAGTCAGGGACTTGCGGTAGGCTTCGAGGTCTCCGGGCGTGTTGAGGTTCCGAAGCTGGGGTAGGTCGCGTTTCGAGATGGGCAGAAGTCGTGATTTCACCGCGTCAGCCAGTTGACGCAACGAGAGGCGTCCTTCCTCGATTTGTTTCAAAACGATGTCGCGTGTCGATCGGCGGAGCGCGAACGGGAAGCCGGGCCGTCGTTCCGGGGCGGCGAACACGGCCTCGGTGCGGGGGCGGAAGGCCCCGATCACCCGTTCGAGAAGGTGCGGAGTCACCGCCGGCATGTCGCAACCGAGGAAAAGGACGATGTCAGATTCGGCCCGTCGCAGGGCGGTGGCGATGCCTCCCAGGGGACCGCGGCCGGGGACGTCGTCGCGGCGGATGACGCGGACCTGGCGTCCGGGGGTTTGTGCCGAATCCCGAATGCGGGCCAGGAGTGAGCGTCCGCCGATGCGGAGGGAGGCCTTGTCCCGGCCCATGCGGGAGCTTTGGCCGCCGGCCAGGATCGCGATTTCGAAATCACGGGCAGCGGGTGGCGAGTCGGGGCCCTGCGGGCGATCGACGAGGGCTTGGGTTGGAGGCGGGGCGGGGTGGTTGGGGGATCGGGCGTGGCGGGCCTGGAACCCCTGGTAGACGTAGGTCTGGAGCTGATGATCGACGGCCAGGGCGGGGCAATAGTCGGTACGCGCCCGGGACACGGGCACGAGCATGGGACTGGATTTGGCGATGGATTCGAGCACGTGATCCGTTCCCTGGATCGGCAGCGTGAGCCAGGCGTGGGGGGTGCCCTGCCAGAGTCCGGTGGTGAAGAGCGCGGGCACGCCGATGCGATGAAGCTGGCGCCAGGCCCAGAGCGCGTGGTCTTCGCAATCCCCCTTGCGCAGCTGTTCGAAGGTCACCGGGTGCTGCCAGAAATCCTCGGCGAAGAAGAGGCTTGGATCGTCGATGGCCTGGCATTCGCGGAGCCAGCCGCAGATTTCCTCAAGGCTGTTCACGGGCCAATGGCTCGGGCCGCCAAGGTAGTCGGCGAAGTTCCGGGTGCAGGCGCTGCCGAAGACCTGGGGTTTGACCTCGATCTGGAGACACTGCCAGGGATCGGCATCGGGGCGGAAAAAATCCGCCAGCCGCTCTTCCACGGAGCGGTTGCGCAGGACATGGCCGATGACGGACGGCATCCGCCGAGTTTTCCCGGGAAAGCCCCGGCCGTCGAGCCGGGGCAGGAATCCGCGGTTACCGTTCACCGCGTGAAGGACCGCCCGAAATTAGGATGGCACCACGAAGCGCACGAAGCGCACGAAGGGAATGCGGGGAGGGCGTTCGCTCCGCGGGTGAGATGCGATCAGCGGCTGGGCGCCGGCAGTTCCAGGGTGGTTTCGCGCTGTTGCCGGAAGAGGCGAAGCACGGCGGCCTCGCCCGCCTTCAGTTTCCCGTAACGTTGGGGGAGTTCCGCCGCGGCCTTCACCGTGTCCCCATGCCAGTCGAGGATGACATCCATCGGCCGGAATCCCAGCCGGGCGGCAGCGCTGTTGTCGGGACGTTCCACCAGGAGGATGCCCACCGGACCGGGCAGCCCGGCGGCGGAGACCTCGCCCATTTCCGTCACCCGCTTCCAGCGGGCCCCGAGCCACTCGAGGGTGGCGGGTGTTCCGGGGTTCGCGGCGGCGGGGGAGGCGGAGGCGAGTTTGATCGTGGGGAGGACCGGGGTCCGGGCCAGGGCCCTGAGGCGGCCCGAGCGGACACCGAAACCGGCCATGTCGAAATTCATGAACCCGATGGCCAGGGCCGGGGAGTTGGTGGCCAAGGTGTAATCCCCCTTGGCCGGATCGGTGAAGCGCGGGTCGCCGGCCACGGAACGGGTGTCGAGCCCGAGCTTCCGGGACCGGGCGAGGGCGTCGTCGTCGGGCAGCAGGTTGCCATTGATTTCCGAGCCCCAGTTCGTGGGCATGCCGATCGGCCGGTACCAGGTCATGACGATGTTCCGGCGGAAGACGTCGCCGCTCTTGGCGTACCACACGTGCGGGTGGAACGAATTGTTGACGATGATGTTGTTCTCCACGACGCGGTGGAATCCCTCCCGCAGCTTGAGCCCGCCATTCAGGCAGAGGTTTTCCGTGATCAGGTAGTTGCTTGAGCCGTCGTCGAGGTCGATGTCCCACCCATGATCGCAACGCCACCGGTTGTGACGGAGCGTGGTGGTTTCCATGGCGTCGAGCTTGGGCAGTTCGGGATGTTCGGCGACCAGGGCATCGACCTCTTTGATGCCGGGCAGCCAGTAGCGGTCGCGGCCCCAGGAATTGAAGGAGCCGTGGTCCCCGGTCTCGCGCACGGTGTCGAAGACGTCGCAGTGCTCGATCAGGTGACCGCCCCAGCAGCCGTCGCCGATGTTGATGCCCGCCCGGGGCACGTCGTAGAGCGAGCAGTTCCGCACGGTGATTCGCGACGACATCGCGATCTGGATCGGGGCCGTCTGTTTCTCGACCCGGCCGGTTTCGTGGATGAGACAGTCGTCGACCAGGCAATCGGAGGGAAAGTCAGCGGTGCGCGGTCCGGGAAACCGGTTGATCTCGGTCAGTGTCTGGCGCTGGGAATATTCGAGCAGCGGGGAGCGGACGGCGTTGGTGCTGCCGACGAAGGCGATGCCGTTGCCGCCGGCCTTGAAGATGTGCAGTTCGCGCATCAGCAGGCGGCGGTTGTAGCCATCGACGAACACCGCGTTGCCCCCGACCTGATCGAAGGTGGACCCCTCGAGGGAGCAATCCTCGGCGCCCTGGAACAGCACGGCTCCGCCGCGGTAGGTGGTCCAGTCGCTGCGCAGCAGGGGTTCCTTGTTGTCCATGAAAGTCCGCTGGGTGTGCCGGAAGGTGAGTCCCTGGAGCCTGATGTGGCGGACCGGTTGTTCGCGGGTGCCGCGGAACTCGATCAGATGGCGGAGTCGCACGCCTTCGACGAGGGCTGTCTTGAGGTCGAGGCCGGCGGGTGGATGGAAGAACAGCTGGCGTTTGGAGGCGTCGAGGAACCATTCGCCGGGGGCGTCGAGTTCCTCGAACACGTTTTCGACGAACCGCTGTTGGTCGTGCATGCCCATGCGGCGGTTGTTCTGCCAGCCGCCTTCGAGCGTGAGTTCGCCCTTGGCGTCGCGTCCGGTGACGACGTAGTGGAAGTCGCCCCACTCATGTTTGTGCATGGCGTGGAGGAACGCGCCCCGGGGATCCTTCCAGCGTGCGGAGCGCTCGGGGGCGATGGCATCGGCGGCGTACCCCTGGAAAATCCGTTCCGCCGGATTCCGATTCGGGTAACGGGCGAGCACCTGGAGTTCGCCGTTGATGAAAAGCTGGTCGAATGAGGTCCCGGCGGGCACGGAAGCCTGCCAGATCCCATCGCGGAACGGTTCCCATTTCGGGGACAGCTTGATGCCTCCACTGAGGACCGGAGCATGATTGCTGTCCGCCAGCCAGTTGACCGGAGCGGCGGCGGTCCCGGAATCGGACGGCCCCAGGACGAGGGGCGCAGTGAGGTAATAGGTGCCGCCACGGACATGGACCGTGACCGGTTCACGACCGGCGAACCGGCGGGCGGCCTGGTTGGCCCGGGTCAGTGTGGCGAACGGATTGGCGGAGGTGCCGGGATGGGCATCGTCGCCGGTGGGACTGACAAACAAGTCGGCGGCAGGCACTCGGGTGGAGTTCGTCAGAGCGAGGGCGAAGACGAGTAGCGCGAGCATCCGACGGGTTCCGAAAGCGGGCATGCGAAGAGCTTCCGCGGAGATCGAATGGAGGCAACTGCGAACTTCACGGGAAGTGAAAACCGGCCCGATCTCTGAGTTGCGGGTGGGGCTTGTCGCAGCGCGACAAGCCCCTGGAGTTTGGCCATTTCTCAGGAGTCGCGGAGCGACAGAAGGAGGGTAGCCGTGGGCTTCAGCCCACGGTTTGCGTGGATTTGGTGAACTGCGTCGCGGAGCGACGCCCGAATGGCCTGAGGCTTCATACGAGTCGATGGGTGCCATCGATAGGTCATGAAGCGATTGGAGGGAGCCGATTCCGGCGTCGCTCCGCGACGCAACGCATCCTCGCACTTGATCCAGGGGCTGAAGCCCCTGGCTACCATCGTTCAGTCGCTCCGCGACTGCTGTGCGATGAGCGAAAACGGCCAAATTCGAAGGGATCGAAGCAGTGCGAAAACCCCGACCGCGTTGAGCGGGCGGTAGACTTTTTTGGGGGGCGCCTGGGTGATGTCGTTGCGCCGCTGGACGCGGCGCTACTCGTCGCAGCGCGACGAGTGCCACCCCCCACAAACTCGGGACGCACCGGCCCTCAGCGGCCGATCGAGAGGCGGTCGGCGAGTCGGGGCGGCAGGCCGGCGTCGAGGATCTTCTTCTGGGCGGCCGCGATGTCGTAGTCGAGTCGGCGCAGTTCGATGCTGTTCTCGACGGTGTCGTAGACCACGTAGGCCGCCTTGGGATTGTTGTCCCGGGGTTGGCCGACGCTCCCGACATTCACGAAGTACTTCTTGCCCGGCTCGATGCGGAACTTGGAGTAGGTGCCGCCGCGGACGACGGAGTCGCGGACGAAGGCGACGGGGACGTGGGTATGGCCGAAGAAGCAGAGGGAGGTGTTCTGGTAGGTGAAGCTGGAGGCGGCCTCGAGCTTGTCGAACACGTACTGCCAGCGCTGGGGGGCGTCGAGGGTGGCGTGGACGATGGTGAAGCTTCCGACGAGGCGGAGGTACTTCAGGTCATGGAGCCATTTGCGGTCCTCGGGACTCAGTTGCCCGCGGGTCCAGGCGACGGCTTCCAGGGCGAGGGGGTTGAATCCCTCGGCGAAGGCGTCGTTGGAACAATACTCGTCATGGTTCCCTTTGACACAGGGCATGCCCATGTCGCGGACGATGTCGAGGCACTCCTTGGGGCTGGCTCCGTAACCGACCACATCGCCGAGGCAGACGTAGTGGGAGCAGCGTTGGGCTTT
The DNA here is from genome assembly GCA_964476125.1 of uncultured Verrucomicrobiota bacterium. Classification (GTDB taxonomy): domain Bacteria; phylum Verrucomicrobiota; class Verrucomicrobiia; order Limisphaerales; family CAIMTB01; genus CAIMTB01. Next base: position 2,810 of record CAYZAE010000224.1, on the reverse strand, counting down.
GGTATCGGCGAGCACCACCTCGAGGGCCTCGAGATTTGCGTGGATGTCGGCGATGATCGCGTATCTCATCTGGGCAGAACTACTACCGGAGGATCTGAAAGCCGCGCAAATCACCGTGCGCTGGGCTCCATGTGACGGCTTCGTCCCGGATCAACGGGCCGACGCCGGCGTCACGGAGGGCTGAGCGGAACGCGTCGAGTTCGGATCGCGTTCCTTCGGCCACCAATTCCACCCGGCCGTCAGGAAGGTTCCGCACACTGCCGCAGACGTCAAAGCCGCCGGCCACTTCTCGTGCCGTGTAGCGGAATCCGACGCCCTGCACGTGTCCGGAATACAACACCATCATTCGCTTTCGCTCTTCCTTCACCGGTCAACCATCCGCCGCCGTCGGATCCCTCCTGGGAGGTGAGCCCGAGCGGCGCTCGCGGGGGCGGAATAAAGCCACAGGGCCAGGGTCCCCTCAACGCTTTTGTCCCGGTGCGCGCGGAAACGCACAGGCGGCGGGACTCCGCGACTATCCGCCGGCACCTTCCTTCGAGCCCTTGCGCCCCATCCCTTCGCGAACCAGGGCCAGCATGTAATCCCGGTTCATCCGGGTAATGAAATCGAGGCTGATCTCCTTCGGACAGACCGCGGCGCAGGAACCCGTGACGGTGCAGGCGCCGAAGCCTTCCTCATCCATCTTCCCGACCATGGCCAGCACCCGGCGGTCGCGCTCGGGCTGGCCCTGGGGCAGGAGGCCGAGGTGTCCGACCTTGGCGGACACGAACAGCATCGCGCTGGCGTTTTTGCAGGCCGCGACGCAGGCACCGCACCCGATGCACTGGGCGGCGTCCATGGCCCGGTCGGAATCCGCCTTCGCCACCGGGATCGAATTGGCGTCCGGGGCCGCCCCGGTGCGCACCGAAATGTAGCCGCCGACGGCCATGATGCGGTCGAAGGCGGTGCGGTCGGTGACCAGGTCGCGGATGACGGGGAAGGGTTTGGCGCGGAACGGTTCGACGACGATGGTTTCGCCGTCGCTGAAGCTGCGCAGGTAGGTCTGGCAGGTGGCCACGGCGCGGTGGGGGCCGTGGGGTTTGCCGTTGATGACCAGGGAGCAGGTGCCGCAGATGCCTTCGCGGCAGTCGTGGGCGAAGGCGATCGGGTTTTCGCCCTTGAGCGTCAGGTCGTCGTTCACGACGTCCAGCATCTCGAGGAACGACATGTTCGGATTCAGTTCAGGCGTGGGGTACAGCTTGAACTCGCCGGGGCTGTCGGGACCGGACTGGCGCCAGACTTTGAGGGTGACTCGCATGGGGTAGGAGGGGTTCGGGTTGCGAATTACGAATAATGCGCCGCGTTCGCCTATTTATAATTCCGCTTCACCATTTTCACGGCCTCGTAGACCAGCGGTTCCTTGTTCAGGATCGGGGTCTTGTTCTCACCCGCATACTCCCAGGCCGCGACATGGGAATACTCGTTGTCGTTCCGGTCGCACTCGCCCTCGGCATCCACGTGTTCCTCGCGGAAATGGCAGCCGCAGGACTCGTCACGTTCCAGCGCGTCCCGGCACATCAATTCGCCCAGCTCAATGAAGTCGGCGACGCGATGGGCCTGTTCCAGCGACTGATTCAGGGTTCCGCCGTCGCCGGGAACATGGACATTTTCCCAGAACTCCTGCCGCAGCGCCGGAATTTCGCGGAGGGCCTGTTGCAGTCCCTTGGCATTGCGGGCCATGCCGCAGTGTTCCCAGAGAATCTTGCCGAGACGCTTATGAAAGTGGCTGACCGGTTGGCGGCCCTTGATGCTCAGCAACCGCTGGATGGTGCCGGTCACCTGTTCCTCCGCCTGGGCGAATTCCGGGGCGTCGGGCTTCGGGCGTGTGCCCGGTTTGATGCCCGCCAGGTAATCGCCGATGGTGAACGGGATCACGAAATAGCCGTCTGCCAGACCCTGCATGAGCGCCGAGGCCCCGAGACGGTTGGCGCCGTGGTCGGAGAAATTTGCCTCCCCGAGCACGAACAGGCCGGGAACACTGGACATCAGGTTGTAGTCCACCCACAGCCCGCCCATGGTGTAATGCACCGCCGGGAAGATGCGCATCGGCGCCTTGTAGGCGTCTTCGTTGGTGATTTCGCGGTAGATGTCGAACAGGTTGCCGTACCGCTCGCGCACGGCGCCTTCGCCCAGCCGGCGGATGGCGTCGGAGAAATCCAGGTAGACCCCGAGGCCGGAATCGCCGACGCAACGGCCTTCGTCGCACACCTTCTTGGCCGCGCGGGAGGAGATGTCGCGCGGGGCGAGGTTGCCGTAAGCCGGGTACATCCGCTCCAGGAAGTAATCGCGGTCCTCGTCGGGAATGTCACCGGGTTGGCGGCGGGCGTCCTCCTTCTTTTTCGGCACCCAGATCCGGCCGTCGTTGCGCAGCGACTCGGACATCAGGGGCAGTTTGGACTGATAATCGCCGGTGACGGGGATGCAGGTGGGATGGATCTGGGTGAAGCAGGGGTTGGCGAAGCAGGCCCCGCGTTTGTAGGCGCGCCAGATGGCGGTGCAGTTCGACTGCCGGCCGTAGGTGGAGAGGTTGAAGACGTGGCCGTAGCCGCCGGTGGCGAGCACCACGGCGTCGGCCGCATGCCGCGTCAGCTTGCCGGAGATCAGGTTCCGGCAGATGACGCCCTTGGCCTGGCCGTTAATCACGACGACGTCCATCATCTCCTCGTGGGCCATCATCTGGATGTTCCCGGCGCCGACCAGGCGGATCAGGGCTGAATAGGCGCCGAGCAGGAGTTGTTGTCCGGTCTGGCCGCGGGCGTAGAAGGTGCGGG
>CAYZAE010000223.1:0-9640 GCA_964476125.1 uncultured Verrucomicrobiota bacterium | reverse complement strand
AACTTCAACCATTGGCACTTCTCCCAACGGCGATTATGCGTACCTAGGACTCTACAAATACAGCGGCGCGCGAAGAGAGCGACTGCTTGTCGGCCTTGATATGCGAACAGGCGTTGAAAGATGGCAACGACCAATACCTGTACCTGTCAACTGGATTGAAATCTCTGACGATGGAAAGTATTTGGCAGCGAATTATGGAGGTTCATCCGCAATCTTGACCGATACATCCACCGGAAACGTCCGACACAACCTCGCAGGCCACGCAGCCCGCGTCCACGCCGGGGCATTTTCAAAAGATAGCAAATTCTTCGCAACAGCTTCGGCCGACCAAACAATTCGAACATGGGTAACAGAAACCGGCTCAAGTAATTCGGTTCATCAAGGCCTTGGACGACCGGCCATGGCAATAGCCTGGCTTTCCGACTCAACGGGAATTGTAGCTGGAGATGACAAAGGCAACATTCTCTCATTTCAATTCCCGGCAATTGAGACTGAAAACTCGATTGAAGGGCTTTTTGCCTATGTATACGGAGACTTCACCTTCTCACACGACGGAAGCATTATCGCCGCCTCCGCAACCACAAATACAATTCGAATAATTCAAACAAAAAATCTAAGTGTAATAACAACAGTTTCTAACATTTTTCAGCCAATATCCTTCGACAAATCAAACGAGAACTTGATCGCATTTAAAAGCGACTGGACTCTCAACAGCATCAACATCAAATCTGGATTTACGCTAGAAATTACAAATCCGGTACCAAGCTCGGCATCAGTTACCGGATTTACCGTCACGCAGGACAGAGAAAAGGTCGCGTTCGCCGGCAATTCGGGAGAAATAATCCACATTGATCTCACAAGCAAAGCCACGTGGATGCGGCAAGACGCCAGCTCAAATGCGTTATGGGGTTTAGCCTATTCGCATGATGGCACTCAGCTTTGGACTGGCTCTAGTTTGGGAATCATTAGTCAGTGGAGAACTCTAGACGGCTCCAAAGAGCTTGAGATCAATTCCCTCCCCCGAGATCTAGGCGCAATGGCCCTCAGCCGTGACGGGAGGTGGCTGGCAGTCGCACCCTTCGACGACGCGAGCATTCAAATCATGGACTTGAACGAACGCCGATGGATACACCCTCTTCAGTCCCATCGCCGTTTTGTCCAAACCATAATATTCACAGATGACAGCAGGCGTTTGGTCTCCGGCGGGGCTGACGGCAAAGTGGTAATTTGGCGAATACCGGAATTCGAGGAAATCACGTCGTTCGACCTCGATCCGACGCCCAACCGGAATGGAGATGAAGGAATCGCTATCCTTCAGTACGAGCCAAAAGCAGCCGCCATAGGTGCATTGACCGACGACGGTCGTCTGCATCTTTGGAAGACGGAGTAAACAAACCAGACATACCCGCTCAGCCAGCCTAAAGGTCCCTCTCCAAACCGACAGATCATCGCGAGAACAGATCAAAAGCAGCTGATCTCAGGCCAACGGCTCCACGAAACAAGCACCAGTAAACTAGGGAGAAACTCGAACCAGTCCACGGGACCAAGCTCGCGAGGCTTTTCCTCCGCGAACTCCCCCATTGCCCAAACTGATCAGGCGACTTTTTTGGGCAACTCTAGCGAGCAGACGGCCGGTCGCTCAATCGGCTCGAGCCCTGATCCCCTCCCGCAGCGGAGTTCGCGGGGTTGGGGTTGAACGTCGAGCTGCGTTTCGTGGAGAACCCGGTGAACTGGGTCAGCATCGTGACCACCAAGAGAAGTGTTGTCATAAGATTATTAATTAGATTGGTAGCAGGCCCGGAACTCTCTTAGCAAGTTTTTCTTGACGAGACCCCAACACTTACGCAACACCCCGTACGCTCCCCTTACCTTAGGCAGTTGCCCATTCCTATCTTTTTTATCCTGAATAGGTAGAATGCAGATTTCAAAAACCTACAGGAAGAGATCGGAGGAGAACGAGGGATTCGTGGGACCAGGGGTGGGCAGCCGTCCTTCCGGGAATAGTGGGCGAAAGGACGGGCGGTGCCGACGCGTCGCGGTGTGAAGGGGCAGAGATTTCAGCGGGAACGGCGTTCCGAGCATGCGACTGGCATGCCAGAACGGGCTGGAGCGTCGGGCGAAGGCCTCGACCTTGGGAGAGCAAGAACGAGAACCCGAACTTGAGCCGGGCGCGGACCCCGGTAGACTTTCGGCCATGAAGTTCGTCATGGCGTCCCTGGCGGTCCTGTTTTTGTGTGTGCTGATCGGCGGAGGCCTGCTTTTGATGGCCGCAGGCAAGGGATTGTGGCTGTTTGTTTTATCCGTGGTTGTTTTCCTCGGCCTGTTCATCCGTTACGGATGCATGGCGCACTGAAGCAGGGCTGCGGCCGCAGAAGCGGAATCGTGCGCCGGGCGGGCTCTCCACCCGGCCCTGGCGGTACGTTTCAGGCGCGGGGGCTGACCAGAACGGCGAGCACCACTTCCTTCAGTTTCCACGTCACGGCCATGGAGATGGCGACGGGAACCAGCGCGAGAATCAGCATGAAGGCCTGAAGGGCGTGGGCGACGGGTTGCTGGGGGAGGGAGAGGAAGTCCGAGAGGCTGGCGGGCTCAAGACGCCAGTAGAGCACCAGGCTGACGGCGGCGAGGGTGGCTCCGATATAGCCGGTGACCGAGGCGAACAGGCTGGCATCGGCCTGGGTGGCCGGATCCGGCAGCAGGGCGGCCAGCCGGGCGAGGGTGTTCGAGAGGGCGATCAGGAAAATCAAGGCGACCCCCAGCGAAAGAGCCACGGCCCGGGCGAAGAAGGGTTCCGACGGCACCCGGTTCCAGAGGAAGAGGAAGGGGGACAGCCCAGCCAGGATCACGGCCAGGATCTGACACATGGCGAGCGGATGCTGCCAGACACGTTCCTGTCCGTGCAGTTTGGAGAGCCGAAAGACCCCGTAGCCGAGGAGCAGCGTCCCAGCGGACGGCAGCACGAGATCGTAGGCGGAGGGGAGGAACGAAAGGAAATGGCGGGCAAACGCCAGGAGGCTCACCGGCAGCCCCCAGAAGATCGCGGACAACCCCCGGAGCACGGAGCCGAGATCGGCCGATCCGGGACGCAATCCGCGGCCGTGGTTTTGATCCTGACCCCGGACCTGACCCGGGCCGCCGGCTCCCGGGGACCGTTCCCGGTCGGGGAGCGCAGGCGGGAACGTGAAGTCGATGGGATTCCGCGCGGTCAAGAGCCGAGGTAGGTGTAGTCCTTCAGCCCGCGTTCATAGTCGTCGAGCAGCCGCATGGCTTCGCTTGGCTTGAGGCGGTCCGATTTGATCGCGGCGTCGATCTGGGCCTTCATCTGGCGCTTCAGTTCGTTTTCGTCGTATTGAACCGAGCTGAGGGCCTGGCCGATGGTGGTTCCCTCGATGACTTCCTCGACGTAATAGCCGGCTGGTTCGTCGGGTTCGAGGAACACGTGGACCTCATTCACCCGACCGAAGAGGTTGTGCAGGTCGCCCATGATGTCCTGATAGGCGCCCATGAGGAAAAACCCGAGATAGTAGGGTTCGGGTCCCTGGCTGTTGGAGCGCAGTTCGTGGACTGGGAGGGTGTCGCGGACGTCGCGCAGATCGATGAACTTGTTGATCTGCCCGTCGGAATCGCAGGTGATGTCGACCAGGGTCGATTCGCGGTCCGGCCGTTCCTCAAGACGGTCGATGGGCATGATGGGGAACAACTGCCCCAGCGCCCAGTGGTCGAGGAGGGACTGGAAGACCGAGAAATTGCAGAGGTACTGGTCGCTGAGGCTGTCCTCGAGCTTGCGGATTTCCTCGGGGATGTAGGCCTGGCCGCGGAAGCTTTCGACGACCGCCTGGCTGATCTGCCAGTAGAGCGATTCGATCTTGGCCTTGTCCTGCAGCTCCATGAGGCCGAGGACGAACATGTTGTGGGCGTCCTCGCGCCGTTCCGCGGCGTCATGGAAGGCCTCCAGTTTGTTCAGGCGCTGGAAATTCCGGCGCATGTCCAGAAGCTCGCGCACCAGGGCATGCTCCTGGTCGCCGAAGGTGAGCGATTCGGCGAGGCCGGTTTTGTTGATGGAACCGAAAACCTCAACCACCAGCATGCTGTGGTGGGCGACCAGGGCGCGGCCGCTTTCGCTGATGATGTCGGGATGCGGGACCTTCTCCGCGTTGCAGACATCCGCGACATAGTAGACGACGTCGTTGGCGTATTCCTGAAGCGTGTAGTTCGTGGAGCTGTCGAAGGCGGAGTGGCTGCCGTCGTAATCCACGCCGAGCCCGCCGCCGACGTCGAGGAACTGGAGATCGAAGCCGAGTTTTTGGAGTTTGGCGTAGTACCGGGCGGCTTCCTGAACGGCTTTTTTGACCGTGAGAATGTCGGGCACCTGGGAGCCGATGTGGAAGTGCACCAGCTTGAAGCAGTGGGCGAGCCCTTCGGCCTTGAGCATCCGGCAGGCGGACAGGATCTCGACGGTGCTGAGTCCGAACTTGGCGTTTTCGCCGCCGCTTTCCGCCCATTTGCCGGCGCCTTTGGCGAGCAACCGGACGCGCATGCCGATCTGGGGATCCACGCCCATCTGCCGTGAGATGGTGATGATCTGGCGGAGTTCCTCCAGCTTCTCCACCACCATGATGACCTGCTTGCCCAGCTTGATGCCGAGCAGGGCCATGCGGATGAAAGCGGTGTCCTTGTACCCGTTGCAGACGATCAGGCCACCCACCTGATCCTGCATGGCGAGCCCCGCGAACATTTCGGTCTTGCTGCCGACCTCAAGCCCGAAGTCGTAGGGGCGGCCCGCATCCAGGATCTCCTCCACCACCTCCCGGAGCTGGTTCACCTTGATCGGGAAAACCCCCCGGTAACGGCCCTGGTACCCGAACTCCGTGATCGCACCCCGAAACGCCTCGTTCACCGCCTGAACCCGGTGCCGCAGGATGTCCTGGAACCGGATCAACAACGGGAACTTAAGGTTACGCGCCTTCGCATCGGCGAGCACGGCGGTGATGTCCACCGCCGCCCCCTTCTCCTGAAGGGGACGCGCAATCACGTGCCCCTCCGCGTTGATGTCGAAGTAACCGGCGCCCCATCGGTCGATGTTATACAGACTGCGGGCGGCATCGACACTCCACAGGGGAGTGGCAGACGAGGATTCGCTCATTTCGAAGGTCGCGACTGCGGGTGCAAAGCGGCGCGACGATACCAACGCGCCTCCCGATTGCAATGGGCGGGAGAGGGTTTTCAACACTGTCCTTTATCCCCCCTCGATTCCGGGCCATCGTCGGGGCATGCAACTGTCCCGCCGATCCTTCCTGGGTGCTGGCAGCCTGGCCGCCGCAGCCGCCGCCGCCCGTCTTGCATCCCCTCCCGCAGTATTGGCCGCGGCCGGAAATTCCCGCAGCACCTGGAAGGCCCCCATCAAGTTCGGCATCGCCAGCTATTCCTACTGGCACTTCCGCACAGCCAAGGTCCCGATCGAAACCGTCATCGAGAAGGCCGCGGGGCTGGGCGTCCAGGGGGTGGACATCCTCCATCGGCAGATGGACATCCCGGAGAAGGAACCGCTGACCGCGGAACACCGGGCCTACCTTCAGCGCCTGAAGCGCCACGCTTTCAAGCATGGCATCGACCTGGTGGCGCTCTCGATTCACCAGGATTTCGTGGACCCGGACCCGGCCTACCTCCGGGCCCAGGTGGAGCACACCCACAAGTGCCTTGAGATCGCCTACGAACTGGGCATTCCCTGCATCCGCCTGAACTCCGGACGGTGGAATACCATCAAGGATTTCGATGATCTGATGAAGGCCCGGGGCATTGAGCCGGTCCTGCCGGGCCGCACCGAGGACGAGGGGTTCAAGTGGTGCCAGGAGTGCATCGAGCAGTGCCTGCCCAAGGCGGCGCAGTGCGGGGTCACCCTCGCCCTGGAAAATCACTGGGGCCTGAGCCGCACCCCCGAGGGACTTCTCCGATTGCTCAACGCCTGCCCTTCCCCGTGGCTTGGGGCCTTGATGGACACCGGCAATTTCCTGGAGGACCCCTACGACAAACTGGAAGCCATCGCGGCCCGCACGGTGTACGTGCAGGCGAAGACCTATTACGGCGGGGGGGAATGGTACACCCTCGATCTCGACTATCGCCGGATCGCGCGGATTCTGCGCGACGCCGGGTACAGCGGTTACGTGACCCTCGAGATGGAAGGCAAACAGGACCCCGACATCGCGGTGCCGAAGAGCATCGCCGTCCTGCGCAAGGCCTTCGCCTGAACGTCGGGGATGGCTACGTCCCGCTCGTCGTCCCGAGACAATTCCTCACCGCCTCGGCCAGGGTCTTGGTGGAATAAGGCTTGGGCAGATAGACAATTCCCGGCCGGTTCGGAATGCCGGCATGCACGATCTCCGAGCTGTAGCCGCTCGAAATGATGACCTTGAGATCGGGCTGGAGGGACTGAAGGCGCTCAGCCAGTTCCAGTCCCGTGATGCCTTCCGGCATCACCATGTCGGTGAGCAGCAGGTTGATCTCATGTGGGTGCTGCTGCCAGAGCTTCATGGCGGCCTGGCCATTGGACGCTTCGTCAACCCGATAGCCGAGCGCCCGCAGGGCACGGGCCACCATTTCGCGAACCGGGGCATCATCCTCCACCAGCAGGACACGCTGGCCCATGCCGCGGACCAGGGCTTCCCGACCGGTTTCCGGCGGTGACACCTCGGCCTTGCGCCCCAGCGAAGGAAGCAGGACGCGGAAGCTTGAGCCCTGGCCCGGGGCGCTTTCCACCTCCACCCAGCCGTGATGCTGGGCGGCGATCCCATCGACTGTCGCCAGGCCCAATCCCGTGCCCCGGCCCACTTCCTTGGTGGTGAAGAACGGTTCGAACGCCCGGGACAAGGTGGAGGAATCCATGCCGCAACCCGTGTCGGACACGGTGAGGCAGAGGAATTGGCCGGGGCGGCGCGCTGAATGGGCCTGGCAATCCGCCTCGGTGAATTCGACGACGGAGGTGGCGAGGGTGATTGTCCCACCCTTAGGCATGGCGTCCCGGGCATTCACCACCAGGTTCATCACCACCTGATCGAGCATCCCGGAATCGGCTTCCACCAGGGGAAGGGAATCTCCTGGGTCGAACTGAAGGGTCACCTGCTCGCCAATGACCCGGTTCAACATCTTCAACAACTCCGCCACCACGCGGTTCAACTCAAGCGGTTCGGCACGAAGCACCGACCGGCGGCCGAACATCAGCAACTGACTCGTCAACCGCGCGGCGCGCCTCGCCTGCGCCTCCAGTTCCCGCAGGGAAGTCTGCGTGGTCTTGTCGAGGCGCTCGTCCATCTGGAGCAACCCCAACTGCATCATCATTCCGGCCAGGATGTTGTTGAAATCGTGCGCCACGCCACCCGCCAACTGACCGATCGCCTCAAGCTTTTGCGTTTGCCGCAGCCTGGCCTCGCTTTCCGAAAGGGCCTGTTCGGTGCGCTTCCGCTCCGTGATGTCCTCGTAAACCCCCAGGACCCCGACAATCTCCCCGGCCTGGCCGTGCAGCGGCACCTTGGAAGTCCGGAGCCAGAGACTCCGCCCGGCCAGGGTTGTCTGAGGCTCCTCGTAGCCCAGCTTCATCCCCACGGAAATCACCTCCCGATCGTCTGCCCTGTACCGTTCCGCCTGATCCTTCCAGGCCATTTCGAAATCCGTCTTCCCCACCACCTGGTGCGGATGCTCGTACCCGGCATCCCGCGCGAAGAGGGAGTTGCAGCCCAGATAGCGCGAATCGCGATCCTTCCAGAACACCCGCGTGGGCGCATGCTCGATCACGGACTCCAGCAGGCGGAGGGAGTTCTGCAACGCGTTCTCCGCCTCCTTCAACTCCGAGATGTCCTGCACCGTGCCGACGGAACGGACCGGATTGCCATCCGAGTCGTAGAATGTTTCGCCCCGCTCCTGGACATAAGCCACTCGGCCGTCAGGTCGGAGGAGCCGGTGCACGATGCCATAGGGTTGCCGGCTCGCGATGGATTCCTGGAACGCGCGGTGAACCCGCTCGCGATCCTCCGGGTGAACGGCTTCCAGGAAGGCTTCGTACGTCGCGCCAAACCGGGTCGAGTCGATTTCGAAGATGCGGAAGATCTCCTCGGACCAGGAGAGATGCTGGGTGCGAAAATCCAACTGCCAGCTGCCCATACGTCCCACGCGTTGGGCCTCCCGAAGCCGGGCCTCGCTGGCGCTTAGTTCAGCCGTGCGTTCCGCGACGATGCGCTCCAGGTCCTTCCGGGTCCGATCTCTCGCGCTGGCATCCAGGACCCGGGCCTCGATGGCGGCCGCCTTTTCAGTCTCCCTTCCCTGCCGCCGCCCCCGCCGGATTCCCCAAGCCGCCGACAGAACCGCCACCCCCACGCCGGCCAATACGGCGGCGAACCACACGGCCCACTCCGAAAATCCCGCCGCTCCCAGGTCCGCCGCGGAGATCAGAAACGATGCCGGCGCCAAAACAACGGCGCGCAGGCAGGGCTGGGGTCCCTGGAGTGGGAAATACTGATCGAAAGGCCGAGGCACCCTGCCGAGGCGCTCAACCTTCGCGATCAACAACTCGATCGAGGTCATCTCTCGAATTCCTAAAGCAAGGGACCGGATTCTCCACCGCCGTGCCAAAGCCCAAAATCCGCCCGCACACGACCCTATCCACCAACGGAAAATCGACAACCCTTCGTTGGCGGTTCGACCTCGAAGGGCCGCATCTCCGAATTGTCGGCAAGCGAGACCCGCAGCGGGAAGGGCAGCCAGAGGGGACGGCATGGACTGCGGAGGCATGTCGCCGCTTCGGATTCAACGCGGGCTGGGCAACCGACGTCGGGGAGCGCTCCGACACCCGGGACCGACGGGGCGGCGAATCAAACGCTGTGACAAGTCGCAGCACTCCCAAGGACCGGTCCTCGGTCCACGCGATCCCGCCCACCTGTTCGACAACTCGGAGACCCGGAGATGCGCCCCCCCGTCGAAGTCGTGGCAACCGGGCCCGCCCCATGGTAAACCCCTCGCGCTCTTTACCCTGTCGATGATCCGAAGATCCTCCTCCCCCGGCCCTCAGCCTCCGACCCGGCTCGCCCGGCGGTAGACCGTCACGCACCCACCATGTTCGAACAAGCGTTCAAGAATATCGACGATGTCCTCTGGAAGGATGCGGGCTGCACCAGCGAACTCGATTACACCGAGCAGACGTCCTGGCTGCTGTTCCTCAAGTACCTCGACGCCCTGGAATCTGAAAAGGCCATGGAAGCACGGCTCGAGGGGAGGAAATACAGCTTCATCCTCGAGAAACCCTACCGCTGGGAAAGCTGGGCGGCCCCCAAAGGCAAGGACGGCAGGATCGACTCCAACGCAGCCCTGACCGGCGACGACCTCACCGCCTTCGTCAACGGCAAGCTCTTCCCCTACCTGATGGCGTTCAAGGCCCGGGCCAGCGGACCGAACACGCTCGAATACAAGATCGGGGAAATCTTCGGGGAGATCAAAAACCGCATCCAAAGCGGCTACAACCTGCGCGAGGTCATCGACCACGTGGACGAACTGCGCTTCGGCTCGCAGAAGGAGAAACACGAGCTGTCCCACCTCTACGAGGCCAAGATCAAGAACATGGGCAACGCCGGGCGCAACGGCGGCGAGTATTACACCC
>CAYZAE010000222.1:0-9647 GCA_964476125.1 uncultured Verrucomicrobiota bacterium | reverse complement strand
TCGAACCTCTGACCCCTTCCGTGTCAAGGAAGTGCTCTACCACTGAGCTAACCGCGCACTCGCGGGGCGCAAAACGTGCCGCTTTGGCTGTTGGGGTGCAAGTCCGGATTCTTGGAAATCTGACTTTGCCCCCGATCCTTCAGCCCTGCCGCCCGTTTCCTCCGCGGTGTTGACGTTCCATTTCCGATGCAAACCCGGCTTCCGATCATTCCAGGCGGGTCTGACCCGAGCCCTTGACCACTTCGCCGACGAACCACGCCGCGTGGCCGGAAGCCTTGATGAAACGGAGGACGGCGTCCGCGCGTCCGGCGTCCGCGATCACGGTCATGCCGACGCCCATGTTGAAGACCTGGTACAGTTCGGATTCCTCCACCCCTCCGCGTTCCAGAATCAGGCGGAAGATGGGCAGCATGTCCCAGCTGCCGCGGCGCAGCACGACATCGAGTTTTTTCGGAAGCACCCGCGGGATGTTGTCGACGAAGCCGCCGCCGGTGATGTGGGCGAGGGCGTGGATGGGGCGTTCCTCGCCGCGATGGAATTTGCGGAGCATCCGCTGGACGAGGGGGCCGTAGCTGACATGGACCTTGAGCAGTTCGTCGCCGAGGGTGTTGCCCAGTTCGGGAACGCGGCTCTTGGGGCTCAGCATCAGCTGTTCGAAGAAGATCTTGCGGGCCAGGGAATAGCCGTTGGTGTGGAGTCCGCTGGAGGCGATGCCGATGACGGCGTCCCCGCGCTTCACGTTCTTCTGGCCGTTGAGCATGGCCGATTTGCCGACCACCCCCACGATGGTGCCGCTGACGTCGTATTCTCCGGCCTGGTAGAAGCCGGGCATTTGTGCGGTCTCGCCGCCAATCAGGGCGCAGTTGTTTTCGGAACAGGCTTGGGCGAAGCCGCGGATGATCTCGGTGAAAACCCCGGGCTCGAGTTTCCCGGTGCCGAGGTAATCGAGAAAGAAGAGCGGCTCGGCTCCGAGAACGGCGATGTCGTTGACACAGTGGTTGACCAGGTCCTGGCCAATCGTGTCGTGGCGATTCATCGCGAAGGCGATCTTGAGTTTGGTGCCGACGCCATCCACCGACGAGACGAGGACCGGCTCGGGGTGGCGTTTGACGTCGATGGCGAACAGACCGCCAAACCCGCCGACCTTCCCCAGCACTTCCTTGCGGTGCGTGGAGGCCAATAGGGCGGGGAGCGTGCTCTTGACGCGGTTGCCGAGATCGATGTCGACACCGGCGGCGGCGTAGGCCTTGGGCTGCTTTTTCTTCATCGGTCGCGCCGACTCTCGCGAAGCCCCGGCGCCTTGTCCACGACGGCGTTCTGGGGGAAGTGGGTAGGCGGGAGGGGTGAGATGGGAGATGGGAGATGGGAGGGTGGAGTGGGGAGAACGGAGCAGGGAGGAGGGAAGCCGGGAAGTTGTTGGCCGGCTATTTCGCGTATTCGACGCAGCGGGTTTCGCGGATGAGCGTGACGCGGATCTGGCCGGGGTACTGGAGTTCATCCTCGATCTTCCGGCAGATGGCCCGGGCGAGCGCGAAGCATTTTTCGTCGTCGAGGATTTCCGGCCGGACCAGCACGCGAAGTTCGCGTCCGGCCTGGACGGCGAAGCATTTCTCGACGCCGGCGAAGGAGGCTCCGAGACGTTCCAGGTTTTCAACGCGCTTGAGATAGGTCGACATGGTCTCCGACCGTGCGCCGGGCCGGGAGGCGCTGATGGCGTCGGCGGCGCTGACGAGAATTCCCAGGGGCCCTTCGGATTCCACTTCCTGGTGATGGGAGGCGACGGCATTGACGATGACCGGATCCTCGCCGTGCTGGCGGATCAGTTCGGCGCCGACGAGGGCATGGGGTCCCTCCATTTCGTGGGTTACGGCCTTGCCGATGTCGTGGAGGAGACCAGCGCGTTTGGCGGATTCGGTGTCGAGACCCAGTTCGGCGGCGAGCAGTCCGCAGAGGCGGGCGACCTCCAGCGAGTGGTCGAGGATGTTCTGGGAATAGCTGTGGCGGAACCGGAGTTTGCCGAGCAGCCGGGTGGTCTCCATGTGGAGCGGGGGCAGGCCGAGTTGGGTGACTGCCTGCTCGCCGAGTCGCAGAATGGTGTCCTCCATCTCCCGTTCGACCTGGCCGACGACCTCCTCGATGCGGCTGGGATGGATGCGGCCGTCGGCGATGAGCCGGGCCATGGCTTCGCGGGCGACGGCGCGGCGGACGGGATCGAAGCCTGAGATGACGACGGCGTTCGGGGTGTCGTCGATGAGCACGGTGACGCCGGTGGCGGTTTCGAAGGCGCGGATGTTACGCCCTTCGCGGCCGATGATGCGTCCCTTGATTTCGTCGCTGGTGATGGCGATGGAGGCGGTGGTGCTTTCGAAGGTGTACTCGCCGGCGTAGCGTTGGACGACGGTGGCGAGAATATGCCGGGCCTTTTCCTCGGCGCGTCGTTGGGTGTCCTCGAGAATGTGCCGGGCGAGATCGGTGGCGTCGCGCAGGGTTTCCTCGCGGGCCTGGCGCAGGACGAGTTCGCGGGCCTCTTCGGGGGTGAGGCGGGCGACCCGGGCGAGGTCCTGTCGAAGCTGGCCACGGGTGGCATCGATCTCGGCGTGGCGCTCGGCCGCGGAGGTGGTGAGTTCTCGAAGCTCCTCGGTGCCCTGACGGAGCCGGTCTTCGTCGGCGATGATCCGTTCGAGCCGCTGGTTGACCAGGCGTTCCCGGTCGCCCAGCCGGCGTTCGAGCTCCTCGAGTTCGAGGCGCCGTCGCTGTTGTTGTTGTTCGGCCTGTTCGCGGAGTTTCTGGACCTCTTCATTGGCCAGAACGCGGGCTTCGCGGGTGATGGACTCGGCCTCGCGGCGGGCCTCGGAAAGCAGGGTTTGGGATCGTTCGTCCAGCTCGCGCCGGAGCCGGAGCCCTTCGCGGCGGTGTCGGACGGAGAGCAGGACGCCGCTGGCGACCAGCAGGGCGGCACCTCCCACGAGGAGGTAGGCGGAGGTGGCCGGATCCATCGTCACAAGGGAGCCGGAGATGGGTGTCGGTGGCTGTTGGACAGCCAACCAGCCGGGGTTGCGATTCGGTCGAGCTTCACGTCATGCATTTCGCAGGGCACCACCTCGACGATTTGGAGATCGAATGCGACCCCCCATCGACGTGCGGGACCCGATTGAGCGAGGATTCGATCGTAAAATCCCCGACCTCGTCCAAGGCGCCGCCCGTCAGCGTCAAACGCTAGACCGGGCACGAGGATCAAGTCCAGAGGTTCATGGGAAACGGCCGGCGTGGGCAGGGGCGGTTCGAACACGCCGAACGGACCCGCCACCAGATTGCCGTCGGCGGGCATTTTTGCCGGCTCATAGCGTTGGCTGGTCACGTTCCAGCGGGGGAGGAAAACCTCACGTCCCTCGTTCGCCAGCGCGCGCAGCAGCGGCAGGAGATCCGGTTCCGAGGGCAGAGCGACGAAGCCCATGAGGCGACGGTGCGAGGCGAAATGGGGATCCGTTGCCAGCCGTTGGCGCAGTTTTTCCGATTCCCCCTCCCTCACTTGGGGATCGAGCCGGGCCAGGGCTTCGCGCATCCGGCGACGCAGTTCGCGTTTCTGCTCCGGGATCGGGGGTTCGGCGGCCATGGCGGTTGGGGCGAGGGGGGATGGATTGGCTCCTGGGCAATCGTTTCATCAAGGCGCGCCCGGGGGTGGGGTCGAGCCCGGGGCCGAGGACGGCGCGCGGACGGCGTCGAGTTGGGCACGCCACTGGGCGAGGCGGTCCTTGATCTTCTTTTCGAACCCCAGATCCCCTGGCTCGTAGTAACGCCGGGCAGCTCCGAGATGATCCTGGGCCACGAAATGGTCGGGATGATTGTGCGCGTACTCGTAACCAATCCCGTGGCCGAGTTGCTTGGATCCCGGATAGTGCCCATCGCGGAGATGTTCGGGGACCGGCAGGGTCCGGCCGTTGCGCACGTCCTCGAGCGCGGCGTCGATGGCCGTGATCGACGAGTTGCTCTTGAGCGCGGTGGCCAGGTAGAGGGTGGCTTCCGCGATTGGAATCCGGGCCTCGGGCCAGCCCACAAACTCCGCGGCCTGATGCGCGGCGGTGGTCACCACCAGCGCCAGCGGATCCGCGAGACCGATGTCCTCCGCCGCCAGGATCATCAACCGGCGACTGATGAACCGCGGGTCCTCCCCCGCATGGATCATCTTGGCCAGCCAGTACAGCGCGGCGTCGACATCGCTCCCACGCACCGACTTGATGAACGCGGAGATGGTGTCGTAGTGCGCGTCGCCGTCGCCGTCGTAGACCACCGCCTTTTTCTGAATGCATTGCTCGGCGACCGACATCGAGATGCGGAGGGTGCCGTCGGGTTCCGGCGGGGTGGTGAGGGCCGCGATTTCGAGCGAATTGAGCGCCTTCCGGGCGTCGCCGTCGGACACTCGCGCGATGTGCCGGAGCGCTTCGGGGGCTGCCTGGATCCGTTGGTGACCCAGCCCGCGTTCGGCGTCGGTCAATGCCCGTTCCAGCAATTGAAGCAGGTCCTCTTCCGAGAGCGGGCGCAGTTCGAAGATCTGGGATCGCGAGACGAGGGGCGCGTTGACGAAGAAGAACGGATTGTGGGTCGTCGCCCCGATGAGCCGCACCGTGCCGCCCTCCACGTCGGGGAGCAGGACGTCCTGCTGGGATTTGTTGAAGCGATGGATTTCGTCGATGAACAGGATCGTGGGCTGGCCGGTGTTCGCGAGCCGGTTGGCGGCCGACGACAAAACCCGGCGCATGTCGGCGACGTTGGATTCCACGCCGCTGAGTCGCTCGAACCGGCACCGCGTCTGGCGGGCCACGATCTGGGCCAGGGTGGTTTTTCCGGTTCCGGGCGGGCCGTAGAAGATCACCGACTGCACGCGGTCCGCTTCGATGGCGCGTCGGAGCAACTGGCCGGGGGCGAGGATGTGCTGTTGTCCGCAGTATTCGTCGAGGGACCGCGGCCGCATGCGGGTGGCCAGGGGTGCGGGACGGTGCGGGCCGGAACCGGGGCTGGAGCCGGGGGCGGCTTCGGTGGAGCCGTCCGGAAGGCGTGCGATGGGGGGACCGGGATCGGGTGGGGGCGGGACAATTGGTTGGAAGAGGTCGCCCTGGCCCATGGCGCGACGCTAGCGGGAGGGAGGGGGAGGGCCCAACCGGAAAAGCAAAAAGCCCCCGGCTCACCGCGATGTGCGAGGTGGGCCGGGGGCTGGAAAGAATGCCCCGCCGTAAATGCCGTTAGGGTACAGTCCCTATGAACTGCGAGGATTCAAGACGGGACACGCCCGGTAGCTTACGACGTCCAATCAAGGCCTGTCGGCCACCATCTGCGGCTGAGTCCCTGGTATTCTGAGCTTACGGTTCAAGGATGTTGTTCCCAATCACGAGCATGGGCAGGGCAAATCGTGCATGCCGTCGGAACCGGAACGGCCAGCCCGGCGCGATGGATTCGCGCAATGGATTCGGGATACGGTCGGCCTTGCGGATTCTGACGGAAATCGGATCTGCGCCCTTGCGGGCTAAGAAAGAACGGAACTTTCGGTCGACGCCACCATCTATGCCCGCGTTTCATGTCGGCTCAAGCCGGAATCTCTTGAGCAGGAATTTTCCCGATGGACTCTTGCCGCTCCACCCGGCCGCTCCCTACGCTTTCTGGATTCCGGAAGGGCGGAGGGTCGCTCTCGGCGCAAGCCGGGGGAGGAAAGTCCGAACTCCACAGGGCGCGACGCCGCGCAACCCCGGTTCAGCCGGGGATACGCTCGGGAGACTGGACCGCGAGGTCCGTCGACGGACAGTGCCACAGAGAACATACCGCCGAACTCCGGTCGCAAGACCGGGGTGGTAAGGGTGAAAAGGTGGGGTAAGAGCCCACCGCGTTTTGTGCAAACAAAACGGCACGGAAAACCCCGTCAGGAGCAAGGTCAAATAGGGGGCCCAGGGGTGGCCCGCCCTGGTTCCGCTCGTCGGAACGGGTCCCGGGTATGATCGCTCAGAGAAATGGCCCTCTCCCCGCGGCAACGCGGGAAGACAGAATTCGGCTTACAGCCCTTCCGGAATACTTTCCCCTCTGAAGTGGGGAGTGGGGGGATCGGGGATCGGAGTTCGGAGTGGGGAGATGGGAGTCGGGAGTGGGGAGGTTGAAGGCTGTGGCTTCGATCAGGGCTCGCGATGTGGGGGTGCGGACGGAAGTTGCCCGAATCGCCGGAAAGAATCTTCCGGCATGCCCAGCGCTTGTTTCAGGCGGAGATCGCGCAGGAACAGGTTCTTTTCGGCCATCAAGGCCACCAGCGTGAAAGGGTGGAGCCGGTTCCAGAAGACCAGCGCGTTCGCCGGAAACGGCCAGTCGCTGGCGTGGAGAATGCGCGGCAACGCGGACGGCGTCCGCACGATCTCCGGAATGCAGCGCCAGCGGAATTGCGATCCCAGCACGGCCGTGTCCCCGTACAGACGCGGGTGCTTCGCGGCCAGCGCCACGAAGTCCGGGAAGTGATCCTCCTCCGGCGGATTGAAGAAGGCCCGGGTGCCGGTGTGGGCGGCGATCACGGTGCAACCTTCCTCCAACGCCAGTTCGAGGAACCGCGGGTCCCCCAGCGTTTTGCTGGCGATCGGCGCCGAGTGCTCGGCTCCCGTGTGCACCATGATCCGCATGCCCTTCGCAGCGCACTTCCGGTAGAACTCGCGAAACTTCGGATCGCCGGGATTCACCGCCTGCGTCGGTGGGTGAATCTTCAGCACGCGCGCCCCCTGGGCGAGGCAGTAATCAAGTTCCGCCTCCCAGTCCTTGCGCTGCGGGTTCAGTGATGGACACGGGAGGAACAGGTCCGGGTAGCGGGCGACCACGCGGAACAGGTGCTCATTCGGCACATACACCGAGGTATTGACCCAATCCGGTTCGCCCGTCTCGGTGTAGCGAGAGTCCTGGGCCAGGAGCACCACCTTGAACGTTCCCAACGCCTCCCGCGCCTCGCGGGACTGGCGCACCAGGGCCTCCACGTAGATCTCGTTCAGGTCGCCGGTGGGCGGGAGTCGGAGCAGTCGGTTGAGCAGGCTGTAGCTGGGGTTCGCCTTTTGGGCGGACGACACGCCACAGCTTTGTTTGTGGACCGGCGGCCAGCCTTCATCGCCGAACAGATGGGCGTGGCCATCGATGACTTCGGCCAGCGGGGCGGGTGGGCGGTGGGTGAACGCGAGCACCGCTCCTGCCGCCAGCAGCACGATGCCGGCGATTCCCGAGACCTGACCCCACCCCACGATGCGTCCCGTCGCCCGGGCGGCCTCCATCACCCGGGTGAGCGAGAGGCAGGCGATCATCTGGAAGGCCACTCCCAACCCGGCGGCCAGGCCCAGGAAACCGTAAAATCCCGTCAAAGGCTCGAAACGTCCCCAGACCGTGGCCGCCAGCGCGACCCCCAGTGACGTAGGCAGGCCGATCGTGAACAGCCACATCAGCCCAAGCACGGCGGCGACCGGAGGCACTCCGAAATTCGCGCCGATCCCCAGCCCGGCCCAGAGAGCGAGGGAGATCACGCTGCTGACCAGACCGGCAGCCCTCGGGCGCCAGTGGGATTTCATGGGATCAGGCATAAGTGGTTCCTTACAGGGCCGGAAGGCTTGACCTGCGGGCGACGACCGCGACGGGGAACCCAATGAAATACCTCATGACGGCTATCACTCTACCGAATTGACTGAGGAAGGCTATCTCTGCCTTCGTGCCGCTGATGGTCCGCGCGACGAGCGGACGGGCGCCGTCAAGGTAGGATCGGTGACAGTGTCCGAGGACAGGAACGGGATGCTTTTCGACAGGATGGACAGGAGCAACAGGATGGGGCGGATGCTGCCCGGAATCGAGGGGGCGCGCCCAAACGGCCTTATTTCCTCCCTCACCCACTCATCCTGTCCATCCTGTGAATCCTGTCGAAGGACCCTGGGTTCCTGCCTGAGGGCTCTGCCAACGCACTGGTCGGGAAGCGAAGTCCGCTGCGGGAATTCGGAATCTTGAACAGGGAAGGGGATCGAGGGACGATCCGGGTGTTTCCCCGCCCATGAACCGTTCGGATCCCATCCCCCATCGTCCTTTCACCCCCGCCTTCGCTTCCTCGCGTCGTGGTTTCCTTCGCACTTCGGCTTTGGCCGCGGCCGCCCTCGGAGGGTTGCCGCGATGGTTCGCCGAACAGGCCCGGGCCGCCGCCGCAGACGCTTCCTCACCCGCCACCGCCCATCGGCCGGCCATCGCCCTGATCGGCAGCGGTGGCATGGGGCGTGGTGACGGACGTCAGGCCGCCCAGTTCGGTCGGGTGGTCGCGGTGTGCGACGTCGAGGTCGGCCATCGTTCGGCCAGCATTTGCCACCTGGGAGTCATCGCGTTGCGCCTTGGACGCAAACTCCGTTGGGACCCGGTTCGCGAACGATTCGAAGGGGATCGCGAGGCGAACCGTTTCCTGGCCCGCCCAGCCCGCCGCAAGTGGGACCTCGGCTAGTGATGTGTTCTGCGCACCAGCCTCACTTCACCGAGTAGATGAGGATGCCCACCCGCTGGATATGCTCGAGCAATGGGCGGTGGTGGATGTGCTCCAGCGGCTGGACTTCGAAGCGGTAGGGCAGCGGAAGTTCATCCAACTCGGCAGCAATCGACTCAGCCCGGAGCGGAGGGACTTCGCCGGTCACAACCAAATCCACATCGGATCGCTCGGTGTGGGTGCCTTTGGCACGGGAACCGAACAGGGTTGCGGACGAAACTTCGGGGTGGCGTCTAAAAATGGTCCGGACCATCTCGAGCTCTCTGGCCGTCAGGGGTGGCGCATTCATTTGAGGCTCTCTTGTTGAAGGAACTCGTGAAGCTGATCGAATGCGGGAAGGTATCGGTTGTGGATGGCGGCCACGGCGTTTTCAAAGCCGACCAGATTGTAGGTGTGGGAGAGCAAATTGCGGTGGTCGAGCATGTCAATCCAAACCTGGCCGTCAGCGAGAACCTTGGCCGTGAAGGCCTCCTTCATCACTTGCCGGGGCGTGACCGTGGCAAAGACAAAGCCGCCCGATTCCAAGTAATCCTTCAAAGTCTTCCATGCGAGTTCAAAGGTGTATTCAAACCGCTGAACAACGCCTTCTTTCTCCAGTTGATTCAGTGCCGCCGGTCCCTTCTCCATCGCGTCGCGAAGCAGCACGAAAGCCCGGTCGAAGTTTTGGAAACGCTGCTTCCAGCGAATGTCGGGGGCCGGATTCATGGGGTGAAATCTAAGCGTTTCAGTTTGATGCGTATAGCGGCTTCAACATTGGCCATGCGGTCGACCCGGCCGAAGGGGAGGGGGATCCGGGGTGGTGGGCGATGAGGGATTCGAACCCCCGACCGTCTCCGTGTAAAGGAGCTGCGCTAGCCGCTGCGCCAATCGCCCGTCCAATCCTCACCGATGCAAACCGGGCCCCGGCCCGGTTGGCAACCTCCTTCTGGGAAGTGGGGAGATGGGGGTGGGGACTTGGGAGTTCGGAGTTCGGGGTTCCCACCGCTTATGAACCGCGGCAATGCCATGCCCAGTCGTCCCCGCTAGGCCCTTGCGTGCGAAGCCTCCCGCCCAGGCTTTCGTCATGGCGATTTCCCAGTTCTTGTCGGTGATTGCCTTTGCTTGGGTGCGCGGTCACCGATCGTGAGATTTG
>CAYZAE010000221.1:4598-9680 GCA_964476125.1 uncultured Verrucomicrobiota bacterium | reverse complement strand
GTCGGTGGGCGGTCTGACATTGGGGACGGACGGGGCGGCGAATCGAAAGCTGCGATATGTCGCAGCACTCCAAAGGACCGGCCCTCGGCTCTCCGGTTCCCACCCGACCAGACCGCCAAAAAAATATCTCAAAGAAGTGAAAGATTGAGGAACCAAAGAACGTAGACTTATCATGGTCGACATGAACCGGGACCCGCTTGATGCGCTGGCGACTCGCCCCAGCCTTCTGCATCGGGTCCGAGACATCGGGGATCAGGACAGCTGGCGAGATCTCTACCAGACCTATTCGGGGTTGGTGCATCGGTTCGCCCTCTGGCACGGCCTCAGCGAAAGCGAGGCCCAGGACGTGGTTCAGGAGACTTTCATCGCCGTCTCCAAGGCCATGCCCGAGTTCCGTTACAACCCCTCCGTGGGCTCGTTCCGCAACTGGATGCTCCAGACCACCCACTGGCGGATCGTCGATCAGTACCGCAAGCGCAGCCCCAACCGGGTCGCCCGCGGCCCCGCCGATTCCCCGGACCGCGACGGCTCCAGCCTGGGCGCGACGGAACGTGTGCCCGACCAGTCGTTCGAGCAGATGCAGTCCAACTGGGACCGCGAATGGCACAAGACGCTGCTCCAGGCCGCGCTGCAACGCATCAAACCCCGCATCAGCGCCCGTCAATTCCAGGTCTTCGACCTCTACGTGCTCAAGGAATGGCCCGTGCTCAAGGTGGCCCGGTCCCTCAACGTCAACGTCGGGCAGGTCTACCTGATCAAGCATCGCGTCTCCAAACTCGTCCGCGACGCCATCAAACAGCTGGAACCCCAGTTCAACCCCTGAAGCCCCACCGCGTCCCCCCCACGCGCGAGCCATGAACTCCTCCCAACGACAGATCCTCAATCCGTACCAGCGCCTCCGACCCGGCTGCTACGCCCTCCGATACCAATCCCACAAACCCTACGAGGGTTCGGACGCCAACCCCTCCGCCCCGGACGACGGCGAATCCGCCTTCGAAGGCACCCTTCGCGTCGTCCACTACAACAACGAAGGGAACCGCGCCCTACCCATGGCCGACGCCCCCTCCGGGGAAGCGAACCCGGCCTCCGACGAAGAATCAGCCCGGGAAAGCATCCACGGCCAGGTCCTCTATCTCAGCGGGGATCTGTATGCCTCCGAGAGTTCCCGGTTCGGGGAACCGCTTCGGGAGATCCCCATCTACCCCCGGAGCGACTACCGATTCTATTTGCTGGCCACCGATATCCGGGAAGCGGCTCACGGCGAATTCGACCTCCACCTGCGCAGCCGGGAGTTCGTGAACGGCGAATGGGCGGACCGGGGCGAGGTAATTGCCCGGCTCGGCTGGGTTCAGGCCCCCGAAGGCAGCCGGAGCCTCTTCGACTACCTCACCGGGACCGTGCACGACCCCTCCGGTGAGGAATTGGGAGTCATTTCCCTCAACTGGATCTCCCCATTTCTCAGGCGTGCCGTGATCGAGTTCGACCGCGTCAGCCAGGTCCGGCTCCCGCTGAACAACCACACCTGCGCCGCCTTCTCTCCAGCCTTGGAGAACCACCGGAACTGGCACGATGTTTTTCGCGCGTGCGGCTGGGAAATCACCACCCGCATCAGCGATCAACCCGCCGAACCAGCGTCCAAGATCTGGTCCGAACCGGAATTGCAACAGGCCCTCCCAGCCCTCCGCGACACCTTCGACCTCGACCACGAATGGCGGTTCCATGTCTTCTGTGTCGGTCGACTCGAGGACGGCGGACGCGGGTACAAATTCGATCTCCATGGCGTCGATGGCCGGGAGAACCCCTTCGAAAGCATCGTCATCGCAGCCCGCTTCCAATTCGCCGACAACCCGAACGACCCCGCCCTCGGCCGGTTGGCGGGCCGGTTTCTCGAGGATACCCCGGCCTACTTCCGCACCTGCGTCCACGAACTCGGCCATGCACTGAAACTCGACCACAACTTCCAGACGAACGGCTACATGGCGACCACCGACGCCATTCTCCAGGAGCATGAGAACCGACGCATGCCCGATCGGAAAGGGAGGGACAAGGCAAAGGTCGAGGGGGACGCCATGAACCTGGTGGATTGGGAGTTCGAGGAAGGTGATCTCCAGCGACTTCGCCACTGGCCCGACATCGTGGTACGCCCCGGAGGTGGAGCCCGGAAACTCAACCTCCCCGGCATCGACGCTTTTCGAATGGTTCCCTTGTTGGGCGGCCAATCGGGCTCGAAGGACGCCCCGCTTCTGCGGCTGGAAGCCCTTCCTTTCGCCGAGGAAATCCCGCTCGGGGCTCCCGCGAGAATTCAACTCACGCTCCGAAACCTCGGCCCCGAGACCGTCACGGGGCCAGCACTTCGACTGAAGTCCGGTCACATCAGCGGAGCCGTGATCGGGGACGACGGCCTGGAACGGCCCTTCCTCCCACTCGCCGAAACCCTCGATGCCTTGGACTCCAAGTCCATTCCCGCAGAGCAACCCACCCAGGGATCGCTGACCCTCCTGCGTGGACCCGACGGTCCCCTGTTTCCAACCCCAGGCCGCTACACCGTCCGGGTGGAACTCCGCGTTTTCCTGCGTCGCCGCTACTACCTCTTCACCGCCAACACCAAAATCACGGTCAGGCCCTTCGAGGACGACAAACAACGCCGCATCGCCACGCTCCTCCTCGAAACCCGTCAATCTCTGCTGACTCTCGCGGTGGGTGGCGACGGACTCACCGACGGCAATCAGGCGGTCAATCTGGCCCTGAGCCATCCCATCCTCGGCCCCCACTTTCAGATCGTCCGGCTGAAACGTCTTGTCCGCGGAATCGGCCGAGTCCGGGGCTATCTCGGCGAAGCACTCGCCATCCTCTGCGCCACCGGCCCCAAGGCCGCCGTGCTCACTCCCACCGAATTGATCAGTCTCGTCCGCCTGGTCCGTCCCGGACCGGCCCGCGACAACCCGGACGAAGCCGAGGAGGCCAACGTCCCCTTGACCCACTATCTCACCGCCGATCTCCGCCACGTTGCCGTCCGGCTCGTGCTGGGCCGCTTGAACGACAAAACGATCGAGGTCTTCCATAGTCTGGTCCGACACCAGACCAAGGACGTGATCGAACGAAAAGCCGGCCCCACCCAGGGCAAGCCACCCCTGGTAACCTCATTCAAGGCGCAATCCATCCTCGAGGGCATTCTGAGACTCCAGGTCGGCCTCAGCCGAAACGACAGCCGCGAACTCGGCGAATTGCTTTACGCCGGGGAACATTCCGTCTGGAGCGCCCTGCTGGAGGAACTGGAAAAACCCCAGGTCTCAAACATGCAGCGGATCCGCTCCGCCGCCGCCCGGGTGGGCTTGCCGCTCGCCGACTTCAGCGCCGCTGTGAAACGATTCCAACAGGCCTCCGATTCCCAACCCGACCGGCTTCCCCCCTCCGAATTGCACGAGTTCGCCTCCGAACTCTTTTGCAGTCTTGAGGAGGCCCCCCTCGCCTCGAGCAGCTTGAACGAAGTGTTCCGCGAAAACCTCAAGGAAAACCTCAAGGATGCGGGTCTTGTCGTGGCCCACACCACCAAATCCAGGCCCCGTCCCCCGACCCCTCCAGCCCAACCCGAACCCGCACGCCCCTGAATTCCCCGAACACCCCCTTTTCTTCCCCCACTCGCACCAACAGACTGCCAACACCCCAGCCCCGCTGATTCACGGAATGAAACCGCACACCCCCATTCCCCCGGGCTTCAGCCCCAGCCCCATCTTCATCACCCTCCGCCCCGGTCAGGTCCTCACCATCGTCGGGACCGACAGCTCCGGCAACGTTCCTCCCGGCGGCGTCGTCCCCCCAGGCGCAGGAACGATCGTCGGCCAGGGCCGCCAGTCGGATTCCCCGCGCAAGAGCCCCGACAGCCCCAGGAAAAGTCCGGACAGCCCACGCAAAAGTCCGGACTCCCCACGGAAAAGTCCCGACGCTTCCCGTCCCTAGCCCATTCGTGCGGGCCCCACCCCACCCGCCGTCCCGGCCCCCCGCGAGACGTCTATGCCCCCGCGTCGATCCGCCCCACGCAAACTGATCCTCGAAAACGGATACGCGACGGGCGACATCGTGGTGCTGACCGCCGCCGTCCGGGATCTGCACCTGACCTATCCCGGTCGGTTCCTCACCGACGTCCGCACCCCCTCCGCAGAGATTTGGCACAACAACCCGTACCTGACCCCGCTCGAAGAAGGGGCTCGGGGGGTGAAGGTGATCCATTGCCGTCCCACCCTGATCCAACGCAGCAACCAGTCGCCCTGCCACTACCTGCAGTCGTACTCCGAGGATCTCAACGACCAACTCGGACTGCGCATCGCGCCCACCGCCTTCCACGGCGATCTCCACCTCTCGGAACTGGAGCGCTCCTGGTATTCGCAGGTCCACGAACGAACCGGCGAGGACACCCCGTTCTGGATCATCGCCGCCGGCGGAAAACGCGACGTCACCATCAAATGGTGGTCGAAAGATCGCCATCAGGAGGTGGTCGACCACTTCCGCGACCGCATCCAGTTCGTCCAGGTGGGTGAACTGAAGGACCACCACCCGCCGCTCGACGGGGTCATTGATCTGCGTGGACAGACCGATCTGCGGCAATTGATCCGGCTGATGTACCACGCCCAGGGCACGCTCTGCGGCGTGACCTGCCTCATGCACCTCGCCGCCGCCATCCCCCGCAAGGATACCGGCGGCCACGACCGTCCCTGCGTCGTCGTCGCCGGAGGCCGCGAACCCCCGCACTGGGAGGCCTACCCCTCCCACCAGTTCATCCACACCGTGGGACAACTCCCCTGCTCCAAGGGCGGCTGCTGGCGCTCCCGCGTCCGCCCACTCGGCGATGGCGACGAACGCGATGGCCCGGATCAACTGTGCCTCGACGTCGCCCCCGGCGATCTCCCGCGCTGCATGGACCTCATCTCCGCACGGGATGTCATCCGGCGAATCGAGGCCTACTTCGACGGCGGCGCCGTGCGGTATCTCACCGACAACCAGGCCCGGGCCGCGACCCGGGCCATCACCCGCCCTCCTCGCCCCCCCCACGCATTTCGTTCAAAATCTGAATCTCAATCTGAATCT
>CAYZAE010000221.1:0-4498 GCA_964476125.1 uncultured Verrucomicrobiota bacterium | reverse complement strand
TCAGTCTCAGTCTCAGGCTCAGGCTCTCCACCCGCCTCCGATTCCGCGCGCCGAATCTCCCCATCGCTGCCGGACCGCGTGACCCTGGTTTCCCTGCATGACGAGGCCATGGCCGAGGTGGCGAGGGTCACCGGCGAACGTCTGCGTGAATACGCCTGTAAACACAGATATCCGCTGGTGACTTATGACCGGGTGCTGGATCCGACGCGCCACCCCGCCTGGAGCAAGGTGCAGGCCGTGCGCAATGCCCTGCTCTCCCGTCAGAGCGACTGGGTGCTCTGGCTCGATGCCGATGTCCTCCTGATGGACCTCGATTTCCCGGCGGTCGGATTGCTGGACGTCGAACCGGACATCGACCTGATCTGCGCCAGCGATCACAACGGGTTGAACACCGGAGTTTTTCTGATCCGGCACGGGGACTGGGCGCTTCGGTTCCTGGACGCCGTGGATTTCCTGGGCGAACTGCCCGCGGACCCGGATGGCTACGGCGCGCTCTGGGAGCAGAGCACGTTCAAGCATTTGATCCGCCACTTCCCCGGGGTGGCCCGGCGCGTGAAAATCCTTCCCCAGCAGGTCATGAACTCCAGCGTGGATTCCTACCGGCCCGGGGATTTCATCGTCCACCTGAGCGGTCTGACCAACGGCGAGCGTCTCGAAGCCCTGGCCCGGCTTCAGGACCCCGCCGGAACCATGTCCCCTCCCGCCTCCGACGCCCGACCGCACCGGCGATGAACGAGCCACGCTTTCCCAAGGACTCGAGCCCGGACGGCTGGATTCATTCCGGCACCGCCGCCGTCCCCCCCACGATCCCCGACCACGAACTGCTCCGCCCCATCGGCCGGGGTAGCTACGGCGAAGTCTGGCTCGCCCGCAATGTCATGGGGACCTACCGCGCCGTGAAGGTGGTCTACCGCCGCCACTTCTACGAAAGCCGCCCCTTCGAACGAGAGTTCCGGGGCATCGAACGCTTCGAACCCATCTCCCGCAGCCACGACGGATTCGTCGACATCCTCCAGGTGGGCCGCAACGAGACCGAGGAATACTTCTACTCGGTGATGGAACTCGCCGATCCCGTCGACGGCAGCGGAACCATCGATCCGGCCTCGTACGAACCCATGACCGCCGCGGCCCTGGTCTCGCTCCGGAAAGCGCTTCCCTGCGAACAGTGTCTCGAGTTCGGCCTCGCCATCAGCTCCGCCCTCGCCTTCCTCCACCAACGCGGACTCGTCCACCGCGATGTCAAACCGTCCAACCTCATCCTGGTCCACGGACAACCCAAACTCGCCGACGTCGGCATGGTGACCGAGGTCGGCTCCGCCTCCATCGCCGGCGGCACCCTCGGCTACGTCGCCCCCGAAGGCGTGCCCAGCCCCCAGGCCGATCTCTACAGCCTCGGCAAGGTCCTCTACGAACTCAGCACCGGCCGCGACCGGCTCGAACATCCCGCCCTGCCCGACTTCTGGGTCCCCGACCGGAACCTCACCCAGCTGAGTGAACTCAACGAAGTCATCCTCAGGGCCTGCGAACCCGACCTGACCCGCCGCTACCCCTCGGCCGCCCACATGCACCAGGAACTGGTGCTCATCCAGGCCGGCGAATCCGTCCGCCGCCTCCGAGTCCTCGAACGCATGGCCCGGCACGCCCGGCGCGCCGGCGTCCTCCTCCTCGGCCTCGGCCTGCTCGCCGGTTACGAGTACCACCGCGTCTCCGGACAGCGCGAAGACGAAAGCCGCAGACTCGCCGACTTCCATGCCTCGTCCGGGGCGAACCTCGCCTCGCATGGCGATTACCTCGGATCCCTGCCGTGGTACGCCGCAGCCCTGGTCACGGACCAGGGCAGGCCCGGGCGGGCGGAGCGCGACCGGATGAATCTCGAGATCGCCATCCGCCAAGCCCCACGCCCGGTCCGCATGATCTTTCTGGGCAGCACCGCCCACGACGCCGTGTTCACCCCGGACGGCGAACAGGTGGTTCTCGCCTGCGACAATGGGGAAGTGCTGGTGCATCCGATCACCTCCGACACCCCACCCCAGCCGCTCAAAGGCCACACCGGCGCGGTTCGATCCGTGGCCCTCAACAGCGACGGCACCCTGCTCGCCTCCGCGGGAGATGATCGTTCCGTCCGGATCTGGGACCTGGCCCGGCGGCGCCAGATCAAGGTCCTCAGTCTGAATGGCCCCGTCTCCACCGCGATGTTCGATGCCTCGGGGGAACGGATCCTGGTCTCCAGCCGGGTTCCCAAACCTGATCTGGGAACGACCCTCGGACTCCTCAGCCTCTGGCACTGGCGCGACGCCTCGCTGCTCGCCACTTACCGGGCCCACGACGAACGGGTCCTCAGCGCGTCCTACGGCAAAGGTCACTCCACCATCGTCTCCACCGGCGCCGATGGATGGGCGGACCTGCGCGATGCCAATACGCTCCGGCCGCTCGGCCCACGGCTCTGGCACCCACCCCGCGGGGGCCTGACCAGCTGGGTCTATGATTCCGCCGTCAGCCCCGACGGCCAGTCCCTTGCCACCGCGGCCTTCGACGGCCTGGTCCGGGTCTGGGAAACCAACCAATGGCGTACCACCGCCCAGATGCCACACACACGCGCGGTCCATGGCGTGGAGTTCAGCCCCGACGGCCGGTATCTGCTCACGGCCTGCGACGATCAAACGGCCCGGATCTGGGACCTGACCCGGCAATGCGAAGCCTTCCCGCCGCTTCGCCACGCCTCCTTTGTCATCAAAGCCACCTTCAGCCCCGAGGGCCGATTCGTCGCCACACTCACCACCGGCGGGATCGTCACCCTCTGGGATCTCGCCTCGGAAAACCGACAACTCCCCAGACAGGAGATCTACAGCGCCGGCGGACAACTCAAACTTCGGATCGGATCGGACTCCGTCCAGGTCCTTCCCTCCGGGGAAACCACGAACACCGCCGCGACCGCGAGTTTGTCCACCCCCGGCCGACTCCGGGATGCCGTGCCAACGTCCGATGGCAGCCGCCTCCTGCTGCTTTCCGACGCGCCACCTTCCGAACCAGCGGGCAGCCTGACCGCCCAAATGTTCTGGCCCAAGGGAGCCTCGTCCGATCCTCCCTTCACCCTCCTGGGATTCGTCCCCGAGTCTCTGTATCACGAAATTGCGGGAATCAGCCTCACCGGGGACCGCCTCGCCCTGGTGATGAATACCCAGGTGGAGCTGTGGGATACCCGGATCGGCCGGCTCGTCGCCCCTCCGTTCCGGATGAACCACACGGCCCACGCCGCGCTCAGTCCCGACGGCCGGCGGCTGGTGATCTTCACGGCGGACCAGGCCGAATTGATCGACGCCGTCCAGGGAACCGTGCTCGCCCGGCTTGGACCGTTGCGCGACGTGAACTCCGCAACCTTCAGCCACGACAGCCGCTGGCTGGTGATCAGTTGCCTGAACACCACGGAGGAACCGCTCGCGGCCCACATCTGGGAAGCCAGCTCCGGCCGTCGGATTCCCAGGGAATTGGGGCACCAGGACGGAGTTTCCCAGGCCAGCTTCAGCCCCGACGACCGGTTCCTCCTCACCGCCGGCGAGGACAATGTCGTGCGGCAATGGCAGGTCGGATCCTGGGAGCTGATCCACGAGATTCGCCACGAAACCGGGGTGGTCTCCGCGGAGTTCAACCCCCAGGGCACCCGCATCGTGACCGCCGACTCCGATCACATGATCCGGGTCTGGGACGCCCAATCAGGCCAGTTCCTCCATTGGCCCATCACCCCACCGCTCAAGCATTATCACAACCTCTGGCACGCCCGGTTCATCGACCACGACCGCTTTCTCCTCGGGAAACGACTCGGACTCGACCGCTGGCAGCGCCGGCATGAGGAGCAAACGCCACCCTCCGCCTGGGAACGCCACCTCGGTCCCCGCGCCGCGCGCGACTGGGAACGCTCCCTCTGGCGCATCGAACCGGAAAACCTCCCTCTCACCCGCCTGCACATTCTCGCCGAACTGCTGTCGGCACAACGCATCGAACGGGGCGAAACCGTCTCCCTCACCCCCGCCGACCTCGCCGAACGCTGGAAACAATACCGCGCCTTCCATCCCGAGGAGGACCTGCGCAGCCCCGCCCGCGCCCTCGATTGGCACCAACAGCAGGCCGAGTGTGCGCTTTGGCAGGAGGACGCCCCCGCAGCCCTTTTCCACCTCGAAAGAATTCTCCGACTGAACCCCGGCGATGCCGAGTCCAGGAATCTCCTTCACCGCCTCCAGACCCTCCTCGCCGAAACCCGCCCCGCTGCCCCGCCTGCCCGCCCCTGACACAGGGGGACAGGCCTTTGGAGTGCGGCAGCCCCCTGCCGCTTTCCCGTCAGACCACAAACCCGCCTCACCCTCCCCCCCAACCCGCGACCTCGCTCCCGCCCTCCGCTGTTCCAAAGCGGCGGAGGGCCGCCGCACTCCACAGGGGGACAGGTCTTGGTTTCGACTCCGGATGAAAACAAAAACGGCCAGCCGTGGGGCTGGCCGAAGGTTGA
>CAYZAE010000220.1:0-9704 GCA_964476125.1 uncultured Verrucomicrobiota bacterium | reverse complement strand
TGGTGCTCTACCAACTGAGCTACTACCCCACGCAGCGGGCGTCCAAAACCTACGGGGCCCCACCCACAGGTGTCAAAACGTAATTCCACAACTTCCGAAATCTCCGCCTTCTCCCCACTCCCAACCTCCCCACTCCCAACCTCCCCACTCCCAACGACCCACGACCCACGACCCACGACCCACGCCTTCACCTCAGCCGATCGTCCCGCGTCCAACTGACGTGCCCATCCAGCCAGGCCCGGTTCCTTCCCTTCGGATGGGCGGACATCCCGGCAACCGCAGGCTCCACTCCGGGAGCCGTCCCGGGAAAATAAACGTCCACCACCAACTCCACGTCCCCAAGGCTTTGCGGAATTCCCACCGTCGGATTGTTCGCCCCCTGCAAATCCTGAAACGCCTGCTCACGACGTTTCCCCCAGAAATTGTCCATCGCCACCGGATCGTCCACCCGGTCGAAGCGCCACATCCAGTACCGCACCGGAGGCACATTTGTGGAAGGCGCCTGCCGGGTTTGCACCAGATCCAGCGCCGGCCGCGACAGCAAGGAGGGACATTGCCAGACGCCGCCGGCCGTGGATTCCAATCCAAGAATGCCCGGGGCCCAACCGGCCCGGGGATCACTTCTGGGCCAGGTGGACCAGGGCTTGAAACCTCCGTCGAGGGAAGTCTTGAGATCCCGCCGATCCGGAAATCTGTCCTCGTGGTCGCCGAGGTATAGCTCCCAGGAAAGCCCGATTTGCCGCAGGTTGGAACGGCACAGCGTGCTGCGCGACGAGGCCTTGGCCCGTCCCAGGGCGGGAAGAAGCATCGAGGCCAGGATCGCGATGATGGCGATGACCACCAGCAACTCGATCAAGGTGAAAGCCGAAATACGCCCGCGCCCGCATCGCCCCGCCCCACGAAGATCCGCGCCTGATCGGGCGTTGGCTGGGGGTTCTTGCACCGGCACGGCAACAATCTGCCAGCCGTCTGCCCCTCCGCCAACCCCCGAACTCGCCCCCCGCATGGCCTCCGCGTAAGCTGGGCCTGTGAGCGCGTCCTCCCGCCATCGTCTCGGATTCCGCCTCGCCCTGCTCTGTCTCGCCGCCTGGACAGGCCGCCCGTGGCCCGACGCCTGGGCCGCCGATTCGGTGGAGGTCTGGGTGACCACCGCCGACCTCCAAAGCCGGATGTCGGCAATGAAGCCCGTGCTTCTCGAGTCGATCGACGAGGCAAAGCCGGCGGTGATCACGGTCACCGTGGACGCCTCGAAAACCTTTCAGACCCTGCTGGGACTGGGATCCTCCCTGGAAGGAACCACCTGCTCGAACCTGGTCCGGATCCCTCCCGCGGAACGGGAGCGGGTCATGAAACGTCTGGTGAGCCCCACCGAAGGAATCGGGATGAACCTGATGCGCCTCTGCATCGGCACTTCGGATTTCACCGGCGACCCCTGGTATTCCTATTCCGATCTGCCTCCCGGAGAAACGGATCCCGAAATGCGGCGGTTCTCCATCGACCGCGACCGGGCCTATCTGTTGCCCATGATCCAGCTGGCCCGACGCTGCAATCCCGATCTGCTGTTCTTCGCCTCCCCCTGGAGCCCTCCCGGCTGGATGAAGAGCAACGGCTCCCTCATCGGGGGCACCCTGCTGCCGCAATGGTACGCCGCCTACGCGCGCTATTTCGTCCGGTTCATCCAAGCCTACGAAGCCGAGGGCATTCCCATCCACGCCATCACCGTGCAGAACGAACCCGGCGTCGATCGCGCCCGGGAGAAGGACCGAAAGTGGCATTACCCCTCCTGCCGCTGGACCGGAGAGCAGGAACGCGACTTCATCCGCGATCACCTCGGCCCGGCCCTTCGCCAGGCCGGACTGAAAACCCGGATCTGGTGCTACGACCACAACTACAACCTGACCTCCCAGGGCGATGATCCCGGACTGCCGTACCCCCGCACGATCCTCCAGGACGCCGCCGCCGCCGCCTTCGTGGAGGGCGTCGCCTTCCACGGCTACGTCGGTCAGCCGACGGGCATGTCGATCTTCCACCGGGAATTCCCCGATAAACCCATCCACTTCACCGAAGGATCCGTCTTCGGGATCTGGGGCGCACGCGACCTCATCGAACGGCTGCGCAACGATGCCTCCAGCTACAATGCCTGGGTCTCCATTCTCGATGACAAAGGCCGCCCCAACAACGGCCCCTTCCCCGCCACCCACGCCATCCTCAAGCTCGACTCGGAATCCCTGAAGATCGAGGAACTGTTCGAGTACCACGCCTACGGTCAGTTCATGAAATTCC
Organism: uncultured Verrucomicrobiota bacterium; assembly: GCA_964476125.1. Classification (GTDB taxonomy): domain Bacteria; phylum Verrucomicrobiota; class Verrucomicrobiia; order Limisphaerales; family CAIMTB01; genus CAIMTB01. Next base: position 7,421 of record CAYZAE010000220.1, on the reverse strand, counting down.
TCCCCCGGAACTCCCTTCGAATCGGCAGCACCGCCGGAGATGCGGAAGTCACCAACGTCGCCTTCCGATCTCCCGACGGCTCCCGCATCCTGATCGCGGTCAACACCACCGAAAGACCACGAACCCTGGGCGTCCGCGAAGGAGCCCGATCGTTCCGCACGGAACTCGGCCCGAAATCGGTGGCCACCTTCCGCTGGCCCGCACCCTGATCCCACCCGCATCGGCTCGGCTCGGCTCGGCTCGTCTCGTCTCAGCTCGCGCTGCACCGGGCCGCGCTGGGCGAACTACTTCAACGCCGGCGACAGCCGTTCGATCGTTCCCTGCGCCATGCGCAAAATCGTGGCGTTGGCCGCGATATCCAGACGCTCCCCGCACTTCAAGGCAGGCAGGAACTCGATCTTGTCCAACAGCAGGCAGTGATCGCTGTTCACCAGGATCCCCAGAAACTGCCCGGTCTTCGACAACGCCAAATCCCCCCGGCGCGGCGCGAATTCACCCAGCAACCGGCGGATCGTGGATCGTTCCATCTGCACATAACCCGGATTCTCGGCACTGAGGTGGAAGGCGCACTCGCCGTAATAGTTCTCCTCGCCCCCAATCACCACCGCCTCGGCAAACTGCGCAGGATCCGTCGCCACCTCGTAAACCGTCGCCCCCAGCGCCGCGACCTCCGAATCCTCCAAAGCAATGGCCACCACGCGCGGATCACGCCGGGTCAGGGAGTACTCGGTGGAACGGGCCCGCCGATCCGCCCGCGACGCCGCCGCTCCGAGCGCGCTCCAGGGCGCGTCCGGCGGCCAGATTCGCAGGGCCGTGGCCTCGACATGCAGAACCGCATAAACCCGCCCCTTCAGTCGAACCAGGAGTGTCCCCGCCTCCTTGCGCCGGGCCAGTTCCTGCCCCAACCCGCCACGGGTAACCCCCGTCGAATCAATGCGCACCCGGTTGGATAGAAAGCCCCCGTAAATCGTGTTCGCAGGCAGCCGAACCTGACGATCCATCTGCTCCTTGATCGCCGTGGATTTCTCCGTCAACGCCGTGACGTCCGTGGCCAGCGAAGTCACATTCGTCGCCAGGGTCGTGACGTTGGTCGCCAGCAGGGCCGCGGTCTGGATCAACTGCGATTTTTCCACGCCCGCCTGGACCAGTTGCTGATTCAAATTCGTGACCGCCTGCCGGACCACCCGCGCTTCGGTGGCGGTTTCCGTCAGGACCAGCGCCAGCTGATGCTTCTCCTCCTGCAACCGCTCCTGCGTCTCGTCGAGCTTGGAGATCTGCTCCTGCATCGACTTCGTCTCCTCCCGGCGCCGGTTCAACTCCTCCTCGATCACCGTCAGCCGGGCCTTCGCCGCGGCCGCTTCGCGCACCGAATCCGTGAGGGCCGTTTGCAGCGAACCCGCGCTTTCACGGGTCGACTCGAAAGCCTGCTGAAGTTCGCGAACGCTCGCACTCGCCTCGCCATGCGCCCGTTCCAGCCGGGCCCGTTCAGCCGCCAGTCGCCGCGCCTCAAGCTCCGACTGACTCAAACGGCGCTCCGCGTTGGTGAGCGCCTGCTCCCGTTCCGCCAGGGCGCGCAGGCGCTCCGCCAGCTGGGCCGAGGTCGCGGCCAACTCGTTGGTCAGGGCCGCACGCCGCTGACGCTCCAACTCCAGGGCGGTTTCCAGCGACGCCACCATGTTGCTGACACCCGTCGACGCCGCCTCGTTGACGCTCGTCTCGCGGACGGGCACCCGGTCCTGCTCCGGGCCGTCGATCTTCACGAACGACAGCAGGGTCAGGATGAAAAAATCACAGACAACGAGAAGAACCGATCGGTTCATGACTGCTCCCTCGAGGCGGATTCCAGGATCAACTGCTGACGGTACGGGCGGACATGCACGACCTTCAGGAGGAAACAAAAGAGAATGCCGAACAGGGTCGAGGAATACGACGCCATGAGGCTGACGTCATCAAAGCCCGTCAACCGCAGGACCAGGGCCAGCACGCTGCCGCCGATGCCCAGGTAAAGGGGCGCGTCGAACATCGATTCCTCGTTGTCGATCAAACGCAGCTTGACGGAGTCCTCCACGACCTGTCCGCGAATATGCCGGAGCCGGCTCAGGCCCAGCACATAGATGAAGAACTGGATCACGAAAAACACGACCAGCATTCCAAGGATTTTTCCGTTCATGGCGAGGTGGGTGACATGGGGGATATCGGTCCGCAGCCGGATTCGCAGCGCGGGCGCCGAAACTGAAGCGGCAGGACGCGGAGCGCCCGGCCGTTCGAAAATAAATCGTTCCGAAACCAGGAAAAGAATGATGCCGGCCGTCGCCGTCAACGCCGCCAGAACGGCAAAATCAAGACGCGGCTGGAAGGCCAGGACCGCCTCACTTCGCGTCGCCTGCCAGGCGTAACCCAGCCCCAGAAACACCAGGAACAATCCGTCCACCCAAATCAAATACTTGGTGACCAGGGCAATCATCGGTGCCCGCAAAACCATGCGCGGAATCTCCGGCAGATCGAGGCGCAGCCGGCCATCCCGCTCCACCCGATGCCCCTGCTCAAGCAGGATCTTGACCGCCCCCTCCCCCCAGCCCATCACCATCCTTAGATCCGCCAGCCCGGCGGTCCCATGGCGGGTCAGAAACCGGGCCACCCCACCCGCACTTCGGCCGTCCAGCATCGAGGTCCCAAGCAGCACCGGCCAGTTCGCCCCGTCCACCCCGGCCGAGGTCACCAGGGAATGCAGACTCGCGAGATCGGGACAAACAGACGCCACCGTAGCCACCTGCTCCCAGTCGAGAAACCGGAAGGCCCCCAGCAAATCAACCAAGCCCGTCTCCAACCGCTCCGAACCCTTGCCTGCCCGGGCACCGACAGCCGACCGCTCGAAATCAAGCGCCAGGCCAGGATGCATCCGCCCCGAAATCACCAGGCTGCCCGCCGCCAGCAAAGCCGCCTCCATCGGCTGGCCAGCCGAGGAACGAACCGGCGGCAGCAACACCGTCTGCTCAAGCTCCCGGCAGCCCAGCAACTCGCTCACCGCAGGATCCGTGCTGCCCGCCAGCGCCCTCGCCAAACCTTCACGAACATCAAGCCGCAGGATCCAGGAATGAACCGGAGGCGCCCCCTCGTTCGTTGAAGCCGCCCATCCCCCCAGCCCTCCAATACCCCGTTCCAGCCAATCCGCCGGCCCCCCCCATCGCATGGACCAACCGCGCCCCAAGGCCTCCACTCGCAGCAATTCACCAGCACTCTCCACCCGGGCCGGGTCCTGCGTCCGCCCAGCCTCCAGCAACAACCTCGCCGCCCCGTGCCGCTTCTCCTCCAACATCCGCCCCGCAACATCCAAAACAGTTCCCGTCCCCTGCCCCGCCGCCCGAAGAACCGATTCGTTGACGGCACGGAAATGCGCCGGCACCACCGCTCCCAACAGCAGCAGCGCCGTGCCGGCCACCAAGCTGGCCACGGAACGAATCCCGTCCCTCGACATCATCCAATCCTGTCTACTTCTGCCTACGAAAGACGCCGGCACCCCAGGGCAGTATTCAATGGGAGCGGGGTATGGCTTCGACGCGATCGCCCAAGCTCCAGCCTAGGCATGGGGTCCCCCCAAGGGTTCGCCCAAGGCCGTTTGCGTGCTTCCTTCGTGAACAACGTTGGCGGGAACCTTCGACGCCGTCGAGCGCGGAGCCACGGAAACCGGGGAAATCACCAGGAAATCTCTCTTCGCTCCCCCTTCCTGGGCCACGAAAGGCCACGTCGACCGGCCTCCCATCCACCGCTTCCCAGCAATGCTGGTCATCCTTCCCCCGCCCGGGCTGTGGTCATTTTCATCGCGGCCCACCTCAAAAACTTCCCGACCCCGCCCTTTCCCTGCCTCGCTCAACCTCCCAAAAACAAAATCATTAGATGTTCACGCACAACCTTTTAAACCAAAGAAAGCCCCCCGGGCACCGCCCCCTACCCGCGAATCCCGCGAAAATTTCCGAACTTTTTTTCACCTCCGTGAAAGATCCGGCGGTCTCGCTACGTATATGGGATGTGGCTCGCTTGGATTCCTGAAGTCCCCCGAGCCCACTTTTTTCCCGAGAAGCACAAGGAGGTGGGGTGGGGGGCGCGGACGTGGAGGGTCTCAGCTCCACGTCCGCGCTGGTATTTCAACCGAGGCCGGCCTCCCATTTCAGGGTTGGAAAGGAACGGCGCCAATGGGCAGTTTCCTTCCATGCAACCCCTGCGTCGTCGTCTCCTCACCCGCTGTCTCTCGGCCCTCGGACTCCTGCTCTCCTCCGCGGCCCTGGCCGGCCCGGTTTCGCTGTTCGATGGCAAAACCCTCCACGGTTGGGAGGGCGATACCCAAAAGATCTGGCGCGTGGCCGACGGCTGCATCGTCGCCGGAACCCCCGGGGAAAAGGTGGCCCGCAATGAATTCCTCGCCACCACCCGGCCCTACACCAACTTCGTGCTCCGACTGAAGGTGAAGCTCACCGGCTCCGACGGGTTCGTGAACTCCGGCGTGCAAATCCGCAGCCAACGAATCCCCAACGACGCCGAGATGATCGGTTACCAGGCCGACATCGGCGCAGGCTGGTGGGGCGCCATCTACGACGAATCGCGCCGCAACAAGATGCTGGCCAAGCCCGACGAGGCGGTCATCAAGAAGGCACTCAAGCCCGACGACTGGAACGACTACGAGATCCATGCCAACGGCCGCCGAATCGTGCTCAAACTCAACGGCACCACCACCGTGGATTACACCGAAGCGGACGAAAAAATCCCGCAGCACGGCTTCATCGCCGTCCAGATCCACGGCGGAGGCCGCACCGTGGTGCAGTTCAAGGATCTGACCATCGAAGAACTGCCCTGAGCGCCCTCCCGACTCCCGACTCCCGACTCCCGACTCCCCACTCCTCAACCCCGTGCGTCCCGCCCCGCTTCGGACGCACGGGGCGGAACGCTCAGACGATCCCCGTCCCGACTACTCCGAAAACTCCGTGTCCGGCTGGGCGAGGTCCAGTTCCTTGATCCAGATGTTGCGATAGAGCACCTCGTGCCCTTCGCACTGGAGCTTCAGGCCACCCGGGGTGTCAGTAATGCCTTTGCCCCCGTCGTTGCCGCCGTCAATGCCCGAGTTCGGTCCGCCCCAGACCTGGGTGATGGTCTGGTTCCGGTGCACCTTTTGGCCGTTGAAGTACATCGTCACCATGGCCTTCTCCACCCGCTTGCCTTCCTTGAATCGCGCCGCCCGGAAGGTGATGTCGTAGGAATTCCAATGCCCAACCCCCTTGTAGGCGTGGTACGGCGACTCCGTCTCGTTGATCACCGCGCCCATGCCATGGCTGGTCTTGTCGCCGTCCAACACCTGGATCTCATAGCGGTTCTGCAGGTAAACCCCGCTGTTGCCACCCGGCTTCGCGATCAGGAATTCAATGTGCAACCGGAAGTCGCGGTACTCCTTCTTGGTCACCAAATCCGCCGCCCCGTATTTTCCCCCCGCCGCCGCCGGATCATCCGTCATCAGGACCGGGCCCTTGTCCACGGGATCCTCCACCAGCTTCCATTTGATGGGCAGCGACGACTTGAACCCCGGCCCCTCCCAGTAGGTCCACTTGGACTTCAGCATCTGCGGACTGCCATCGAAAACCATCTCCGCCCCGGGAATGGGCTTCGATCCAACCCCCACCGCAGCCGAAGCCGGCGAGGTCGAGGCGCACAACGCCGCCAGACTCAACAGCAGGCTCCCCCCGGCCCGGCGAAGGCGGACAGGGAACGTGGCGGGACTTGGAATGCGGAATCTTGAATTCATAGGCAGGGAGATGGAATGCGTGGAATCGGTGTGACGGACACCAACATGAACCCTCCCCTGCGGAAATCGCAATTCCTTCCCGGCCCGGTTCGTTGTTCCATCTCCCCATGCCCACGATCGCCGTCCTAGGCACCCTCGACACCAAAGGCGCAGAACACGCTTACGTCGCGGATCTCATCCGATCCCAAGGTCATCAGGCACTGCTCATCGACGTCGGATCCCTCGGCGATCCCACCGTGGCTCCACACATTTCACGCCGCGAGATCGTCGCGGCCGCCGGCCTCGATGCCGATGCGCTGGCCGCCCGACGCGACCGCGGGGAATCCGTCACCGCCATGTCCCAGGGCGCCCCCCTCGTTCTCGCCCGGCTGGCCGCCGAAGGCCGGATCCTCGGCGTCATCTCCCTCGGCGGCGGCGGCGGCACCGCCATCGGAACCTCCGCCATGCGCGCCCTGCCCATCGGGTTCCCCAAACTGATGGTCTCCACCCTGGCCAGCGGCAACGTCGCCCCCTACGTCGACGTGAAGGACATCGTGATGTTCCCCAGCATCGTCGATGTCGCCGGTCTGAACCGGATCTCCCGGCAACTGCTCGCCCGCGCCGCCGGCGCCATCTGCGGCATGGTCGAAGCCAGCACGCCCGCCCACGACGACAAACCAATCATCGTCGCCAGCCAGTTCGGCAACACCACCCCCTGCATCGAACACGCCCGCAAAATCCTCGAAGCCGCCGGCTACGAGGTCGTCGTTTTCGCCGCCACCGGCACCGGAGGACGCACCATGGAATCACTCATCGAAACGGGGCTCGTCGCCGGCGTGCTCGACGTGACCACCACCGAATGGGCCGACGAACTCGTGGGAGGGGTGCTGTCCGCAGGTCCGCGCCGTCTCGAAGCCGCCGCCCGTCTCGGCGTTCCCGCGATTGTCTCCACCGGCTGCCTCGACATGGTCAATTTCGGCACCCCGGAGTCCGTGCCCACACGCTTCGCCAACCGCCGTTTCTATCGTCACAACCCGCAGGTGACGCTCATGCGCACCACGCCCGCGGAGAACGAACAACTGGGAAAAATCCTCGCCGAGAAACTCAATCGCTCCACCGGCCCGCTCACCGTCCTGCTCCCCCTGCGCGGTGGCAGCGTCATCAGCGCTCCCGGCGGTCCCTTCCATGACCCCGAGGCGGACGCCGCCCTCTACGCCAGCCTGAAGCGCGAACTTCGCCCCGACATCGCCGTCCGTGAGTTCGACGGACTCATCAACGACCCGGCATTCGCCCAGGCCTGCTCCGAGTCGCTCATCGCCAACATCGCCAAAGCCGCCAATCAGCCCCGCTGAGCATCACCCCACGATCAATGCCCGCCTCCCCAAACTCGCCCAGGGGATGGGCCTGAAAAGTCCCTCGCCCCTCCGAGGCGCCGGTCCGGACGATTAGCGTGATCCACCGCCGGCGACAACCGCAAAGCCCGAGCCACGAGGCCCGAGGCGGTTGGATCGACGCGATGGTTCGGGAAGTGTCGCCTCCTCATGCCAGTCCTCTGTAAACGCCAAAACCCTGAGCAGGATCACGTACGACTGAAGTGTCCGGCCGGGATGAATTCATTCGGACAGGATGAACAGGATCGACAGGATGCTGAGGA
>CAYZAE010000219.1:6326-9710 GCA_964476125.1 uncultured Verrucomicrobiota bacterium | reverse complement strand
TCCGAACAATGCCCCGCACCTTCCAAGTCTACCGGGATTCCGCCGGCCCGCTCCATGCGGTGTCCACCGGCCCCGCCTGGTTGGCCTTGCCCGTGCCCTGGCTCTGGGCCGCGAAGAACCGACTCTGGTTCCGCGCATTTCTCTTCCTGATCGTCGATGGTTTCCTGGGTCTGCTTCTGCCCGCACTGCTCACCACCCAGCCCGTCGCCCTCGGTCTCGCCCTGCTCGTCCCGCGCCTGGTCGCGCTGATCCGCGGCACAGACTGGGTCGGTGCCGCCCACGAGGACCAGGGACGCGAATACATCGGAACCCTCGTGGCCTCCCGAGTCTCCGACGCCATCGCGCAGGTGGCCCGCAACGATGGCCGGATTCCCCCGGAATCCCGACCGCGCTATTCCGACGGTGGCTTCTTCGCCTTCCCCCCGGTTTCGATGCAGCAGCTCTGGGCCGTCGCTCGACTCACCGTCGGCGCCGCCTTCCGCTACCGGCTGGTGGTCGTGCTGATGGCCCTGCTGGTCGGCGCCGTCATCGTCCTGCCCACCATCATCAAGCACGACGAAACCGCCGGCGGCTTCACCCAGATTCTCCTGACTTACACGCTCGGCATCATCACCGCCCTGCTCAGCATGGTCACCCTCTGGCTCGCCTGCGGCACGCTGGCGAGGGACATCGACGATTGCCACATGCAGGTGGTCGCCGCCAAACCCATCCCGCGCTGGCAGATCTGGCTCGGCAAATGGCTCGGAATCATGGCGCTCAACGCCATGCTGCTCGGCACCTCCGCCGGCGCCGTCTACCTGCTCATGCAATGGCGCGCCACCCAGCTCCCTCTCCAGGTCCAGCAGGCGCTCCACAGCAACATCCTCACCGCCCGCGCCTCCGTCCGTGACCCGGTCACCGACATCGAGCAACGCGCCGAAGCCCTCATCCGCACCCGGCTCCCCGAACTCCAGGCCAAAGGCGCCAACATCGAGGAAGCCCGCGCCATGGCCGTCGAAATGATCAAGGCCAAGGAACAGGTCATCCCCGATCAACACTTCCGCCGGTTCAACCTCGACCTCCGCCACGCCGCCACCCGGATCCAGGGAAAACCGGTCTTCGTCCGTCTCAAATTCCACACCCCCGAACTCGGCGTCAAACGGCCCTACGAAATCGAAATCAATGCCGGCCCCGCCGAAGGCGCCAAACGGGAAACGGTCTACCGCAGTCTCGCCGCCGAAGCCCAGCACGAGATCCAACTCAACGAACCGATTCTCAACGCCGATGGCACGCTCACCGTCGACGTCGCCAACCGCAGCGGGGTCCCCCTCCTGATCCCCATCGAGGACGGCTTCGAACTGCTCTATCCCGAAGGAGGCTTCGGCCTGAACTACGTCCGCGCCTGCCTCGTCCTGCTTACCTGGCTCGGATTGCTCGCCGCCATCGGCCTCTCCGCCGCCAGCTTCCTCTCCTTCCCGGTCGCCGCCTTCCTCGCCACCACCGTGCTCATCCTCGGTCTCTCCACCGGCACGCTCAAATCCGTCGTCGAAGACAAGACCGTGCTCGGCTTCCAGCACGACACCACCGACCGACTCTACCCGGCCATCGACGCCCTCATGCTCCCCATCTTCGAGGTCCTGCTCAGCACCGTGAACCTCGTCCAGCAGTTCTCCCCCATCGACGCCGTCAGCAGCGGTCGCAGTGTCACCTGGGCCGATGTCTCCCGCGCCATCGTCGTGGTCATCTTCTTGCTCGGCGGCTTCTTCGCCGCCATCGGCATCATCGCCTTCACCCGCCGCGAACTGGCCACCGCCCAGTCCAACCACTGATCGCACCGATGAACGGACGCCTCTTCCAGTGGTTCATGATCGGCCTGATCGGCCTCGGCCTGATCGGTGCCTCCATCACCCAGCAGGGACTCAACCGCGATCGCGAGGTGCTCGGTCTCACCCGCGCCACCCCGCTCGAAAACGCCCCGCCCGTCCTCGCCTTCACCACCGTCGCCCTCGGCGGTTTCCGCGGCCTGATCGCCAATGCGCTCTGGATCCGCATGGACGAACTCCAGCAGGAGGGGAAGTACTTCGAGATGGTCCAGCTCGCCGACTGGATCAGCAAACTTCAGCCCACCGTCCCCCAGGTCTGGATCCACCTCGCGTGGAACATGTCCTACAACGTCTCCGTCCAGATCCCTGACCTCCCCGCCCGCTGGCCCTGGGTCCGCCGCGGCATCGAACTGCTCCGGGACGAAGGCCTGCGCTACAACCCCCACGACCCCGGCATCTACCGGGAACTGGCCTGGCACTTCCAACACAAGCTCGGCGCCGACCTCGACGACGCGCACTGGATCTACAAACGGCAGTGGGCCTACGAAATGACCTTCATGCTCGGGGACGGCCGACCCGACTGGGACGCCCTCATCAACCCCGTCACGCCCGAGCAAAAGGAGCGCTCCCAGGTGCTCCGCGAGATCTACAAAATGGATCCCGCCTACATGCGGAAGGTCGATGAGGTCTACGGGCCCCTCGAATGGCGGCTTCCCGAATCCCACGCCATTTACTGGGCCATGCTCGGCCTCGACAACGCCCGCACCAAACCCCAGCTGATCCAGCTCCGCCGCGTCATCTACCAGTCCCTCCACCTCGCCTGTCTCCGCGGTCGCCTGCTCTCCGTGGCCGGAGCCGACAAGGAGATGAAACGCTTCGAAATCAGCGCGAATCCCGCCATCGCCGAGAAGGCCAACCAGGCCTACGAAGACATGCTCCGGGACGACGCCGAAATGCGGGACAACATCCAGAACGGCCACAAGAACTTCCTCCGCGATCTCTCCTGGACGCTCTACACCCAGAACCGGATCTCTGACGCCCAGAAGTGGTTCGCCAAACTCCGAACCACCTACACCAACGCCGTTCCGCAGGAGCTGACCCTCGACGACTACGCCGTCATGCGCGTCACCGAGTACGCCGGCGAAACGTCCCGCAACAAGACCACCCTCATGATCGAGGGCATGATCCAGCGCTCCCTCTATTACCTCGCCATCGGGGACGACGACCAGGCCGATGGCTACACCCGACTCGCTGAGAAGGTCTGGCAGACCTACACCAAGGGCGTCGATTTCAAGACCATGCGCGGCAATGAAAAGGTCCGTGTCGACCGCGTCGATCTCGACTCCATCCCCGTCATCCGCCGACGCGTGCTCGACCAGGTGCTCGATCCGAAGAACGGATACCTCGACGACGTCCTGGCCGCCCAACTCCGCACCGCCCTGAGCATGCCGGCCGTCCCGTTGCGTCCGCCGGAGACCGCCCCTGATGCCAGCGCCGGCAGCACCACGCCCGCGCCCACCAACGCACCGTCCGCCACCCCGGCCCAACCTCCCAAGCCCTGACCGTTCGGCGGGGCCGCACT
>CAYZAE010000219.1:4407-6226 GCA_964476125.1 uncultured Verrucomicrobiota bacterium | reverse complement strand
GCCGCACTCCACATGCCTTTGGCACGAAGCGCCTAGCCCCCGTACACCTCCTTGCGAATCTCCACCCACCCCACTCTCTCAAACCCCGAGTATTGGCCAGAATCCCGGCTTTCGGCTTGAGCCCGTTCCCAGGCACTCCTAGCCTGACTCTAGGTCACCGGAATATCTCCCCCGAATCGCGCTTTTCAGGGATCGAGTCATGAAAATGACTTCACTCGAGTTTGGCAGGGTTGGCCGAGAGCCGGGTGATTTGAGCCCCTGAACCCATGAATATCCTTCCCAACCTGAGCCGATCCTTCGCTGGCGTCCTCGGACTTCTTATCTCTGTGACCCTGTTGGGGTGTGCCTCCAGCGGCGAAAAATCCAGCGGAGGAGCTGGCGAATCAAAGGCCGGCACCTCCTCGGCTTCGGGTCAGGGAACCAGGAAGTATCGGGCGGACGATGGGCGGACGATCGACATCGGCGGTTCCTCACCTGCCAACGGCGGACGGCGCTACAACAATCCGCACATGGAGAAGGGAACCTGTTGGGTCGCGGATGGCTTCAATTTCACCGGGTACGAAACCCTATACATCGCCCCCACGCTCTCCACGGCGAAGTTCAACGAGAAGAACACCGAGGAGATCATGGTTCACAACCTGGCCAAGGACCGGTTGGTGTCCGAATTGGCCGATTACGCGACACGGCGGGGTCTGTTTGCCAAGGTGGTCACCCGGGAGAGCGATTTGGTGCCGGGAACCAGGACGCTCAAGCTTGAGAACACCATCACCGAATTCACCAAAGGCGGCGGAGCTGCTCGTTATTTCGTGGGTTTGTACGGGGGCGGTCAACCGGTCCTCCGAGTTCGTGGCAAGGCGACGGAAGGAGACAAGACGGTTTTCTCGTTCGAGGCCCGCCGCAGCGGCGTTTCCGCCGATGCCCGGCTCGGAGGGGTGTTCATGAAAGACGAGGATATTCAGGTCCAGGACATCCGCAGTCTGGTGCTCGACCTGACCGATTTCATGGCCGCGCTCGGCGGCAAATACACGCCGGCGAACTGAAGAGTCCTTGGGATCAACCAAGGGACAACTCTCCTGTCTGCAGGGGCACGCTGGAAGTGGGCGTGGAGATTGTCGCGCTGCCTCAATCCCGCCTGCGCAGCGGCGGTGCATCCCGAAGCTGTGGGTTTCGAGTCGAACTGCGGCACCCTTCCGGTTTCAGGGAAAAGTTCCTTCCCCGGAGTTCATGGCACGTCAGAGAGAAACGCACAGGCTCTGACGATCCCGAAGGGATCCCAGAAAGTGGCCAGAGGTGGCGTCGTCTGCGGCGCCACCTCCGGAAAGAGGTATTCTTCCCGAAGCACCCCGAAGGGCGTGCCAGAAGCCCCTGCACGATACGTCCACCTCCTCGCCAGCCCTTCTGCGACCCCTCCGGGGTCAGACTCCTTTTCGCATGCTTTCCGGAGGTCGGGCTGGCTCCCGACGCTCCGGCCACTTTCTGGCATGCCTCCCGGCATGCTTTGGGCCAATCGGAGGATAGGTGTGCAACGACAATTATTTCTCCCCACCCCCTCACCCCAGGCCGTCGAGTCACGCGCGATTCCAACAATTTCCGGACGCCCTGGGCCTGAAGGGTTGCGTCCGGGCAAAGTCTGGCGATGCGGGAAAGCGGCAGAGGGCTGCCGCACTCCACGCGGGGACAGTGTGTGGAGTGCGCCAGACCTCTGGCGCTTTCCTTTGGCGCGGGGGGGAAGGACGGACGTGGGGTGAGGAGGGGACGTTGGCAGGAAAGCGGCAGAGGGCTGCCGCACTCCACGCGGGGACAGTGTGTGGAGTGCGCC
>CAYZAE010000219.1:0-4307 GCA_964476125.1 uncultured Verrucomicrobiota bacterium | reverse complement strand
GGAAAGCGGCAGAGGGCTGCCGCACTCCACGCGGGGACAGTGTGTGGAGTGCGCCAGACCTCTGGCGCTTTCCTTTGGCGCGGGGGGGAAGGACGGACGTGGGGTGAGGAGGGGACGTTGGCAGGAAAGCGGCAGAGGGCTGCCGCACTCCACATGCCTTCGGATCAATCGAGCGACGGATCTCCAGTCTGCCCACCCTTCGTCGAGTTGTGGCTGGGGGTTGTCGCGCTGCGACAACCCCGCCCGCGCAGCGGGCGAAGCCCTGTCTGCCCGACATCACCGAAGCATTTGCCGGAAACTGTTAAGTCAGGCAGCGTGGCGAGGTGCTCCGTCCCTTGGTTGCCATGAACCTATCCCGCCTCGCAGGACTCAGTCTGCTGGCTTGGATCCTGGCGCTCCCGACTCTCGCCTCCGCACCCAACGACTCGAGTGAGCTCCCCATCGCGGTTGCCGGCACTGAATTCACACTCACAGCCGACCTGAGCACCGCGACACGGGAACCGTTCGAGCCCACCGTCGACGCCCTGCACGGGCGCACGCTCTGGTGGCAATGGACCGCGCCCTCCGACGGCGTCATGGGCTGGTCGACGACCCCGTCACCGAATGCCGTCCACGTCTCCATCCTGCAACGTGACGCCCTTCGGGTCTGGGACGTGATCGCCTCGACCTATCTGCGTCCCCTGCCTCCGGAAGGCTCATTCGCCTGGGGTCCACGTCTCGTGCCCGACGGCCAGGGCTGGTTCCAGGCCCACGCGGGCACCACCTACTGGATCCGCCTCGACGGTGTGCAACGCACGGACGGCATCGCGATCTACCCTTCACCCAATGAGCGCGAACCCTACCCGGTGACGGTGCAGTTCGTTCGCCGGACGGATCCTCCCCCGGCCATGGACGACTTCGATCAGGCCTTGGAACTCTCGCTCGAGAAGGGCGAGTTCGGCGCCTTGCTGGCCAGCGCGACGCTTGAAGCCAACGAGCCGCGAGCACATCCGGAAGCGGTCGGCGCGACGGCCTGGTGGCGTTGGACGGCCCCGGGCCCCGGGACCGTGCGCATTGCGGTGGCCTGGCCGGAGCCCGCACCGCTGTTGGGCGTCTTCGAGCGCTCCACCTGGAACCGGCTGGAGCTCGTGACGTCTTCCGCCACCGAGTACGGCAATGCGTGCAGCCGTTTCTGGCGCGCCCGTCCACGCCTGGAATGGGACACCCGCAAAGGCGCCACCTATTTCATCCAGGCCGACGCCTTCCCGGACTTCGACCGATCCAAGGCGTTCCTGGCCCGTATTCAGTTCGTGCCCGCTCCCGAGAACGACCGCCTGCAATCGCCCACCTTGCTCTCGGGAACCGACTGGTCGCGGGAACTCTCCAACGACGGTGCGACCCGCACGCCCGAAGAGCCGAGTTCGTGGGGCTGGGACGGAACGAGCACGGTCTGGGTGCGTTGGACGTTGCCAGGCCCGGGATTGGTCCAGGTCACCACCAACGAACCCGCGCGCTTTGCCGAACCCGGCGTCGAGATCCTCCCCCCCGGCCCCGGCCCGATCGGGAGCATCTTCACCCACACCTCGGGACCGTGCGCGGGACCGTTCGAGGATCTTCGTCCGCTCCCGACCTTCGCACCGATCCTCGCGCTATTCCGTCGTGACGGAACGTCGGGCGATCTTCCGCTGCTCAGCTATCGCAACCACGGGACCAACGAGGTCTGGGCCGAGGTCGATGGAACCGAGCTCTGGATCGGGTTGGATGGTCCGGGCGGAACGACGGGAACGTCTCGGTTGAACGCCCGGCTCACTCCGCCTCCACCGAATGATCGACGGGCGGATCGCATCGTCCTGCCCTCCGCCCCCGTGCGGGTGACGGGTAGAACGGCCGGGGCCACCCGTGAGCCCGACGACGTTTTCGGCATGGATGTTGGCTGGACGCCTGGAGCGAACATTGGACTCCAACGTTCCGTGTGGTGGGAATGGCAGGCTCCTTCCGACGGGACGTGGTTGTTCGAAGTAGCCACCGGCAGCCATGAGAACAGTTTCGCGGTCCATCGCGGGCAACCGTCCGTTGATCGCCCAGCCGCCGTCGGCCTTTTCGCCGGTTCGCAACATTTCACAGCCGCCGCCGGCGAATCCTTCCAGATCGGCGTCTTCAGTCTCACGGGCTGGGGTTCGAACGTCGAATTCCGCATCGCGCCTGCCAGCGTTCCCCGGTTGGTGCCGCCGAGTCTGGTCTTCGACGATCTGGGGCGCCCGGGTTGGGTCTTCACCGGACTGGCGGGATGGCGGCAACCGTTCGTGGTCGAGACATCGACGGATCTCCGCCATTGGACCGTGGCCGATACCGAGTGGTTCCTGGGCACCGACACCCTCCGTCTCCGCCACGATCCCGCGCAGCCGGCTGGCTTCGTCCGCTTCCGTTCGGGTCCGTGAACGTGTCCTTCTCCTCGAACCCGCAGGTGTAGCGACTTTTCCGGGACGCCGATGTGAAACCCGACGCGTCCCGACGGGGCTGACATCGACTGGCGCATCGAACGTCAGACGATAAGGCGGGTTTCGGACCAGGTTTCGGACCATGGGCCACCGTGGCCATTCGGTTCAGGCTGCCTCCCGGTCCATGATTGGACCGTCGGAACCTTCCCACCCTCTGATTTGCCCCGGCCCGGTCTGGCACGGGTGCTGCATTAGGAGACATGTCCGAGCGAGCCCGGTGGCAAACAGAAATCCTGATCCCAGGAAGGCCCCCAGGCGACTCGGCGAAAACAAACCTCAAAACACGATCCAAAGACCATGAAGACCCTCAACACCCAGATCCGCCCCTCCACCCTCGCCGCCGTTCTCGCCGGAGCCACTCTCCTGACCGCCCCGTCCGCCTCCGCCCAGGTCACGGTCGCCAACGGAATCCTGACCATCAACGCCCCCGCCGGGGGTCTCAACTCCAAGATCATCGCCGGCCCCGCTCCGGGAACGGTCCAACTGCTCCAGGTCCCCGGCGCACGCAACGGTCAGCGGCTCTCCGGCATTCGCGGCGTCCGCGTCATGTCGGGTGCCGGCCCCGACAATCTCGAGTTCGAGATCACCCAGAACACCCCCTTCGAAGTCTTCGCCGATACCGGCGCCGGCAATTCGGACATCAAGGTGAAGTGGCTCGTCCCCATCTCCACGTCGCCCGTGAATCCGCGAGTCACTCTGCGTCAGGGTGCCGGCACCAAGAAGGTGTGGTTGGACTTCGAGTCACGCGCCGAAACAGTGGATCTCGACTGGACCGTCCAGGGCAGCGGCACCGGCACCGGCGAAGCCAAGGCCCTGATCGCCTTCCAACCCGGTTCGCTGCGCTCCTCCGCCGACCTCGTCTTCAACATGGGCACCGGTGTGGACAAACTGGATCTGGTCGTGGATTCCAAGTCCGACGACCTCAAGCTCGGCCTCGTCTCCCGCGCCGCCGAGATGGTCACCACCCAGGTGATCGCCAATGATCCAGGCACCAACCTTGATATCGCCTACGACGTGATCGGCACCGCCCGACCCAACTTCAACGAACTGCTCATCGATTCCGCCATCTCGAATGTCTCCATCGATTACCTCGTCGATGGCGGTGCCCAAACCGACGAAATCAAGTTCACGCTCAACCAGGTGGCTCCCGGCAATGTGGTGTCGCGCATCGACGTCGATGCCGGCCTCGGCCTGGACAAGATCGAGTTCAACGTCGCAGGCCAGCCCAGCGCACTGACCGCCACCGGCCTCATCCAGGGCGGAGCCGGCAACGACGAGATCAAGTTCATGTCGGAATGGGATACGACCTCCGACCTCTTCATCGCGGGCGGCGACGGCCACGATCTGTTGCTCGCCGAGATCAAGGGCGCGCTCTCCAGCACGGAGTCCAACCCGCTCCGCCTGTTCGGCGGCGCCGGCAATGATCACCTGCTGCTCAAGGCGGATGGCGGCGTGCTCGGTCTCCCGCCCCTGCTCGATGGCGGGACGGGAACCGACAGCGTGGCCGGCCCCGGCACGATCCTGAATGCGGAGATCCTGCCCTGAGGCGCACGCTCGCCGGACCGCGACCCACCTGGGATAGAGGACGGGTGGGGACGTGCGGAAACCGGGTTCCAACGCCAACGGCGTCGGGACATGAAGCCCAGGGTTGGCCAGCCGACAGGCGGGCCAACCCTGGGTCTTCGTTTCCTCTCAATGGTTTGGTTTCAACCTCGAACGAGGTGGTGCCCTCCCGGCGCGGCGCGGGCCGGGGCGGAGGGGGCGCCCCGACGGACGAAACGCCTTCCACATTCCCACCGAGATCTGGCCACTCCCCACTCCCCACTCCCT
>CAYZAE010000218.1:0-9872 GCA_964476125.1 uncultured Verrucomicrobiota bacterium | reverse complement strand
GCCAGGGCCGGCACGCTCCAGGAGAACAGTACAATCAGCGCGGCGGCCAGCACGGTGTAGCGCACAAAATCCAGGCTCAGGTGGGGGGGCAGGGCCGTGCGAGATTTTTGCCACAGTGTGTGCTGGCGCACAAACGCCATGCGCGCCACCAGCACCAGGGCAAAGAACAGGAAGACTGCCAGGTACCAGGCCCGGCGCGGCACCAATGGGTCGAAGGTATGGATCACAAAAACAGTCAGCCCAATCGGCAGCAGCGCCATCCAGGCATCCCCCTGGCGGACCAGGCGATAACCGGCAAAAGCGGCCAGCCCCGTCTCCTTGCCGAAGTTCATGGGCGGGGTGGGAATGTCGAAGAAAAATCCGCCGAAATCCGGTTCGCGGATCAGCATCTCCCGGACCCCACCCGCAAAAAAGTCGGCGTAGGAACTGCTGGCGGTGACAAAAACCTCCTCCCGCGTTTCGGGTTCCACGGTGGCAACGCGGGGGGGGAAAGCGTTCCAGTCCCTTTGGAAGTAAAAATACTCCTCCAGCCGCGTGGCGTCCTTCTTGGACTTGAGGGTTGCGTCCGGGGGATACGGGGTGTCGAGATTGGCCGGCAGCGGGAAGTCCCGACGGATGTAGTCCCAGGGCGTGACGAAGAACGCACCGATGTAGGGATTGAACTGCTGGTTCCGCGAACGGGCCAGGGAGATCAGATCCTTGAGCACCTTCCAACTGCGCGGAGAGGGCTTGCTGTCTCCCGAGTTCCAGATGGAGGCGTGCGTCATCAGGATATTGTAGGGGGGCGGCTCGGCGCCATTGCCCGCGCGCACGGCGCGCAACCGCGGGAGCGTGGGCTTGACCGGGGTGGCCTGGAGGCCGAAGGCGGCCTGGATCGGTTTGGTAACTTCCGAGGGCTCATTCACCAGCAGGAGATTGAGGCGGCGGGTCTTGCCGTCCGACCGCAAACTGACGCGCGGTTTGGTGGAGTTGATCAACCAACCTTTGTAGTTTTCCGCGAACAGGGTGCATCCCACCTCGTCGCTCCCCAGCCAGATACTGGTAAAACGCCGGGGAACATCGAAAATCCCATCGGTCACCAGGCCATGCTGCCACCAAAATCCATGCAGCCCCTCCATCGCGGCGAGCATGGAATAGGGCTGGTTCACGAACGGGATCTCCACCCAGAGACGGTCCACCCGTGCGCGGGTCTTGGGCGTCACGGTCAGGTTGATGTAATCCATGCCGTCAAATTCCGTCCGGTGGGTGGCCACCAGATCAAAGTCGGGCGATGTGCCCTTCTGCGCGAAGTCCACCCGGCCCTTTTTGTGGAGCGTGACCGTCGGCGCGGCGAGGGTAAAACGGCGCTCCTGGCCCCCGACGAGATATTTCACCGTGACCGGCGCCGCGAGCAGCGACTGCCCCTGGCTGGTCATGCGCACGAGGAGGCCTTCCGCGCCGAATCCATAGACGCGCCCCCACGAAGCGAGACTCTCTTTTTTTAGGTCCAGCGCGGACCAACTGGAAGGCACCCAGTCCGGGTCGAGCGCCTCGATGCCGGCCCGATCCTTCAGCCATGCGGGAGTCTCCCACTTGGTGAAGGATTCCGTGAAGGTGTAAACAAGCCGGTCGTCACGGCCCTTCAACCGAAAATCAACCGCGTACTTGCCGGGTTTCATTTTTGACATGGAAACGGGAACCACCAGTTCCTCGCCCTTCACCGGGGCGACCTGGGAAACCACCACCCGCCCGGTGGCGTCCTTGATCTGAATCTCCAAGTTTCCGCGTTCATCCTCGCGGGCACCCTGGAATGCCACCCGCGCCTCGATCAGGTCCTTGCTGGGAATCGGGTCAAGGGTGGCCACCAGGGGCGGCGAGTAGTTGAAAGGGATTTTCTGGTAGTAGACAGGAACGCCCCCGGACTGTGCCTCCACCTCAAGGACATAGTAGCGGGGAGTGGCCAACTGCGCGGTTTCCTTCAAGGTTTGCTTTTCGCCGGGCTTGAGAGTGCCGGCGGGATTCCAGAAGTGAACGCTCTTGTCGCGCAGGAGTTGCTTTTGTCCCGCACCCGTCTGCACATCGAAAATCCAGGTCCCCACCTCGCCCGCCACCATGCGCGGCGTGGAAACCAGGTACGTGAGTTCGAATGGCAGACTGCCGCTTTCCGGATTCTCGAGGTCGAAGTTGGGCGCAAGTATCCCCCGGCTGATTTCGCCCAGCGAGCGGATACCGAACTTCAGGCCGCCGCGCGCCACACGCAAATGCCCGAAGGCCTGGTAATGGTCGAACCAGTTCAGATGCGTCTGCCAGGCGATCTGGCGGTCCTGCAGATTGCAAGCGAAAGAGATCAAGAAACGTCGTTCCTCCGTCGGAGGAGGGAGGCGGAGATCGGCCCACGGCGCGCTCGCCTCGAGAGACCACACCCCATTCTCAATCTTGGAGGAAGTCACCCAGTTCGCGTTCATCGACGCGTCGCGCTGGCAAAAATTCTTCTGCCAATCCACCTTTTCCCAGGCATCGTACAGGTTGCCGTTGGGCGAAATGACGAGATAGACCCCCTCGAACCCTTTTTTGTCAGCTTCGGAATCGGGACGCAGAAATACATAAAAGGCATCCTTGGCGGTCACCAGCGCGGGGTCGTCACGAGATTTTCCCGGAAGCTTTGCCTGGTAGCCGGGGGGTAGGGTCACCTGGAGCGCAAGGTGGAACCGGTCCTGGTCACCGGCGAAACGCACGGTGCAGGGGAAGGGGTAGAGGTCCTGGGACTTGAGGTCCAGCATGCCCGATACCACCGCCGAGTATTCCCCTTCGTTGATCACCCCGTCCACGCGCGGCGCGTGGGCCGTGGGCGTGACGGTGATGAGGTTGCGCCGCACACCGGTTTGGGGAGCCGGCGCGGCCGCCCCGCTTTCCGCTATCCAAAAAACCACGAGCGCGGTGACAAGATAACGCAGTGAGATAAGCCTACGATGGATTGGATTCATGATATTTTTTTTCTGTTTCATAACGCAAGACAAGCCGTCAATGCTCACGGGATCTTTTCCGTGGTTTCTTCGAGCGTGACATCGTCGACATAAATGGTGCCATGTACGACGATGGCGGGGCGGATGGCCACCACCACCGCTTCGTTCACCGGGCAGGTGAAGCGGCACTGTTTCCATTGATTCTCATCCTCCAGGAAGTAAGCGCCCGCATTTCCTTCAGACTCCTCGCGGTTGGTGACGAGGAGGTCTTGTCCCAAATGGTACCCCTCACTCCCCTCCACCAGCTTGTAGTTGTACACCCAGGCGCGGACCTCACCTTTCCCCTTGGCCCAGAAGCTCAGGATGTAACGCTGGCCGGTTTTCACAGGGACACTGGCATTCGAGTAGAGATGGCCAAACTTCCCCTTCCCGCCTTCATCCGTTCCCATCTGGACCAGTTTCACCGACGAGTCGCCCGAACGCACATAGCGGGGATCGCCCCGGATCACCTCCACGGTTTCGAAGGGGTAACCGGCCGAGGCGTTGACCCGCCACCCCCGGAGCCCACCCGCCTGCGTCACATCCTCAAACCCCCCATCGGGCAGGAGTTCCTCGGCGACGGCGGGCAACAGGCAAGCAAAACCCATCAGTGCGAAGGCAAGGGCGTATGTTTTCATGAAACGATTCTCGTGAGAGCGGTTTGGTTTAAGAAGTGTGATCATTTGCCGGTCCAGAAAGTATGGAGGCCGTTGGTCGCCCCGCTTTTCTGAAACTCGGTCCGGGTGAGGCTCGCGACATGGCTATCGCAGTAGGCCACGCTCATGGCATTGTTGTGGCGGAAGACAGGATAGCCGTAGACAGACAGGGGTTCGTTCATTCCCCAAAACACATAATAGGAACTGCCCGGGTCCGCCGTTTCCCCATCGTACCACATGCAGGTGGCTCCCGTGTCGCGGATGTCCCCCGTCCGTTTGGGCGCGTCCAAGGTGGATTTTCCAAACAGGTAGATGCTGTTGTAGGCGATGGTGTAGCGGCCAAAGGGAGGGGTGGAGCCAGGCGTCGAGGGACAGATCAGGTAACGCTTGGACAGGTCGTCGTCCTGCCGTGGCATGTAGCCGAGATGCACCAGCTTGGCGCTGATAAAGTACCAGACACCGGGCGGATCCTCGAGATAGGCCTGGGGATACCTGCCATCGAAATCCGAGGTATAGAACCCCACCGCCAGGCTCACCTGCTTGAGATTGTTCATGCAGGCAATCTGGCGGGCCTTTTCGCGGGCACTCTTGAGCGCCGGCATCAGCAGGGCCGCCAGGATCGCGATGATGGCGATAACCACCAGAAGCTCGATGAGCGTGAAGCCCGCACGAGATCCCGCTCTCGTCGTCACGCCGGGGGTGACGGCCAGATGGGTTGAGCAACGATGCATGGCACGCGTTGGAGGGAAAGGTCGAATGGATTGACAACAGTTGGTACCCACCTCAAAACTGGGTCACCTTCGCAAATGAAAAAGTGTTTTGCAACGTAAATGTGATTATTCTCGAAAACCGATACAAATAGCTTGAAGGTCTTTTGCGAATGCCCCACTTGAGTTCCATGTCCCGATCGACGCCACAGCGCCGCATCGTCAGAGGCGCCTTCCTGTGCGACTTCACGGGGCATTATGAACGGATCCTTGAGGATGTGACGGAAGTGGCGCGCAAAGGATACCGTTCGGTGATCATCTTTCCGCGCATCGGACAGGAAGGCGTGGCCCGCGACTTGTGCGAGCGGGCCGTGGCCCACGGCCTCTCGGTTGGAATGTGCACCAACTACATCAAGGACCAGCAGGCCTACCTGGCGGACCATCCCGCCCAGCGACTGGTGCTGGCCACCGAGGCACTCGATCAGGACCGCCTGAGCACCTCAAACTGGGGCTGCCCGTTTCATCCCCAATTCAAGCAAAGATATCTGACGCAGTTGCGTGAACTAGCCCCCCTTCCCGCCGTGCGCTGGATCTTCGTTAACGATGAGGCCCTCCTGCTCTCCGGTTGTTACTGCCCGGCCTGCCGCGGCGATTACGACCGCGAGGTCGGCGGGGAGATGCCGTGCAAGCTGGAACCCGTAGCCGCGGACTGGAAGGATGCCCGCTGGCGCCGCTACCTCCAGTGGCGCCTGGAACGCTGGAACCGCGTCCACGGCGAGATGACCGCCGCGATTCATGCGGCGAATCCCGGGGTGAAATCTATCTTCCAGGCCTCTCCCGCGTCCGATCTCTGGCTCAACCCCTGGTTCACGGGCGTGGATCTCTCCAGCATGGTGAACGAGCTCGACGGGCTTTGCACCGACCCCTACTACACCTTCCACGAACGGCATTTCGATCCGCCGGAAGTGTACCTCAGCGAGTGGTGTCGTTTTCTGCGCGGGCTCGTCCCCCCCGGGGGGGAAGCCCTGATCGTTCCCCAGGGTTTTTCACACGCCACTTTTTCCCGTCCCCTCGGGGAGGCGGACGGCTATTGGACCGCCCTCGTCCCGCCTGCTTGCGGGGTAAACCACATCATCCCCTACACCTACCAGTTGCAACGGACTTCCCCGGTCCAGAAAGCCTACGAGAACTGCTTCCGGTGCGATCCGTTCTTCGAGAAGGTTGCCCCGCTGGATTTCGCGACGGTCGTTCACGGAACTCAAACCGAGATCTACACGCATCCCCTTCCGGCCAACCTGCCGGCGTCCAACTACGACGCCACGCGAGTTTTGCCGGTGACCGCCTCCCTGAGATCGAAGGGCCTCCCCTACGCCTACCTCCCCGACCGCGCCCTGCGCGATCCCACGAGGTATGCGAACTGCCGGGCGCTCGTGCTGCCGGAGATCAACTGCCTCTCAACCGAACAGCGGCGGGGGCTCAGCGACCACCTCGAGGGCGGCGGCAACTGGGTTGTGCTCGGCGAGTTGGGCTGCGCCGACGAGACCGGCGCACCTCTGAGCCGGTCCTTCCTGCAAGAGACCCTGGGCATTCACGTCACCGGGCGGACCGAAGGCACCAGGCCCTTCCGTTTTCTCCGTCCTTGCCCCCTCACCGAGGGGATGCTCCCGTTCGATGAACGGGGCGCGGCGACGTTTTGCGACGGGGCGCACACGCCCATCCAGGCACTGAACCACTGCGTGGATGCCAAACTCCCCGCGGATGCCGAGGTGCTGGCGGAGTTCACCGATCCGAACGATCGCACCACCGGCCAACCGGCCGTGGCGGTCCTGCGCCGAAAAGGCCGGGTGCTTTGGTTCGCGGGATTTCCCTCGCCAACGGTCATGCACCCGAAGTTCCGAACCGCGGTGCTGAACCGCGCTCGGGAACTGGTGGGCCTGGGAGCCTTGTGGGCTGCTGGAGGCCCGCCGACGCTGCGGGTGGAAAACTGGCCGCCGGAGGTGCCCATGCGCGGGCAGCGGCCCTACGATCACCGTGATCGTTGTACTTTTGAATTTTTCCCGTTGGCTGGCGAAGACTGCTTCATGGGCGTGGTGGTTTCCTATTTCCGGGAACCCACCGCTTTCCCGATGGTCCTGACGCTGCCCCGCGGGCAACGCATCGAACGGATCACGGAGCTGCTCAACAATCGCCCGGTTGCTTTCCAGGAGGAGGGCGGGCAGGCGCGGATCCAGGTGGCCGTGAGTCCCGACATGCCGGCGCTCGTGTATTGGCTTGAGTTGGCCCGGGAATGACCGGATACGTTGATATTTAAAGGAGGATCTTATGTTCTATGTCGAAACCAGCGGCAGCCACCACGAGATGGGCGTACAGCTCGGTCGGGCAACCGCGCTGCAAATCGGCACCATGTTGGATTACCTCACCAAGGGGTTTCGGCACTGGGACGACGCGAAGTTCGAGCGGGTCCGCGAGCAACACATGCGCTGTACGGAAAGCCTTTGTCCCGAGTTGATCGAGGAAATCCACGGCATCGCCGAAGGGTCAGGTTTTCCCTTTCGCTGGATTTACCTGATGAATTTCTACGCCATCCTGCGGGCGGGAAACGAGGGCTGCACCAACATCATCTTCCCGCGGACCCCCACCGGCCCGTTGCTCGCAAAGACGAACGATCTACCCGCGCACGAAGGCCATCACTCCGGCATCCGCCTATTTCGTCCCCAGGGTGCCCCCGCCTTCCTGGGTAGCACCATGCCCGGCACCGTCTGGTGCGGAAGTGGCGTCAATGAAGCGGGCCTGGCCATCGGCGGCTCAAGTTGTTCCTCCAACGTCCCTCCTCAAAAGGAGGTCCTCTCCCCGCATGTGGTTAATCGCTACGTGCTCTCGAAGGCCACCACCGTTGCCGAGGCGATCGCCTATCTCAAGGACATCACCATCCCCCCCTGGGGCGCGAACGTCCCACTCGTGGACCGCTCCGGCAGTGCTGCAATCATTGAAAAGGCTGGAAACATCCAGGGTATGCGTTGGGGCCGGGGCGACCCCCTCTACTGCACCAACCATTCCTGCAGCACCGAGATGTCCGCCTACCGCATCAACCATCCCCCTTCGCTCGCGGAATCGACCCAGCGTTTTGAGGCGATTGAGCGCCTGACAGCGGGGCGCAAACCAGACGCAGCGCTCCTGCGCCAGGTCCTTGCCCACACCGGCCGTCCGGGCGCCATCAGCCGCCATGGCGACGACGACCCTCTGAAATACGAAACGGAATTCGCCGCCATCTTCTACTGCGCAAGCGGGAAGGCGGAGTTCTGCTTTTCCCATCCCGACCGCGACCCGTGGCGGGCCTTCTCTCTGCACGCGGGAACGCCGTCGGGCGGCTGACGGCGCTTCACGACCGGCGACGGGAATGTTTCGATGAACCGCGCCGAACCCGCCCGCCCGCCTGCGATTGGAATTTGAAGGCCTGGGCAAGGCTTTGGAGGTGGTCCTCCACCTCCAGTCGTGGGAACTCCAGGCGCAACCCGGCGGCCGCGCTGGGTAGTGTTAACTTGCGCGCGGCATTCAAAATCCGCGTCCGCCAGCCTGCCCTGCGATTCAGACCGTAACCCCCGAGGACGATCACGTCCGGCCGCAGCAGGTTGACCACCAGGGAAACACCCCACCCACAACGCTCGATGAAATCCTCGGTGACCGCGCATGCGTACGGGTCGTCGCCCGCCGCCTCCAACGCCTCCAGCTGGGAAAAATATTCATCCGGCGTTTTGTTCAGAACCGCCGCCATCTTGGTCTGGATGCCATGCCGCAGGTCGGCCGCCAGTTTCTGCATGAGGGCGGGACCGGAAATCAGCGCTTCCAAACAACCACGGTTTCCGCAACCACAAAATGGCCCGCGGGGATCGGCCACGACATGCCCCAGTTCGCCGTAAAACCTGCAAGTGGAACCCCATGTATCGTCGAGGCCAAGCCCATGCGCGCTCACGCCATCGCCCACGTTGAAAACCACGAGGCTGCGAATCCCCTCCGGCACACGGAGGCGCAACTCTGCGGAAGCCACCGGCGATTCCACGGCGAGTTGCGTGGGACAGCCCAGCGCCGTGGAGAGGCGCTCCGCCGAGATTTCCCGCACCCAAGGGATGACCGAACTGGAAAGCACGCGCCCTCCCTCCGTCTTGACGGCGTTGACCTCGAGGATGGCCCCGGCCAATTTTGCCCGCGACAACCGGGCACGACGCAGGGCCATCGTCTGTACAAACTTCAGAATTTGAAGGACCTCGCCGGGCTTTTTGACGAACGGAGAACTGTGGCTGAGGATGCGACCCACCGCTTCATGATCCCTGAACACCCCGGCATGCCATACCGAACCGAGCCATTGAATAGCGAGAACGGGGGCGCTTCGACAGAGGCGATAGTGCTGAATTGGTCGGCCACGTCCATGAATTTCCGTCCGTTCAGATTGAATGAGCCCGTCCTTGAGCAGGCGCCGGATCACGCCGTGGACCGTGTTGCCCGGGGACTTGAGGCACCGCGCCAGGTGGATCTGGCTGGTTGCGCGGCGACTCCCGATCAACTGCAAAACCATCCGTTCATTTGCGGGAATTTTCATGATGCCTCGCGAAGCTACAAATTAGACCGCGCTTCGACAAAGACCAACAGAAGAAACGCGGCGTTGTAGGAAAGAATCTCCGCGCGTCTGTGAGGCGCCAGCTTCTAACACGGGATCCCGCCCCCCTCGCGCCCGGGCCCGACCCCATGTACGATCTGCGTCCCTCAAGGCCTCCCGCAAGACGAGAATGCAGTTGGCAGCGTGCGACAAGTTCAGCCCACGAATGCCCCCATGAAACTGATCCCATCCCCGTCTGCGGTCGGGCTACGCCCTCCCTTCGACGGGGATGGACAAACCCAAAATCACAACCCAACATAAACACAGCCCCAGACTAACTTTCTACCTAACTCGAAAAGGTGGATCCGCTCACTCATGACCCAAACATCCCACTGGTTTCCCGAGGCCCGCTACGGGCTCTTCATCCACTACGGCCTCTACAGCCTCCTCGCCCGCGGCGAGTGGGTGATGAACAAGGAGGCGATTCCCATCGCCGAATACAAAAAACTTGCGGGCCGCTTCACCGCTGAGAAGTTCGACGCCGCCGCGATCTGCGATCTGGCTGTACGCGCCGGCATGAAGTACGTCGTGCTTACCACGATGCACCACGACGGCTTCCGCCTTTACGACACCGCCCTCAGCAACTTCTCCACGGCGAAGACCGCCGCGAAACGGGACCTCGTCGCCGAACTCGTCGCCGCCGCCCGCAAGCGCGGCCTGCGGATCGGCCTCTACCACAGCCTCAATAATTGGACCGACCAGCCCGATAGCGTGGCCGCCCTCGAGGACAAGGCCGCCTACGCGACGTTCATCGAGAACACCTTCGCCCGCCTGCGCGAGCTCGTCACGAAGTTCAACCCGATTGATGTAATGTGGTACGACGGCTGGTGGCCCTTCAACGCCGAGGGCTGGCGCGGCGAGGAGATGAATGCGATGG
>CAYZAE010000217.1:0-9991 GCA_964476125.1 uncultured Verrucomicrobiota bacterium | reverse complement strand
AAAAGCGGCAGAGGGCTGCCGCAGTCCAAAGGCGTATGGAGTGCGGTGGCCCTCCACCGCTTTGGATTCGGTGGAGGCGGGAGGGACGGGGGTGGGTGTTCCGGGGTGGGGGGCGAAGGGAGCGTTAGGAAAAGCGGCAGAGGGCTGCCGCAGTCCAAAGGGGGAATGCTTCGCTGGTCACGTCCGGGGGGCGGTGCTACAAGTCTCGGCCGTGGAATCCCGGATCTCGAACACACGGCTGGGGCATGGCCTGGGCGCCTGGGGAGCGTTGGTGGTTGGGTGGATGAGTTGTCTTTCGATCCTGCCGGCCGCGGCCGTGGAGCCCGTCGTCGGAACAGGGCAGGGTGTCGCGTCGGCGCGGGAGCATTGGGCTTTCAAGACGCCTGTTCGACCCGAGGTGAAGGGTTCGTCCACCTCCGTACTCGCGGGCGATTCGCCGATCGATGTTTTGGTCCGTGGCCGGCTGGAGAAGGAGGGGTTGAAACCGTCGCCGGAGGCGGACCGGGTGACCTTGTTGCGGCGACTCCATTTCGATCTGGTGGGATTGCCGCCGACGCCCGAGGAGGTGGATGCCTTCGTGGCGGACCGGACGGGAGAGGCTTATCCGCGGGCGGTCGAGCGGTTGCTGGCGTCGCCGCATCATGGAGAGCGCTGGGGGCGCCACTGGCTGGATGCGGCGCGGTATGCGGACAGCGATGGCTTCGAGAAGGACAAACCGAGGTTCATCTGGTTTTACCGGGACTGGGTGGTGGGCGCATTGAACCGGGATCTGCCGTACGACCAGTTCGTGATCGAGCAGATCGCGGGCGATCTGTTGCCCGGGGCGACGCAGGACCAGCGGGTGGCGACAGGTTTCCTGCGCAACGCGATGCTGAACGAGGAGGGCGGGGTGGACCCCGAGCAATTCCGGATGGAGGCGATGTTCGACCGCATGGAGGCGATCGGGAAGAGCGTCCTGGGGCTGACCATCCAGTGCGCCCAGTGTCACGCCCACAAGTTCGATCCCCTCAAGCAGGAGGAGTACTACCGCCTTTTCGCGTTCCTCAACAACGACCACGAGGCCTCCACCGTGGCGCACAGCCCGGAACAGTTGCGTCTCATCGCGAACGTTCGTCGGGAGATCGGGGATCTGGAGGAGGGGCTCCGTCATCGGACGCCGGATTGGGAATCCCGGATGGCGGCCTGGGAGGAGGCCATTCGCAAGGATCAGCCGGACTGGGAACCTGTGCCCTCGGTGAACACCGGGGACAACGGGGAACGGTTTTACTACTACCCGGATGGTTCGATCCGGGCGGCGAGTTACGCGCCCACGCAATGGACGGCGACCTTCCGGGGCACCAATTCCCTGCCGTCGATTGGCGCTTTCAGGTTCGAGCATCTCACGGATCCCGAACTTCCCTGCCACGGTCCGGGCCGGTCGATTCTGGGCATGGCCGCCTTGAGCGAGTTCAAGGTGACGGCGGAGGACCGGTCGAATCCGACGAACAAGGTCGAGGTCAAGTTCGTGCGGGCGACGGCGGATTTCTCGAACGACTCGAAGCTGCTTGAGCCTGAATTTCAGTCGGAGCGCCGCAAACGGGAGGGAGGCGACAAGCGGATCTACGGGCCGGTGGCCTATGCCATCGATGGCAACGGCGACACCGCCTGGGGCATTGATGCGGGGCCAGGTCGGCGGAATGTGGCGCGCCAGGCTGTTTTCGTGCCGGAGCGGCCGGTGGAATTTCCGCAGGGAGCGGTGCTGACCTTCCGGCTGCAACAGAACCACGGCGGGGACAATTCGGACGACAACCAGAACCACAATCTTGGGCGATGGCGGATCAGCGTGACCCGGGCGACGAACGTGGTGGCGGATCCGGTGCCGGCCGCGGTCCGGGAAATCCTTGCGTTGCCCCGGGAACGGCGGAGTCCGGCGCAGGTCGCGGCGGTGTTCGGGTATTGGCGCACAGTGGTGGCGGAGTTTCGGCAGACCAACGAACGCATCGAGGGCCTGTGGCGCCAGTGGCCGGAAGGAACGCCCACCCTGACCCTTCTGCCCCGGAGGAATGAAGGCCCCGGGGATGAGCCGAGGCCGACCCATCTGCTGAAGCGGGGCGACTGGTTGAAGCCGGGGGATGCCGTGGACGCCGGGGTTCCCGCCTTTCTCCATCCCCTGCCGGAGGGTGCGGACAGCTCGAGGCTGACCTTTGCCAGGTGGCTGGTGGACCGCCGGTCCCCGACCACGGCCAGGGCGGTGGTGAACCGGGTGTGGCAGCAGTATTTCGGCACGGGTCTGGTGGAAACCCCGGAGGATCTCGGCACCCAGGCGCCCGCGCCGTCGCACCCCGAGTTGCTCGACTGGCTGGCAGTGGAGTTGATGGAGCCGACGGTGGTGGTTCCCGGCGAGGAACGGGCGCCTGCGCCCTGGAGCCTGAAGCATCTGCACCGGTTGATCGTGAATAGCGCGACCTATCGGCAATCCGCGCGTGCCACGCCGGAATTGCTGGCCAGGGATCGGTACAACCGCTGGCTGGCGCGCGGGGCCCGCTACCGGGTGGAAGCCGAGGTGGTGCGCGATGTGGCGCTGTCGGTGAGTGGCCTGCTCAATCCCCGGATCGGCGGTCCCCCGGTGAATCCCCCGGCCCCAAGTTTTCTGTTCCTGCCTCCCGCCAGTTATGGGCCGAAGGTTTGGAACGAGGAAACCGGTCCGGAGCGGTACCGGCGCGGACTCTACACCTTCCGGTATCGCAGCGTGCCGTATCCGGTGCTCCAGAATTTCGATGCGCCGAACGGGGATTTCTCGTGTGTGCGGCGGGTGCGATCGAACACGCCGTTGCAGGCTCTGACCTCGTTGAACGAGGTGCTTTTCATGGAGGCGGCGCAGGCCCTGGCGCGGCGGACGCTGGAGTCGGGGGGCGCCACCGATGCCGCGCGCATCGAGCATGCGTTTCGCCGGGTGCTGAGCCGTCCGCCAACGGAAGGCGAACGGCGGGAGTTGCTGGAGTTTCTCGAACGCCAGCGACGGCGACTGGCGGAGGGTTGGGTCAATCCGCAGGAGCTGGCCTCCGGTCGGTCGGGGGTCCCGGCGGCGCTGCCGTCGGGCGTGACCCCGACGCAGCTGGCGGCGTACACGGCGGTCAGCCGGGCGTTGCTCAACCTCGACGAAGCCATCACGCGGGAATGATTTTCAACTCATGAACTGCCAGAGCCATCTTCATGTCGGCCGGGATCCGAAGGCGGTGACGCGCCGGTGGTTTTTCCATCAGTGCGGTGTCGGGCTGGGGGCGATTGCGTTGGGTCGACTCCTGCAGGAGCGGGGGTACGCGATGGAGCCGGAGAATCCGATGGCGCCGAAGCGGCCGCATTTCGAGCCGCGGGCGAAGCGGGTGATCTACCTCTTCATGGCCGGGGCGCCGAGCCATCTTGAGATGTTCGACAACAAGCCGCAGTTGACGCGTTTCGACGGCACCCTGCCGCCGCCGGAATTGCTGAAGGGTTACCGGGCGGCGTTCATCAATCCCCAGAGCAAACTGCTGGGACCCAAGTTCAAGTTCGCGCGCCACGGGCAGTGCGGGGCGGAGATCTCGGAGTTGCTGCCGCACCTGGCGGGGGTGGCGGATGACCTGACCATCGTCCGCAGCATGGCCACCGATGCGTTCAATCATGCGCCCGGGCAGAGCCAGATGACGACCGGCTCCCAGATTTTCGGCCGGCCGAGCTTCGGGGCGTGGACCCTGTATGGCCTGGGGTCGGAGGCGCAGGATCTGCCGGGCTTCGTGGTGTTCAGCACCGGCTCGAAGGGACCGAGCGGGGGCAATTCCAACTGGGGTGCGGGTTTCCTGCCCACCGTTTATTCGGGCGTGCAGTTCCGCAGCAGCGGCGATCCGGTGCTTTACCTGTCGAATCCGCCCGGGGTCGACGGCGTGATGCAGCGGGACACCATCGACACCGTGAACCGGATGAACCGGCTGCGGTTGGACACGGTGGGCGATCCGGAGATTGCCACGCGGATCAGTTCCTTCGAGATGGCGTACCGCATGCAGACCAGCGCGCCGGACGCCATGGATCTCACCCGGGAATCGAAAGAGACCCTGGCCCTGTACGGGGCGGAACCCGGCAAGAGTTCCTTTGCCAACTGCTGCCTCCTGGCGCGGCGGATGGTGGAACGCGGGACCCGGTTTGTGCAGATCTTCCACGAGGCCTGGGATCAGCACGGGAACCTGGTGAACGACCTCAAGAAGAACTGCCGGGATACGGATCGCGCGTGCGCGGCGTTGATCACCGATCTCAAGCAGCGCGGGCTCCTGGACGACACCCTGGTGGTGTGGGGCGGCGAGTTCGGGCGCACGCCGATGGTGCAGGGGGGCAGCGACGGACGGGATCATCATCCGAACGCGTTCAGCATGTGGATGGCCGGGGGCGGGATGAAGCCGGGCCTGACCCTGGGCGAGACCGACGATTTCGGGTTCAACGTGGCCAAGGACCGGGTGCATGTGCACGACCTTCATGCCACGCTCCTGCATCTCCTGGGCTTCAACCACGAACGCCTCACCTACCGGTTCCAGGGGCGGGACTTCCGGCTCACCGACGTCCATGGCGAGGTGATCCACAAGCTGCTGGCCTGAAGTCCCCGGATGAGTCCGAGTTCCAGATCCGCGCTCCCGGGCGGGAGAATTCCCGCAGCCCCGCGGACGATCGTGGTGGTGGGCACGGGGACCGGCGTGGGGAAGACCGTGTTCACGACTTTCGCTGCCGGGCGTCTGCGGGCGAAGGGCGTGCGGGTGGCGGCCCTCAAGCCTCTGTGTTCCGGCGGCCGGGGTGACGCGCTTCAATTGCGGGAGGCTGCGGCATCGGGGTTGTCTCTCGACGTCATCAATCCCTGGTGGTTCCGCGCGGCCCTGACGCCGCGTGAAGCGGCGCGGCGGGCGGGCCTTGCCATTCAGGCTTCCGAAGTGGTGAACGCGGTTCAGCGGGTGGAGTCGATGGACTTCGAGCGGGTTTTGGTGGAAGGGGCGGGGGGCCTTCTCAGTCCGCTGGCGGAGGCTCTGGATTCCCGCGGGCTGATTCGGGAACTGGGGGCAGCCGTAGTGTTGGTGGCGGCCAACCGCCTGGGCATGTTGAACGAGGTGTTTTTGACGGTGGAAGCCCTTCCGCCCCGGCTCCGCGATCGGGTGCCGGTGGTGGTGATGGCTCCGGAACGCCCGAGTCTGGTGACGCGAACCAACCTGGGGTTGCTGCGGGAGCGGTTCGGGGAGGATCGGGTGGTGCCGTTTCCTTTTGTCCGAGAAGTCGCCTCCCGCGCGGACCGCGGCATGCCGCCGGGGGTGGTGCGGGCGGTGGATCGGGTGCTGGCTTTGGTTCGTGGCTGACTGACGTGAGGAAGCCACATCGCAGGTCCGGTGCATCCCGAAGTCTGGGATCCCCTCGGGATCCCTGGATCCAACGTCCGGAACGAAATGAAATCCTTGGAGCCCGGCTGGGCGTGGCCTAACGTGGGTGCTCCCTTTTTCCATCATGAAGAAGCTCAACATCGCCCTTATTGGCTACGGGTTCATGGGCCGGACCCACTCGAACGCCTTTCGTCAGGCCGGGAAGTTTTTCAACCTGCAATACGAGCCGGTGCTGAAGTGCATCTGTGCCCGTGACGGCGCCAAGGCCCAGGCCTTCGCGGACAACTGGGGTTACGAGACCATCGAGACCGACTGGCGCCGGGTGATCGAGCGCAAGGACATCGATGTCATCGACATCGCCGCGCCGAACAACGTGCATGCCGAGATCGCGATCGCGGCGGCCAAGGCCGGGAAAATGATCCTGTGCGAGAAACCGCTGTCGATGGACGGTCCCGAGGGCAAAAAGATGGTGGCGGCCGTTGAGAAGGCCGGCGTGCGGAACTCGGTCTGGTACAACTACCGTCGTGTGCCGGCGGTGACTCTCGCCAAGAAGCTGATCGATGAAGGTCGGCTGGGACGGATTTTCCATTACCGAGCGAAGTTTCTCCAGGATTGGACCATTAATCCCGAACTCCCGCAGGGCGGTGCGGGGCTCTGGCGCCTGGACGTCAAGGTGGCGGGTTCCGGGGTCACCGGCGACCTGCTGGCGCACTGCATCGACACCGCGGTCTGGCTGAATGGCAGCGTTGAAAAGGTCAACGCCATGACCGAGACCTTCGTGAAGGAGCGCAAGCACAGCCTCTCGGGGAAGGTCGAGAAGGTCGGGATCGATGACGCCTGCGCGTTTCTCGCGCGGTTCAAGAACGGGTCCCTGGCGACCTTCGAATCGACCCGGTACGCCCGCGGCCACAAGGCGCTCTACACGTTCGAGATCAATGGCGAACACGCCTCGATCGCCTGGGATCTCCATGACCTGCACCGGTTGCAGTGGTTCGATCACAAGGACGAAAGCCAGGTCCGTGGATGGCGCAACCTGCACATCACCGACAGCGATCATCCCTACATGAAGAACTGGTGGGTGCCCGGTCTGCAGATCGGTTACGAGCACACGTTCACGCATCAGTTCGCCGACTTCGTGAAGTCCCTGGAAGAGGGCACGCCCTGTTCGCCGACCTTCCGCGAAGCGCTCGAGACGCAGAACATCTGCGACTCCGTGTTGAAGTCGGGTCGCACCGGCAAGTGGGAGAAGGTTGCTGCGGTGAAGTGACTTGCCTTCGGCGAGTGGGGAGTAGGGAGTCGGGGGTCGGGAGTCGGGAGTGGGGAGTGCGGCGAAGGGGGAGACCCGCCGCAGGCCCTGTTTCAGCCCGGGGTTGGGACGCGATTCCGCGGGCCAACCCCGGGTTTTCAGTTGGCGGGATGCGGATCGCGGCGGAAGGCGGCGAGGGCGAAGAGAATGCCGAGCAGCATGAGAAAGCTGCTGAAGAAGAAGGCGGCGCCGGGGACCTGGACCGGGGTGTTGGGGCCGATGAAAAACCCGAACAGCCGGGTGGCGAGGGCGGGGCCGACGATGCCGGCGACACTCACCAGACTGGTGAGGGAACCCTGGACGGATCCGTGTTCCGAGGCGCCGACATTTTTCGAGATCAGGCCCTGCACGGCGGGGCCGGCGATGCCTCCCAGGGATCCGACCAGGATGATGGCGTAGATCATCCAGCCCTGGCTGGCGACGCCGTAGGCGATCAGGCTGACGACGGCGATGGAGAGTCCGAGGATCACGGATTTCCGTTCGCCCAGGGCCGGCACGATCCGTCGGGTGAGGCCTCCCTGAACGATGGCGGCCATCAGCCCCACCATGGCCAGCGAGAGCCCCACTTGCAGTTCGTTCCACTGGTACCGGAACGTCGTGTAGAGCACCCAGGTGCTGGGGAAGACCTGATGGCCGAGGTTCACCAGGAAGTAGGTGCCGGTCAGCCCCAGGACCGTCCGGTAACGGCGGAGCGCCACGAAGGAGCCGATGGGATTCGAGCGTTTCCAGTCGAAGGCGCGTCGGTGTTCCGGGGGCAGGGATTCCGGAAGGATGACCAGGCCATAGATCCAGTTGATCAGGGACATGGCGGCCGCGGCATAGAACGGAAGCCGAAGGTCGATGTGACCCAGCACGCCGCCGAGCGCGGGGCCCGCGATGAAACCCAGGCCAAAGGCCGCTCCGACCAGTCCAAATCCGGCCGCGCGTTTCTCCGGCGGGGTGACATCGGCGATGTAAGCCGTCGCTGCGGTGATGCTCGCGCCCGAAACCCCGGCCACGGCCCGGCCGAAGTAAAACCAGCCAAGGTTCGGAGCCAGTGCGAGCAGGATGTAATCGAGGCCTGATCCCAGCAGGGACGCGAGGATCACGGGCCTCCTGCCAAACCGGTCCGAGAGACTTCCCAGCAGCGGGGCGAAGAGCAGCTGCATCAGGGAATACAGCGAGGTCAGCATCCCGGTGGTGTGGGAGGCGGCCGCTATGTCGCCGCCTTCGAAGCCCTGGATCAGCCGAGGGAGAATCGGGACGATCAGCCCCACCCCGAAGATGTCGAGGAAGAGGGTGACGAAGATGAACCCCAGCGCTGGTTTTCGGGATGCCATCGGCGAAGGGATGACACGGGTCTTCCGCGGGTCACGCAAGCCACGAATCGTTTTCCCGAGTCATGCCGGGGCGTTTCCGGGCGGCAACAGTCCGGCCGCGGCCAGCAAGGCGAGCAGGGTGAACGGCGCGTTCCCTTCGAACCGGTTGTTCACATACACATAGGCGGTGCGTGGACTTCCCCCTTCCTGACGGGCGATGGCTCCGATCAGCCGGGCCCCGGCGTTCCGACCTTCGGCATACACCTCCTGGATTCGATCGTAGGGGGCGAAGCGTTCGACCGCCGCCGAGTAGTCCCGGCCGGGTCGGAGCAGCAATCGGGCGGCGGTGAATTCGGGGGAGGTCATGCACCCGGTCATCGCGAGTTGTTCCGGAAGCGGGGGCATGGCCTCCCAGGAATTGAACACGTGGGTCACCCCATGCCTCGCCAGGGCCGCGAAATACTCCGGGTGCAGGAAATTCCGATTGCGAATCTCCACCCCGTACCGCCAGCCACGCGGCAGCTTCGCCAGGAACGTTTCCAGGGCCTCCACGAAATCCCGTCCGCGGGCGAAATCGGCGGGGTAGAACCGCGAAAACTCAAAGATCAGAACGCCCACCCGATCCTGGAACGATCGGCAGGGTTCGAGGAAGGACTGCTGAAAGAGGTCGGCGTCGAGGAAGTGGGCATTGGCCTGGCCGGCGCGCTCGCCAAACCGTGGCAGGTTCGGAAACCGCTTCACGGTGATCTCATCCGTGACCTTGAAGGTGAACCGGAATCCCGGCGGCACCTGCGACATCAGGCCGTCGAGGTAACGGTCGTCGGGAAACTTGTAGTAGGCGGCATCGACACAGACGGTGGGGAAAACCTCGGCGTATTCCGGCAGGCACAACCGTTCGAATCGGGATTCCGCGAACTTGCCCCGGTACGCGTAGCGTTCGGGGGAATAGATCTGGCCGAGCCAGCCCGGGTACTTCCAGGAGGACGTGCCGAGATAGAGTCCGGAACGTGCCAGGGACTGGAGAATCCCGGCGAACTGCTGTCGATCGAAGGCCGGCTCCGGAGAGGTCATGGACCGGGGCGGCGGCGCTATTTTCGACGGAAGATCACCAGGTGCTGCCAGGGAAGTTCCTTCCGGGTTTCGACCCATTCCAGTTCGTGCAAGCCGGCTTCCTTGCGGATCTGGGCCTCGGTCATCTTGTGGAGCGTCTTGATCGGCACCTTGGGATCCTCGCCCTTGAACTCCACGAAGGCCACCCGGCCGCCGGGTTTCAGGGAGCGCACAATGCCGGCGAGCATTTCATAGGGATGATCGAACTCGTGATAGACATCGACCATAAGGACGAGGTCGACGGCGTTGGTCGGGAGTTTGGGGTCGGTGAGGGTGCCAAGGATTCCGACCACGTTGGAGACGCCCCGGGCGGGCATGTTGACGGCCAGGAGGTCGAGCATCTCCTGTTGGATCTCCACGGCGTAGACCTTGCCAGTGGGGCCGACCGCCTTGCCCATACGCCAGGAGTGATAACCCGTTCCGGCGCCGATGTCGGCGGCCACCATCCCGGGCTTGAGCGCCAGCAGGGGGTGGAGCAGGTCGGGGCGTTCCTCCTGCATCCGTTCCGGACGTTCCAGCCAGTCGGCTCCCTCGTGTCCCATGACATGGGAGATTTCGCGGCCCTGGAAAATCCTCCCGATGCCATCCCGGCTGGGAGTCCGTGTCTCGTAGCCCGGCAGCGAGGAACTTTCGGCGGCGCTGGCGGGGGATGTTGAAGCCCCCACCCACAGTCCCATGCCAATCACCCAGGCGAACCACCGGCCGAGGGTGGAGTCGAGGCGTTGGGATCGAACCGTTCGGGCGAAGGGCTGGGGCATGGGGCGACCATGCCAGCGGGCGCGGAGCAGCGCAAACGGAGCGTTGGGCGTGGGGAACCGGGAGTGGGGAGTGTGGCGACAAGTCGCCGCTTTGGATTCGCCGTGGGGGCGGGAAGAGACGGGGGTGGGTGTTCCCGGGGTTGGGGGGCGAAG
>CAYZAE010000216.1:0-10145 GCA_964476125.1 uncultured Verrucomicrobiota bacterium | reverse complement strand
GGGGGGGGGGGGGGGGGGGGGGGGGGGGGGGGGGGGGGGGGGGGGGGAGGGGGGTTTTTGGGGGGGGGGGGGGGGGGGGGGGGGGGGGGGGGGGGGGGGTTGGGGCCGCGTTGGGGGGGGGCCGGGGGGGGGGGCGTCGCGCAGGGCGGGGGCGTTGATGGGTTTGGCGAGGTAATCGTCCATGCCCGATTCCAGGCAGCGTTCGCGATCGCCGGTCATGGCGTTGGCGGTCATGGCGATGATCCAGACGGCGCGATCGGAACCGGCCTCGCGTTGGCGGATCCGGCGCGTGGCCTCATAGCCGTCCATCTCGGGCATCTGACAGTCCATGAGGATCAGGTCATAGCGCCGACGCCGGTATGCCTCGAGTGCTCCTACGCCGTCGGCGGCGATGTCCGGTTCGTAGCCGTGTTTCCGGAGCAGAAGCACGGCGATCTTCTGGTTCACCGCGTTGTCCTCGACGATCAGGATGGAGGCCGGATAACGCTCGGCGAGGGTGGGCGCCGGGGTGTTCGGGACAGCCGCTGCGGCGTCGGCGGCCGGGGCGGTTGGTGCCGGGGCGGGTCGACGGTAACGGGACGAACGGGCGAGGGCCGAGGCCACCGCGGCCTGCAGCAGGTCGGGTTTCACCGGCTTGATCAGCCATTCGGAGATGTCCAGTTCCCGGAGCTTCGCGGGGTCGATTTTGTGGCACATCGACGTGAGGATGATGATCCGGAGACCGGCATGGTCCGGATTGGCCCGGATCCGGCGGGCGAGATCGAGTCCATCGATGTCCGGCATCTGAAAATCGAGCAGTGCGACATCGACGGGTTGGTTCTCCGCCGTGGCGCGATCGAGGGCTGCGAGCGCGGGAAGGGCGGAATCGACACTGGCGACGAGAGGCATCTGCCAGCCGGCGGTTTGATACTCGAGAATCCGGCGGTTGGTCGGGCTGTCATCCACGATGAGCACCCGGGCGCCAGGGAAATTCGGAGCGTCGGGCGCGGACTTGGCTGGCGGGGTTGCGGATTCGGGGGGATTGAACCGGGCCTGAAACCAGAAGGTGGATCCCTGACCGGGCTGGCTTTCGACGCCGATGGAGCCGTCCATCATTTCGACCAGACGCCGGCTGATGGCGAGGCCCAGCCCGGTGCCGCCGAACCGGCGGGTGGTGGAGGATTCGGCCTGTTCGAAGGGTTGGAAAAGCCTGGCGGCGACCTCGGGGGCGATGCCGATTCCGGAGTCCTTGACGGCGAATCGCAGTCGGATGCCGTCGGGTCCCCGGCTCAGAGGCAGCACCTCGACGAAGACATCGCCGCGTTCGGTGAATTTGACGGCGTTGCCGACGAGGTTGATGAGCACCTGACGGAGCCGGCCGGGATCGCCGCGCAGCCGGTGGGGAACGTCCCGATCGATCAGGCAGGAGAGTTCGAGTCCCTTGGCCTGGGCGCGTTCGGAGAGCAGGTCGAGGGCGCCTTCGACGCATTCGCGGAGGTCGAAGTCGGTTTGTTCGAACGACAGTTTCCCGGCCTCGATCTTCGAAAGGTCGAGAATGTCGTTGAGCACGGTGAGCAGCCCTTCGGCGCAGCCGCGGGTCATGCCGGCGAATTCGCGTTGTTCGGGGGTGAAGGGGGTGTCGAGGAGCAGATTCGTCATCCCGATGATGCCGTTCATCGGGGTGCGGATCTCGTGGCTCATGTTGGCGAGGAACTCGCTTTTCGCGCGGTTCGAGGCGGCGGCGGCGTCCTCGGCGCGCCGTCGTTCCGCCACCTCGAGGCTTAGTTCGCGGGTCCGCTCGGCGACCTTGGCCTCCAGTTGGTCGTTGGCCTGACGGAGGGAATCATGCGCGATTCGCACGGCTTCCTCGGCCCGGCGGCGCTCGGCGACCTGGATTCGCAGCGCCTCGTTTTTCCGGGCCAGCGAAATTCCCCAGGCTGCCCCGAGCACCAGAAACCCGATCAGCGACACCGAAAGGGTGGCCAGACGCCGGGAGTTCCACCAGGGGGGACGTTCCAGGACGACGCAATCCGAGGGATCGTCGAACAGCACGTGGAAGCGCCCGACTCCGTCGCCATCCACAATCAGTGGGGCGCAGACGCCGGTGATCCGGATGCGGCAGCCGGTGGGGATGGTGGCGAGGTGGTTCTTGAGCTCGGGTCCCAGGGCGATGGCCTCGAGATCGTCCTCTTCGGCGTGAAGGCTGAGTTCGAGTCCCTCGGCATGGCTGTCGACGTTCCCGAGCAGGGCGGTGACGGACATCCGGATGCCGGCGAAAGAGGGGGGCAGGGGGCTGCCCGGCGTGTATTCCACCGGTGCGGGGAGCGGGCTGGTGCCCCGGGTCCGAACGATGGCGTGTTCGAGACCGGGGACGGGAGATCCCGCGGCGGTAAAGCCCACGACATCGACACTCTGACCCCGCTTCACTTCGGGAGGGCGCAGGGTGCGAACCCACACGGCATTGGTTCCGTCCTGGAGAAACAACCCCGAGGAGCCGCGTCGCAGCGTCACGACGCCCTGCAAATGCAGCCGGTGTTCGGGGGTGGCCTGGGGCTGGAACAGAAGCAGGTCACCCGCGGAGGTTGTCGGCGTGGCGAAGGGATCGGCCGGGGCGGGCCGGGTGATTTCGATGTGATTGGTGCCCGGCACAAGGAGCTGCATGCCGATCAGTTGTCGGCGTTCGTTGGAGATGGAGCTGTAAACGCCCCGCACCCGGACCTCGGCATCCACCCAGGACTCCGGCAGGGCGGTGCCCGACGGAAATCCCGGCAGAAGCACGCGGAACCGGTCGCTGCCGGAATCCACCAGCATTCGCGCCCGGTCATCGCCGGGAAAATCATTGGAGCGCTCGATCGAGCGAATCACTCCCTCGGTCTCGGCCCAGGCATTCTCCACCGTGGCGAATGCGGTGAGATCGCGGGAAATCCGGACAGGGGAGGGCCAACGGAGTTCCGACGCCGGGTCGTCGAGCAGCCGGAAGGTGGGGGCGTGTCCGGCTTCGAGGCCGACCAGGATCGGGGCGAAGCCGCCCGCGGCGGTTTTGCCCTCGACCTCCACGCGCTGCCCCGGGCGGACCTTGATCTCGTGAAAGAACTGGGGTTGTCCCGGCGCCAGGTACAACCCCGCCGTGGCGTCGCTGAGGAACAAGGCGTAGCTGTTGGTGTGAAGGTAGGTGATCGTTCCCCGAAGCCGGACCGGGATGCCCTTGGCCGCCTCGGACGCCGGGAGGCCCTTGACGCGCGCGGCCGTGCTCAGGGCGATGGTGGAATCCGCAGCCGGGGCGCATCGCGGCAGCATTGCCAGGAGAAGACCCAGCGCCCACGGAAGGCAAAGACTGACCAACGTCCCACGCGGCCCCAGCCGTTTCCAGCTTCCACGCGGGAAGGGCTTGGTGATCCCGCCCGGGCGCCGGTTCGGGGCAGGCGCTTCCAGCGGGCGGATGGGGGCGGACATGGTGAGGTAACCAAGAGGAATTTCATGAACTTACAAAAGTAGGACGCCCCGGTGAAGCGCTGTTTCACCCTCATCCACGGCGGGGGCCCCTCTCCGACTGGTCGGCGCTCGGGGCCCACTGTGGGAAAGGAAGACGGATTGGACGGCATGGACTGCGGCGACATGTCGCCGCTTTGGATTCAACGCGGGCTGGGCAACCGACATCGGTGGGCGCTCCGACATCGGTAACAGACGGGACGGCGAATCGAAAGCTGCGACCAGGCGCGCCACCCCTGCACATCGACCTCAAGCCCGGCGTCCTCGCAGAAGCCGCCCTACCGACTATTCGTGGATGCACCGCCCGTTGGGCCGACCGGACCGGGAGCCACCACGACCTCGATGCCCCGTGCCCGAAGATCAGCCAGAAGCGGCGCAGGCGCCCCGGCATTGGTCACGATCACGTCCACGTCGTCCAGGGGGCACAGGAAGGAAACCGACCGACGGTCGAACTTGGTGTGGTCCAGGCAGAAGATCACCACCCGGGCGGCGGCAATCATGGCCCGCTGGATGTCGATGAGCAGTCCGTGCGAATTCGTGATCCCATCGAGCGTGATCCCGCCGCTGCTCATGATTGCGACATCGGCATGAAGCTTGGAGAACGCCTCCACCGCAAGCGGTCCCACGAGAACGCCGAGACGCGGATAAATCACGCCGCCGCTCACCAGCACTTCGATCCGCGGGTTCGACGCGAACAGGTTCGCGACCGGCAGCGAGTTGGTGATGATCTGGGGCGACTTCGATTCCAGATGCCGGGCCACGTGGAAGACCGTCGTGCCGGCGTCGAGGATCAGGCTCTGGTTCGGCTTGATCAGGTCCGCGCAGGCCCGCCCGATCGACTCCTTCTCGTCGAGTTCGTGCGTGTCGCGGGTGGCGAAGGCGAATTCGTCGGACTTGGGGTTGACCAGGCGCGCTCCACCGTGCGTCCGCCGCAGGGTTCCCTTGGCCTCCAGCTGTTGCAGATCCCGCCGGACCGTGGAGGTGGAGGCATCAACCAGTTCCGAGAGCTCTTCCAGCGAGGCGAATTCCGTCCGGTGCAGGAATTCCTCGATCTTTTGCTGGCGCGCCTCGGGTTGCATGGAATGTTACGAACGGGTTTGGAAGATTTTGGAAGGTTTTGCAAGAACCGAGTTGACTTCGCCAAGGTTTCTGGCGAAGTAGCCGACGTACTCAGTGACCATGGCTGCCGCTGTCCCAACGCTTCATCGAGTCGTCGTCGAGCACCTCGTTCGACAGGAGGTTTATCGGCGACTTGGGAAACCGCTTCCCAAGGCGGCGAGCGGGCCGAGTCCGCTGCTGGTCAACGTGAGTGCGCGTCACTGCCATTTGACGCAGGAGGCGGTGGAGGCGCTCTTCGGTCCGGGCCACAAGCTGACGCCTTACAAGTGGTTGTATCAGGACGGCCAGTTCGCGGCGAAGGAGGCGGTGACGCTGATCGGGCCGCGGAGCAGGGTGATCCCGAACCTGCGGATCCTGGGCCCGTGCCGCAGCCTCAATCAGGTGGAGCTGGCGTACACCGATTCCATTTCCCTGGGCTTCGACATCCCGCTGCGATCGTCCGGGAACATCCAGGGAACGCCGGGTTGCATGCTCATGGGTCCGGCGGGGTTCTTCGAGATGAAGGACGGCGTGATCCGGGCCCTGCGCCACGTGCACATGAGTCCCGCGGACGCGGCGTTTTACGGGGTCAAGAACGGGGACAACATGCGGCTGCGCGTGGGCGGCGGTTGCGGGGTTGTTTTCGAGAAGCTTTTGGTGCGTGTGGATCCGAGTTTCAAGCTGGAGGTTCACATCGACACCGACGAGGGGAATGCAGCGAACCTGCAGCCGGATACCCCCGTGGAATTGCTGAAGTGAAGCAAGGCGTCGGGGGCGGATGCCCTTCCGGCGAGAGCGAGGAAACCCATTTCGAACCAGGCAGAGTTTAACCCAAGAATCGTATGAGCGAAGCCATCGGCATGATTGAAACCAGGGGCTTTACCGGCAGCGTCGAGGCGACCGACGCGATGGTGAAGGCCGCGAATGTCAGTGTTGCGAAGACCATTCCCATTGGGGGCGGTCTGATCACGATCCTCGTCCGCGGGGACGTGGCCAGCGTGAAGGCGGCGGTCGACGCCGGCGGGCGTGCCGCGTCGAAGGTGGGCGAACTGGTGAGTTCCCACGTCATCGCGCGTCCCCACGATGATCTCGTGAAGGGATTCATCGGCGAACCGCCGAAGGCGGCCAAGTAAGGTCGGCACCGGAGAGCACGAACGCCCAATTCATTTTCAACTCACACCACTGTCATGTCACAAGCCATCGGGATGATCGAAACCAAGGGTCTCTGCGCGTTGCTGGAAGCGACGGACGCGGCCCTCAAGTCCGCCAATGTCTCCTTCACCGGCTGGGAGAAGGTCGGCAGCGGCTATGTCACTGCCTTCTTTCGCGGCGACGTCGCCAGCGTGAAGGCGGCCGTTGATGCCGGAGCCGCCGCGGCCTCGTCCGTCGGCCAGGTCATTTCTGTTCAGGTCATTCCCCGGCCGCACGAAGGTCTGAGCGGTCTCGGGAAGTGGTTGCAGTAATCCGGACGCCGGGGAATGGCCCCGGGCCCGGAACGGTTGGGGCCGTGGGGCGCCGTCGAAGTCGCGGGACTTCGTTTTGTGCGGCGCCTTGGGCAGCGGCCCGGCGCGACGGCTGCCATGGGTTCCCTCGGTTTCACGAACGCACGCAAACCACGAACGAAGCTTTTCGCGAACGGTGAAAATCCTGGTCGCCAATCTCGGCTCGACGTCGCTCAAGTGGCGGCTGTTCGAATTCTCGGACAGCGGCGCGGAGCGCATGCTGCACAAGGGCGGCTTCGAGCGGGTCACCGACTACGCCGGGACGATCGACGAGTGTCTCTCGCAACTTCGGGCCGCGGGTCACATCACGTCGGAGAAGGATCTGGCGGCGGTCGGGTTCAAGACCGTGATTGCGAAGGACGTCACCGGCTGCGTGGCGTTGGACGAGAAGGTGCTTCAGGCGATGGAGGCGTACAACGGCCTGGCGCCGGCGCACAACCCGCCGTACATCGCGGGCATCCGCCTGTTCGGCAAACGCCTTCCCGGGGTTCCGCTGATCGGGCTCTTCGAGACCGCCTTCTACCAGTACGCACCCGAGTCGATGATGCGCTACGGCGTTCCCGAGAGCTGGCATGCCATCGGGATCCGGCGCTGGGGATTCCACGGGGCGAGCCACAAGTTCATCGCGGAACGCAGTGCGCAGTGGCTGGGACGTGAGGACGTGGCGTCGCGGGCGGCCAACCTGTACCGGGACGCCGGCCGGACCGCAGTGGCCGGACGGGAGTTGCGGGTGATTTCCTGCCATCTCGGGGGAAGCTCGAGCATCACCGCCATCCGGAACGGGGTCGCCATCGGCAACAGTCTGGGCATGAGCCCGCAGTCGGGTTTGCCCCACAACAACCGCGTGGGCGACCTGGATGCCGAGGCGCTGCCCTATGCTGTGAAAACACTGGGCATTTCGGTCGAGGAAGCCCAGCGCCAGCTCTCCAAGGAAGGCGGACTGAAGGGACTGAGCGGAGGGTTGTCGAATGACATCCGCGATCTCTCGACCGCCGCCGCCGAAGGCAACGCCAAGGCCCGGCTGGCCATCGATGTGCTGGTGGCCGAAGCGCGCCGCTGGATCGGCGGTTACTGGGTGGCGTTGAATGGCGCCGACGCCCTCGTGTTCACCGCCGGCATCGGCGAGAACCGCAGCGAAATCCGGGCCGCGATCTGCGCCAATCTCGATCAACTCGGCATCCGGCTTGATCCCGCCCGCAACGAATCTGTGCGGGCCACCGAAGCCGAAATTTCAGCGCCGGATTCCCCGGTGAAAGTTCTCGTCCTCCCGACCAACGAGGAACTCGTGGTCGCACGCGAAGCCAGAAGACTTTTGATTTCCCAATAATATGCCACAGCAAGCCATCGGACTCATCGAAACCCGCGGCCTGGTTGCCCTCGTCGAGGCAACCGACGCCATGCTCAAGGCCGCCAACGTCGAACTCGCCGGCCCCATGACCCAGGTCGGCAACGCACTCTGCACCGCCGCCGTCGTCGGCGATGTCGCCGCCGTCAAGGCCGCCACGGACGCCGGAGCCCAGGCCGTCAAGGCCATCAAGGGCGACCTGGTCAGCGTCCATGTCATCGCCCGTCCGCACGCCGATACCGAACAGGTTCTGCCCAAGAAGAAGTAACGTCCCGGTCGCGGGACCCGATTGAAGTCCGGGGATCAGGGATCGGTGATCGGTGATCCATGATTCGCGGACGATTCCCGGGAGTTGGACGGTCGTTCCGTTCGTTCGCCGCCGGGGAAGGTCGGGGACCGCGAAAGAAGCATCCATGTTCCTCGCACGCGTCGAAGGCCTGGTGGTCTGCACCAAGAAGGACCCCGGCATGAGCGGCCGCAAGCTGCTCCTGCTGCGGCCCCAGTTGGTG
The DNA here is from genome assembly GCA_964476125.1 of uncultured Verrucomicrobiota bacterium. GTDB lineage: Bacteria > Verrucomicrobiota > Verrucomicrobiia > Limisphaerales > CAIMTB01 > CAIMTB01. The sequence goes on along the minus strand of CAYZAE010000216.1, from coordinate 2,223 downwards.
GATGACAAGGACCCGACCCGGTTCAAGGCCGGATCCAACACGATCGTGGCCGTCGACAGCGTGGGCGCAGGGCAGGGGGAGTTGGTGATGTTCTGCCAGGGCAGCAGCGCCCGGCTGGCCCCCGGCATGCGCGAGGCGCCGGTCGACGCCGTCATCATCGGCATCGTCGACAACGTCGATGTGTTCGGGAAGACGGTGTACTGCGCCCGGACGAACGGCGGTTAGGCCCCGGGAGTGGAGAGTCGGAGGGTGGGTTGGTGGGTGACGGTGAGACAACGCATTGAATCGGGATTGAAGCCATGAGTTCTCAGGTCAACGAAAGTCTGATCCGCGACGTGGTCGCGGAGGTTCTGGCGCGCCTCGGACAGTCGGGGAAGCCGGGTTCGACGTGTTCCTCGCCGACCTCCTCCTGCTCGACCGGGGCCGGGGCCTCGGGTGGGAAGGGTGGATTCCGTGGGCGTTTTGGCGTTTTCCAGGACGCAAACGAGGCCTGTGAAGCTGCGCACGAAGCCTACGGCCAGCTCTCGGCCAAGGGTGTCGCCGGCCGGGTCAAGGTGATCGAGATCATCAAGGGCCTGTGCGATACGAACGCGGCCGAGTGGGGCCGGATCGAACTCGAGGAGACGAAGATCGGCCGACTCGATCACAAGATCGAGAAGCTCAAGGGCCAGCGGGGCATTCCCGGGGTTGAATTCCTGAATCCGCTGGGTCTGAGCGGCGACCACGGCATCACGCTGGAGGAGTACGCGCCGTTCGGGGTCATCGGGGCGGTGACGCCCAGCACGCATTCCATCCCCACCATGGCGTGCAACATCATCAGCATGGTGGCGGCGGGCAATGCCGCGGTGTTCAACGCGCATCCCGGCGCCTACAAATGTGCGGTGATGGCGGCGAAGGTGTTCAACCAGGCGATCCACCGCGAGCTGGGCATCGAGAACCTGGCCTGCATCGTCGAACCGCCCACCATCGAGTCCTTCAACGCCATCGGGAAGAACGAGAACGTCAAACTGCTCTGCGTCACCGGCGGTCCCGGCGTGGTCAAGGCGGCCATGGCCAGCGGCAAACGCGCCGTGTGCGCCGGCCCCGGCAATCCGCCGGTGCTCGTCGACGGCACCAGCTGCCTCGAGAACGCCGCGCGCTGCGTGATCTTCGGCGGGGCCTACGACAACAACCTGCTCTGCATCGGCGAGAAGCAGGTTTTCGTGCTGGAGCAGTTCGCGGACAAATTCATGTCGGCGCTCGAAAGGAACGGAGCCTACCGGCTGAACTCGAGCCAGGTCGATGCGCTGACCAAGGCGGCCTTCGTGTTCCCGGCCGGCCAGGGCGCGGGCTGCCCGCATCCGGTGGTGAACCGGGATCTGGTCGGACGCGACCCCGCGGTGCTGGCCAAGGCGGCCGGGGCGACGATTCCTGCGGGAACCCAGCTTCTGTTCGCCGAGACGCAGGCGGACCACCTGTTCGTCGAAGAGGAGCAGATGATGCCCTTCGTTCCCATCGTCCGGGTGAAGTCGGTGCAGGAAGGCGTGGCGCTCTCGAAGAAGTCCGAGCACGGCTACAAGCACTCGGCGATGATCCACTCGCACGACGTCGCGAACATGACGCTGATGGCGCGGGCCCTGGAGACAACCTTGTTCGTGAAGAACGGTTCCTGCCTGGCCGGACTCGGCGTGGGCGGCGAAGGCTACGCCAATTTCAGCATCGCGACCACCACCGGCGAAGGCATCTGCAATCCCCGCACGTTCACCCGCGTCCGCCGCTGCGTGATGGTGGATAAGCTGCGGATTTTCTGATCGGGGGGGGGCGGGATTAGGATTAAGATTAAGATTAAGATTAAGATTAAGATTAGGATTAAGATTAAGAAGAGGATTAAGGCTGAGGATAAGATTGCGGAGGAGAGACTGATTCACTGAACCCATGTTTTTGGCGCGCGTCGAAGGCAACATTACCGCCACCCGGAAGCATCCGAGCTTCGAGGGGTGGCGGCTATTGATCTGCCAGCCAATCGGGCGGGACGGCACGCCGGAGGGGGTTCCGCAGATCGCCATCGACAGCCATGGCGCGGGCATGCACCAGCGCGTGGTCATCTCGAGTGACGGTGCCGCGGCGCGCAAGGCGGTCGGGGACGAGCACAGTCCGGTCCGCTGGCTGGTGGCGGGTGTGGTGGATGAGGTGACGCCCGGGACCACCGACCTGGAGGATGCCGCGGAATGAGGCTGGGCAAGG
>CAYZAE010000215.1:0-10336 GCA_964476125.1 uncultured Verrucomicrobiota bacterium | reverse complement strand
AACTATGGTTCTTGGCTAACATTATTACGGGCTTCTCAGTCGCTCAAAGTATTGGGGTCTCTATAGGCTTCGCCAAGGATTTGGCGGATTTTCAGCTCCAAGCATTACCGGTGAAGGTCGCTGTCACTGGGATAGCGATTTTATTCTGTGCGGGTTATTGCTGTGCGGTGTGGCGATGTCGCTTTTGGGCTAAGCATCTCAATCCGGAAAGGGAGAGTTCGCTCATTTGGGATGAGGTAACTTATGGAAGAATAGCCTGTATTGTTTTTTTTACTGGAGTAATGATCTTTGCTCTTTTTGGGCCGAATTTATTTTCGAGTCTTCAGTGATCCGGTTCGTTGCGAGAAATGACCGTTCCCAAGTTCCCAAAATGAGATCATGGTTTGCTCGCTGGTTTTGGGGGTGGGGGCGAGGGCCAGGTCCGGGAGTGGACTGACGTTGGGAGAGGGAATCGCGCGGAGGCGCGGAGGAAAGGCGGGGAAGGCGGAGGAGGCGGGGAAGGGTTCTTGTGGTTCCGGCGGCTCGGCGGGGCGGGTGGGCGCAACCCATTCTGGGTGGGTGGTGTGTGCGGGGACGGGTTCCCGGGGTGAGTCTGCGCGGATGCGGCCCAACCTCGGGCTGGGGGACGGAATCCCCTCGGGATTCCCGGGAAGTCTCTTCTCCCTTCAACCGAAAATGTCGAGTGCCCGATGTGCTGGCTCCGGGTCAGGCTTCACCCGAATCGAATCCTCTGGCCTCTGTGCTCCCTGTGCTCTCTGTGGTGGAAACAACGGGGGCGTTCGTCCCGCTCTCTTGGGCGATTCCGGCGTGGATGCCACTAATACACGTCGCGACAGTAGCGGCAGGTGGCGCGGAGTTGGTCAACGTATTGCGCGGCTTGGTCGGGAGTGCGGGCTCCGGCTTGTTGGATGACTTGGTGGAGGGCGGCGTCGACGTCCTTGGCCATGCGTGAGGCGTCGCCGCAGACATAGAAGGCGGCTCCTTCCTCCAGCCACGACCAGAGGGTGGAGGCGGATTCGAGCATGCGTTGTTGGACGTAGACCTTGGCTTCGCGGTCCCGGGACCAGGCGAGATCGAGTCGGTGCAGGGAACCGTCTCGCTGGAAGGCCTCCATCTCGTCGCGATAGAGGAAATCGGTGGAGGCATTGCGGTCGCCGAAGAACAGCCAGTTTTTCCCCGTGGCACCCGAGGCGCGGCGATCGATGAGGAATCCCCGGAACGGCGCGATGCCGGTTCCGGGTCCGACCATGATCAGCGGGCGGTCGGGAGCCGGTGGACGGAAGGCAGGGTTTTCATGGACGTAGATGGGAACCCGAACCCCGGGCTCGCAGCGTTCGGCCAGGAAGGTGGAGGCGACTCCTTTGCGGGCGCGTCCCTGCGATTCGTAGCGGACGATGGAGACGGTGAGGTGGACTTCGTCGGGCGTGACCCGGGGACTTGAGGAAATCGAATAGAGCCGGGGTTGGAGTCGGCGCAGAAGCCGGACGAAGTCGGCGGGTTCCGGCCGGGCTTCGGGGTGCGCCTGGAGCAGGTCGAGCACGTCGCGTCCACGGAGGTATTCGGTGAGATCCCCGTTCACATTGGGAGCGGTGAGCTTCGCGAGTTGCGGGTCGCCGGTGCGGGTGGCGTAAAGCTGGAGAAGCGGTTTCGGGATGCGGTTCAGTTCGAACGTTCCCTGCAGCGCGTCGCGGAAGGGAGCGCAACCGCCTTCCGGGAGCGGGACTTCCTCATGACCGCGGCAGCCGAGGGCGCCGAGCACGGCATCGACCAGGTCCGGGCAGTTCGACGGCCAGACGCCGAGGGCGTCGCCGACCTGGTAGCGAAGGTCGGATCCCGCGAGATCGAGGGTGAAATGACGCACGTCCTTGCCGGATCCGGGCGCGGTCAGGAGGTGCTGGGACTTCAGTCGCGCGGGGAACGGTTGTTCGCGGCTGGGCCCGGTCGATTCGGTGGAATCGGGCACAGAAACCGTGGCTGTGGCCATGGCCGTGGCCGAGCGGGTCGAGGTGATCCCGGGACTCGGGGCTGGGCTGTCCGGGGAACCCAGTTCCCGCAGCGATTCCCCCAGCCAGGCGGCGAACACCGGTTCGTGGTCCGTGTCGCAATCCACGCGGGCATGGATCCTCCGGGCTCCGAGCGCTTCGAGTCGGGCATCGAGGCTTTTTCCGAACGCGCAGAAGCGCGGGTAGTTGGAGTCGCCCAGCGCGCAGACGGAGAAGCGGAGGTTCGGGAGCTTTGGGGCGGCGGGGCTTTCCAGCCATTGCCAGAAGGCGCGGGCGGCGTCGGGAGGTTCGCCGTCGCCGTAGGTGCTGGCGACGAGCAGGACGGACGATTCGGTGGCGAGTTGCTCGCGGGGATAGCGGGCGAGGTCGTGGAGCGTGGGCGCGAACCCCTGACCGCCCGCGGTCTTGGCGATCCGACGGGCCAGCTTTTCCGAGGTGCCGGTCTGCGAGGCGAACAGGATGGTGAGCGTCCGGAGCGGTGGGCTGGCGGCTGCGCCTGTTGAGCCGACGGAGGGCGGCGCTGGGATGGGAGCGTAACTGAAAAGCCCGGCGAGGAACCCGTTCAGGTAGGCCCGTTGCTCCGCGGTGAACGGCGCGGATTCGGGAAGCACGGGCACGACCGCAGGCAGTCCGGTGGCGGGACGCGGGATTGCCGTGGCTGGAGGCGGGGAGGAGGTGAGGGGGAGGGACATGGGCGGAGCAGAGATCAGGAGAACAGTTCCTGCAGGGACTTCAGATCATGGCGGCGGGTGAACTCGACGAACGATTCCCCGGGGTTTCGTCGGTCGGCGTAGGTGCGGAGAATCCGTTCTACCAGGGGGGGGATTTCGCTGGCGGGAATGCCGGTGAACACCTGTCGGCCGATGCCTGATTCCGCGCCGCTGCCCCCGCCGAGCACCACGTGGTAGCCCTCGCCGGAGCCGGAGGCGGTGGCGACCTTGACCCCCTGGAGTCCGATGTCGCCGATGTAATGCTGCGCGCAGGAGTTGGGGCAGCCGGTGAAATGGATGTTCACCGGTTTGTCGGGCTGCACTTTGCGTCGGAGCGAATCGATCAGGGCGAGGGCATGGCCTTTGGTATCGGTGGCCGCCCATTTGCAGCCGGTGCTTCCGGTGCAGGCCACCAGCCCGCCACTCAGATGAGTCGCTTCGTGATGCAGTCCGGCGCGCACCACCTGCCGTTTGACGGTTTCGACGAAGCCGTCGGAGATCCCGGTGAGCAGAAGATTCTGCCAGGGGGTCAGCCGGATCTGGCCGTTGCCGTAGTGGGTCGCCAGTTCGGCGAGGCGGCGCATCTGTTTTGAGCGCAGCACGCCGACCGGCACCACGACGCCCAGGTAGTTCTTTCCGGGCTGTTTCTGACGGTAGACACCCACGTGCCCGTGCTTGAGCGGCGCGGGCCGGCGCTGGCAGCGATCGATGGGTACTTCGGGTAGGGGAAATGCGAGTTTCTTTCGCGTTTCCTCCAGGAATTTGGGAATGCCCCAGCGATCGATCAGGTACTTCAACCGGGCTTTCTTGCGGTCGGTGCGATCTCCGTTCTCCGAGAAAACCCGGATCATGGCGGCGGCGACGGCCACGGCTTCGGCGGGGCGAACGAGAATCCCGGCGTCGGTGGCGAGTTGGCGGTGGCCGGAGATCCCGGCGAGTTCGACGCGGAAATAGACGCCGGGGGCCAGGTCGGGGGTGCCGGGGACGCCTGCGGGCACGGAGGCTGGAAGGGTCACGGCCATGAACCCGATGTCGTTGGTGTCGGCGACGGTGTCGATGCTCCCGCCGCCTTCGAACGCGACGTTGAATTTGCGGGGCAGCCCGTAGAGATCGCGGTGGTTGAGAATGTAATGATGCAGCGCGTGGGCGAAGGGCCCGGTGTCGAGGAGTTCCTGGGGATCAATGCCTGCGGTGGGGGAGGCGGTGATGTTGCGGACGTTGTCGACCCCGGAGCCCTTGGCGGTCAGGCCGAGTCCGTGGAGTCGGAGGAGCACATCGACCAGATGGTTCGGGGCGATGCCGCGGATCTGGAGATTCGAGCGGGTGGTGATGGCGGCGTGGCCGTCGCCGAAATCGTCGGCGATATCGGCCAGCCCGGACCATTGCACGGCGGTCAGTTGTCCGGCGGGGATGCGGCAGCGCATCATGAAGCTGTCCTGGGCCGGGGCGACGTAGAACAGCCCGAAGTACCGGAGCCGGAAGGTGTCCTCGGCGTCCGGGAAATTCCCGGCCTGCGCGTGGGCCAGCACGCGATCCCAGGAATCCAGCGGGTTCTCGGCGTGCTTCCAAAGCTCCTGGCGGGTGACCTCCGAGAGCGGGGTGCCAAAGATCGTCTCCTCGGCCGGGGCGTTGTTCGGGGCTGGCGCGGCGAGGTTGGCGCCACCCTGTCCGGGGTTGGCAGTGAGGATGCCAGTGTCGGGGAGGAGTCCGACGTACGGATACAATCGGCGCTGGGCGATCCCCGCGAGCAGACCTTCGAGATACTCCTTCTGTTCCGTGGAGAACACCGTCCCCGTGGGAGCCGGCGGCGGGGCGAGGGGGGGAGCCGTGGGATTCATGAGGGCATCGGGGAAAGACGCACGGCGCAGTGTTTGTAGGCCGGTTGGCGGGAATGCGGGTCGAAGGCGGGATAGGTCAGTCCGTTGACGTCCGCATAGTGCATGGGCACGAAGACCTGTCCGGGGTGGACGGAACCGGTGACCAGCGCGCGCGCCACCATGCGGCCGCGGCGCGAGGCGATTTCCATCCGGTCCCCAGGAGCCACCCCCAGCCGTGCGGCGTCGTCGGGATGGATCTCCACGTAGGCCTCGGCGGGGTACAACAGCCGGAGTACGGCTGACGTGCCGGTGCGGGTGTTGGTGTGCCACTGGGCGCTGGTCCCGCGGCCGGTGAGCAGGATCCACGGGAAGGAATCGTCGACGGGCTCCGGCGGAGGGGTCGGATCCGCGAACCGGAAACGGGCCCGTCGATCGGGTGTGAAGAACTGGCCGTCGGCGAACAGACGTCGTTCGGTGTCCGGGAACGAAGGGCTGGCTGCAACGTTGGGGGTGCTGCCTGCGTCGGCGGCGTCCGGTTTGTCCGAGCCTGGGAACGGCCACTGGATGCCACCGGCGGCCTCGAGATGGTCGTAGTCGTGGATGCCGCGGATGTCGCAGGGCTGGTCGGTGGTGCAGCGGCGGAGGATGCCGAAGACCGCGGCGGGCGAGGACCATTCGTGAAACAGTTCGTCGCAGCCGAAGGCGCGGGCGGCGAGGCGGAAGATGGCGAAGTCGCTGAGCGCTTCGCCCGGGGCGCGGCGCACGCGGCGGATGACGCCGAACCTACGTTCGCTGTTGATGAAGGTGCCTTCCTTTTCGCCCCAGCCGGCGGCGGGCAGGACGAGGTGGGCGAGGCGTGCGGTTTCGGTGTTGCCGAACATGTCCTGGACCACCAGGAACTCGAGCCGCTGGAGCACCTCCTTGAATTCGTCGCGATGGATCCAGGAATGGGCGGGGTTGGTGGCGATGATCCAGAGCCCCTTGATCGTGCCGTTCCGCACGCCTTCGACGATCTGGTCGTAGGCCCAGCCCGGCTGGTCGGGGATGCGGGATTCCGGGATGCCGGTGAGCGTGGCGATTTTGGCGCGGGCGGCGGGGTCGCGGAAGTCGTGGCCGCCGAGAAGCTGGGTGGTGTTGGAGAACAGCCGGCTGCCCATGGCGTTGCACTGGCCGGTGATCGAGTTGGCGCCGGTTCCCGGACGACCGATGTTTCCGGTGAGCAGCGCGAGATTGATGATCGCCTGGGCGGTGCGTGTGGCTTCGTGTCCCTGATTGACCCCCATGGTCCACCAGAAGCTCACCGCCTTTCCCTGCCGGATGGTGTTGGCGCAGCGGATCAGGGCACCCACCCCGAGACCGGTTTCGTGGGAGACGCGATCGGGGGTGAAGCTTCGGACGAACTCGGCGAACTCGGCGAACCCGGTGGTGTGGGCGTCGACGAATTCGCGATTCACTCCGCCGGAATGGATGATCAGGTGCGCCAGACCGTAGAGCAGGGTCAGATCGGACTTGGGCTGGAGCGCGAGGTGTTGCGTGGCGGCGGCGGCGGTTTCCGTGCGTCGCGGATCGATGACGAGGATCTCGGGGTGTTTCCGATTTTGGAGCACCCGCTGCCAGAGGATCGGGTGGGCGATGCAGGGGTTGGCCCCGACGAAGACCAGCACGTCCGATTGCTCGAAGTCCGCGTAGGTATAGGGCGGGGCGTCGAACCCGAAGGACTCCTTATAAGCGGTGGCCGCGGTGGCCATGCACTGCCGCGTGTTGCCATCGCCGTGCCGGATCCCGATCCCGAATTTCCCCAGGGCGCCGAGCAGGGCGAGTTCCTCGTTGGTGATCTGTCCGGTGCCGATCCAGGCGAGCGAATCCGGGCCGTGGCGTTGTTGGATGTCCCGGAACCGCCGCGCGAACTCGTTCATCGCCGACACCCAGTCGGTGCGGTGCTGCCGACCATCGGAGCCCCGCAGCAGCGGATGGGTGGCGCGATCCGGGGAGTCGAGTGGGGCGAGCGCCTCCCATCCCTTCGGGCAGGCGAATCCAACGTTCACCGGATACTTGGTGTCAGGCGTAAGATTCACCGCCGCGCCGTCGTGCAGGTGCAGTTCCAGCGAGCAGCCGGTGGAACAGAAACCGCAGATGCTGCGGGTGGTGGTTTCCGGGACAAGCCGGGCGGGCAATTGGCCCAGTCCGAACCCGCCGGGCTTCCGATCGAGTTCGCGGGTCAGCGGCCCCGAGAACGCCCGCAGCCAGGAATCGGCGGAGGGCCGGGGCGACGGGTTCAACGACGGTCCGGGCGCGGACTCGGCTTCGGTGCGATCAAGTCGTTGGGGTGTCGCCGGCCCGGTTTCGGGATGGCTGTTGTTGAAGAGGATGGAAGGTCCGGAGTTCATGCGACGCCCGGCATGCGGTCGGGAACGGCGGCGCGGAAGAACAGCCGTCGGGAAAGGAGTTCTCCGGCGAGCAGGGCGCTCAGCGTCATCCAGGCCCAGACGGAGGAATCCGATGCAATCCACCTCCCTAGCAGCGTCGTCAGGGCAATTCCGGCGAAGGCGATCCGCGCGACCAGGAGGGGGCGCAGGGGACCGCGAAGCAGGGCTGCGGAACGTTGGATCCAGGCCGCGTCGGAGGGTGGGCAGGGCGCGATCTCCGAGCGCGCTGCATTGGCCGGGTCCAAGGAACGGTTGGCCACGAAGGGAAGCAGTTCGAACGCGACCTTGGTGGGGAGGGCGACTGCCAGGGCGATGGAAGCCGCCGCGTCGGTCCGTTGGGTCAGGGCGAAGCCGAGGCTGGCCAGCACCACGGTGCCGAGGAAATCGGGGAAGACCCGATCCGGAGACCAGAACCCGCGGCGCGTGGCGGTGTAAACGCGGGCCGAGGTGTAGACCCCGAGCAGGCCGGCCAGCACGGTGGCCAGACCGGTGGCCGGGGCAGTCGGAAGGTCGGGCCAGGAGCCGCGGGTGAGGACTCCCGCGGTGTGGCTGACCGCGGCGAACAGGAAGACGTTCAGGGCGATGATTTCCCGGCTGAGCCAGCTGGTCCGCCAACCCAGGAAGCTGCGCCAGGCCTGGGCAGGTCGGCCCAGGTGGGAGGTGCTGGCGGCGAGTCCCAGGCCCAGCAACACGGTTCCGGCCAGCGCCAGGAAGGCTCCCGGCGTGGGAGGGGCCTGCCAGCGTTGAAATCCATCGACGATGAAGGCGCCGAGGGCGAGCTGGGTGAGCACGAGCATCACCCCGAGGGGAGCGTGCGCGGGTGCCGGTTCCGGTGTCCCGGCGGTGGCGGAACGAAGGTCGGGGCCGAGCAGACGATTCGACCGGTAACGGGTGGTGGGAAGGCTGACGGCCGGATCCGGGGAATCCGGGAGAAAGGCATTCGTTACGGAGGCGTTCTGCGGCAAGGAAACCGTTGCCAGCCGGCTTCGTACTTCCTCGGTCTCCACCAACCTCACCCGGATGGCTTCCCCGGGACAGGCCTGAGCGCACGCGGGAGCTTCGCCAACCGCCAGTCGGCCCTGGCAGAGATCGCACTTCCGAACGATGCCCAATCGCTTGGAATACTGGGGCACCTCATAGGGACACATCAGCGTGCAGTAGCTGCAGCCGATGCATTGGTCGTCCAAATGCCGAACAATGCCGGTGCGGGGATCCTTGTCGTAGGCCAGCACCGGGCATCCGTGGAGGCAGGAGGGTTCCACGCAGTGATGGCAGGCGGTGGTGATTGCGAACGGAGTTCGCAGTTCGGGGAAGGGAGTGGGGAGTGGGGAGGTCGGAGATCGGAGATCGGAGTTCGGAGTTCGGGGTGGGGAGAGCGGAGTGTGGAGAGCGGAGTGCGGAGATCGGAGTTTCGGAATGGGGACGAGTTGGCCGACGCGGCGCCAGGATTCGCCGGGATCGAGGCCGTTGAGGGAGTGGCAGGCGGTGACGCAGGCCTTGCACCCGGAGCACGAATCAAGGTCGACCTCGAAGGCGTACTGTTGTCCAGGCCCCGGCGGGGTGGCGGGGAGAAGGTTGCGGTACCGCGGCGTGAGGGGAGTGCCCGAGGGTTGAGGGGTGTTGGAATGGTTCTCGTGCCAGCGGGCGAAGTGGTCGACGGCGGACAGCGACTGTTGCTCCGCGAGCAGTTCCGCCAGCAGATCCCGCACCCCCGACGCCTGGGGAGGCGCGGTGGGGCGGGGGATCGGTTGCGGTGGCGGAGCCTGTTGGACCATGGAATGGAACGGGCTTGGGATCGGAAGGCAGCAGCCGGCTAGAACTTCAGCAGGGCGGACAGGTAGATGAAGTTCGCGTCGCGCGCGCCGAAGTTGGGGTTGGAGAGCGACGACTCGATGTAATCGCCGGCGAAGAAATGGCAGAAGCCGGCCTCGAGACTGGCGTAGCGGGTGAGCGCGTAGCCGGCGATGACATCGATTTCGGTGCCGATGAAGCTGCTGTAGCCGGGATTGATGCCGTAGCCGTTGCCGGCCGTGGTCCCGATGCCGCCCCGGGGCAGACCGCCCACGGTGTAGAAGCTGTCGCTGGTGTCGGCCATCCAGAAGGCGTGGCCTTCGATGGCGACACTCATCCGGGGGGTGGGCTTGAACTGCAGGATGGGACGGATGTCGTGCGCGTTCTGGAGCGAGGCGTAGTCGGCGTACCCGTTGAACTTGTGGGCGGTGGGGTAGAGCTGTTCGAAGGTTCCGTGCGAATCGTCGCGTGGGTTGCTGTCGCCGGACCCGAAACTGTATTCGATCGCGAACCGCGGCGTGGCCGGGCAGTCGGTGAAGGTGTAACCGCCGTTGAGAATGATGGCGTACGCCTCGTGATCGAGCCGCTGCGTCGGTGCGCCGGGGCGGTTGTCGAGGAAATCACCGAGCTGCCCGACGGCATTGACGAAGTAATCCCAGGGGCCCAGTTCGCCGGGCTTGGATCGCAGGCAGACCCCGAGACTGTAGATGTCGCGAGGCGACGGCAGCGGAGCCTGCGGGTTGGAGACGGATTTCGTGGAGTTGGCATCGACGTTCCGGGCCAGGACAAAGACATCGAGTCCATGCTTCGGCACCTTGGTGGAGGTGGCGTACATGCCGGAGAAATGCTCGTAATCGTTGGCGTGGTTGAACGCGCCATCGACGGGTACGACCGGCATGCCGGTGAAGAAATCGGCGGCGAACCAGGGGTTCTGCCAGCGCAGCTTGGCGGCGTCGAAGACCCGGTTGACGTTGTTCCAGATGAACGAGCCGATGAACCGTTCGTCGGCGTAGGACAGTTCCTGTCGGCCGACCTTCAGCGAGAGCGGGAATTCCTTGTGATTGCCGAGGGTGACGTACGCCTGATGCAGATCGATCGTGTCGGACTCGGGACCCTTCCCCTTGCTTCGCGGCGGGCCGGCGAAGGCGAACCGTTCGTCCCCCTGCGCCAGCGAACTGCGGCCTTCGACGAGGGCGCTCCACCACGTGGCGGTGTAGCCGGCTTGCACCCGGAATAGTTCCAGGAAATAGGCGTTGTGGTTGTCGGTGTTGTGTTCCCGGAAATCCAGCGAGCCCGGCACGGTGGGAATGCCGCGGCCATCCTGGATCTCGTAGCGCACCCGCGCGAAGCCGCGGATGTCCCAGGCGTTCATGTACGGGTCGTCCTTGCGCAGCGCCTCGTTGAGGAACCCCTGGAACGGCGCCGGGGGCGGGGGCGCGGTGTACTGGGCGAGCGCAGAGCCGGGCAGGCTCAGCAGGCCGGCGGCGGCTATCACGGAACCGGAGAGGGAACGGTGGGAGGAAGGGATCATGGGGTGCGTCGTGGGTCGTGGGTCGTGGGTCGTGGGTCGTGGGTCGTGGGTCGTGGGT
>CAYZAE010000214.1:0-10412 GCA_964476125.1 uncultured Verrucomicrobiota bacterium | reverse complement strand
GGAGCGCTGGCCTACGTCGGGTCCCGGACTTGCGGTGAATCCAAAGCGGTGACATATCGCCGCACTCCACGCGCCAAGCTCGCTCCTTCGTTCGGTTTGGCCCGCGGCGGGAGTCGCAGACTTCCTCAACGACAACTTGGAGATGCGCCCCCGCCCACTTCCGATCCGGGAAGGTTATGCCCCATCCTGTCGAAAACAGACTCGGTCCGATCCGGAACATCTATCAACGATCCATTTCCGGTTCGGTGATCAACACCGTCTCCCCCATCGCCACCGGGCCCGCCACCTTTTGTTGGCGCCCGGACGGCCAGGTCACCTGAATTTCATCGACCTTTTCGGTGTCCCCGAGCCCGAAGTAAACCGGCGTCGAGCTTTGTCCGAGATACCCGGACTTGCCGTCGTGATAGCGGTTCCAGACCCGCCCGCCGGCCCGCACCGTAACGACCGTTCCAAGGCCGTCACGGTTCGACCGGGTGCCCACCAGCTTCACGCGCAGCGAGTTCACCTTCCGCTTCTCCGAAAGGTCGCTGATCAGCAACTGGGGTCGGTCGAAAAACTCGTTCGTCACCAGATCCAGATCCCCGTCGTTGTCGAGGTCGGCAATCGCTGACGATCGGGAACTCAGGGTTCCCAGGATGTTCGTCGTCCCGGTGAATCCGGCGCAGAGCGGATTGCCTCGGTCGCCCCCGCCGCAATCCAGCGTGAACCAGGTCTTCTCCGTCCGCCCCCCGCGTCGGGGTTCCACCCCGAGCACAAACTCCGCATCCACAAACCGGCGGCCGCCCTCGTTCAACAGCAGGGAATTCAGGGCATAGCGGAACGGATAACCCATGCCCGCGGTCACGAAGAGATCCTCGAAACCATCCGCATTGAGATCGCCCGCACTCACGCCCCAGGGCCAGTACGTCTCTGCCCCCGCGGCATCCGAGATCTCCTCGAACCGACCCTCGCCGAGATTCCGATACAGCACGTTTCCGAACACGTTGTTCGCCGAGCCCTGGTAATAGGATTCCGGCCACTGCGCCCGACAGAACGCCTCACTCTTCTCCTTCTCCGCCTCCAACCGGAAAGCCAGCGCCTTCTCCGTCTGCGGCTGCGTCATGTCGGAATGCATGTCCGTGACATACAAATCCATCCGGCCGTCCTGGTCGAAATCGAGGAACTTCACCCCCATCGCCCCCCAGGGGGTCTTCGGAAAGAAATTGGCCGTCTTTTCGACAAGCCCCTTCCCACCCCGGTTGTCGTAGTAACGGTCGTCCCCTTGCATGTTGACCAGGTACACCTCCGGAAATCCGTCCGCATTCAAGTCCGCGAAGGTCCCATCCCCGGTCCATCCCACATCCCGGAACCCCCAGGTTTTCGACACCTCCTGGAAGCGTCGCCCCCCAAGGTTGCGGTAAAGCAGGCTCTTCTCCGACCGGGCGGGATGGAGATGTCCCTGAAACGCATCCACCCGCGCCACGTGATACCCGCCCGGCCCGATCTCCTCGGTGGTGTAACTGCCGACATTGGTCACCAGCAGGTCGAGCAATCCGTCGCGGTCGAGGTCCGCCCAGATCACTCCGGACGAATGACCGGAATACTCCAGGCCCGCTTCCTTGGTGATGTCCCGGAAACGGCCGCCCCCCAGGTTTTCGAACAGGTGATTGCCATGGCGGACCGTGGTCACGAACAGGTCGGGATCCCCATCGTTGTCGCAGTCCGCAAACCCGGCCGCCACCGAGATCTGGTCCGCCAACCCCACCCCCGCCGCCGCCGTGACATCCTCGAAACGGACACCTCCGAGATTGCGCCAAAGCTGGTTGCTCCCGAGTTGGGTCGTGAAATAGAGGTCCAATCGACCGTCGCCATCCACATCGGCCACCGCCATTCCGTTGCCGTGATCGTAGTGGGCCGCCTTGTAGGTGCGGCCCGCGTCATCAACGATCCGATGCTGGAACCGGATGCCGCTCTCTTCAATGCGGTCGGTGAACCGGAACCCCTGAAACGTGCGGTAATCCGACGCAGCCGCCGCCTGCTGGGCGCGCCGGGCCTCCAGCCGTTTCACTGCGAAGACGTGCTCCGGACTTCCCGCGGACCCGGGCTCCGCGCCTTGTGCCACAAACAAACCCGCGGCGGAAAGCACCCACGCTAGTCCCGTCCGTCGCCGCCAACTCCCTCCCCGGCGGTGCGAAAACTCCCGTGCTCGCGCCGACTCAGGCTCGCGATGGAGCCCAGGGGCGCGCTGGTCATGACGGCGGTCGGATTTCACGCGGACATTCCCCTCCAAGCTTCGTCGCATCGTCCAGTCTGAAACCTAATGACAAGGCCCCGCGCACCGTGACCGGCACGCGGGGCCATTCTGCCATGCGGAAGGATGCAACCCAGTCCACCCTACCGCACAATCCGATAGAACTTCGGCGTGCCCGTCGGGCTCACCGTGTACGAGTTGCCGGCAGGCGCCGGCGTCACGGCCCTCCAGGCAGCGGCGCTGCCCAGGGCATCGGCCTCCTGGAGCGCGCCCGTGCCGGTCCAGGTGACCACCACGTTCGCCCCCTGCTTCGCCACGGAGAGCCGCGCCGGAGCGGAGGTGTCTTCGCCGCCCAGGATCCGGGCATTGTCGAACTCGGCCCGAACCACGTTGCCGGTCTCGTCGGCGTACGCGCCAAAGCCGAACGAGAGTCCGGTGGCGCCGGCAAACGGCACCTGGGCTCCGAAGATGTCGTCCAGGTACAGCTTCACGGTCGAACCGTTGGCCACCAGCTTCAGGCGATGCTTCCCACGATCATCAAACTTGGCGCCGTCGAAGGCCGTGATGTTGATGGAATTGCCCGTGGCATTGTCGTCGGCCGCACCGGTCGACTTGTTGTAGCCCCAGCCGAAGTTGCGGCCGTCGTGGGCGATGTAGTCGGAGAAGAACACGAAGTTGCCCGCCGCGTCCTTCACCCAGATGCCCGTGCGCTGCTCCGCGCCAGTGCCGGTGACGAGATCGAAACTCACTGTGTTGCGGTCGATCTCGAAGGTGACCGGGGTCGTCGCCGCAGCGTCGTAGGTTCCGGCCGAGAACA
The DNA here is from genome assembly GCA_964476125.1 of uncultured Verrucomicrobiota bacterium. Lineage (GTDB taxonomy): Bacteria > Verrucomicrobiota > Verrucomicrobiia > Limisphaerales > CAIMTB01 > CAIMTB01. The sequence continues at coordinate 7,365 of CAYZAE010000214.1, read as the reverse complement.
AGGCCAGACCGGGCCAGAGGGAAGTTTCCACCGTCACCGCAAACTTCGCCACGCCGCCAGCCACCGAGATGGCCGAGGTGTCGGCGGCGAAAACACCCGTCTCAAACGCGGTCTCGTCCTGCTTCCACTTGGTGGCGTCAAACGAGGTCCCGGGGAAATCGTCGGTCAGGAGAATCCTCGGCACCGCCACAACCTCGACCGCCAGGGAACCGCTCACGCAAGCCCCGCCGGTGGACGCGAGATCGAAGGTGGTGGCTCCCTTGCCGGTCGGGGTGATCGCGAAGGTCTGGGTGCTGGGCGAACCCGCCGCGAAGGTCAGCGCGAGAACGCCGTTCGCCGAACCACCGGGCACCGCCACCGCCGGATTCCGGCTGGTCACGGTCACGGTCACGTCCTGCGAATCATTCAGCAGCTGGGGAATGGTCACCGTGGCCTGACGGCCCGAATCCGAGACGGTCATCGAAGCCGCCGCCGGGGAAACGGTCACGCAGGGGAGCACGTACTCGATCTGGGCATTGTCAAACACGCCACGCACCTGGTCGCCGGCAACCCCGGACCGGGCGTAAGCGCCGAGCTCGACAAAAATCCCGGAGCTCAATTCCAGCGGGAAGACACCCCCCGAAACGCCGTTGAGGAACACCTCCACGGAGGTGCCGTTCGCAACGAGCTTCATGGTGTGCTTGCCACCGTCCTGATCCAGAGCGTCGAAGGCCGCCAGATTCGCGCCGCCACCGGTGTTCCCGGCATTCACCTGCCAGCCGTTCTCACCGAAGTTGTGCGCGAAGAACAGGTAGCGGGTGCGATCCGCATTGCTCAGGAAAACGCCCGTGCGGCCGGCCGTGCCGGAATACTCGAGGAGCGTGCGGTCCACCGTCACCACGAGATTCAGCTCGCGCGTGGCAATGTAGCTCCTCGCCGTCTTGAGCGAGGAGCCCGACCAGAAATCAGTCTCGCCGAAACCGGCAATGTCCAGGGTCCCCCCGGTCTGGGCCACGGTGTAGGTGCCGGTTCCCGCCTCGAAACCGCGGTTCGACACCTGCCACTTGGCTGCATCAATGGCGTTGGCCGCGAAGTTCTCGGTCAGCTGCACGCCCGGTCCGGAAATGACGGCCACGGCCAGCTTGTTTGCCGCCGGAACGCCCCCCTCGATCGTGAAGGTCGCGCCACCCAGGGCCACGCCCTTCACGCGGAACGTCGCCGTGTTCGCACCGCCCGCCGGGAAGTTCAGGGTCAACGAACTCCCCGTCCCCCCCTCCGGCACCGCCACGGCGCCATCACTGCTCACCACCTGCAGGGAAATGGCCCGCTGCGAATTCAACCCCTGCGGAATGCGCACCGTGATCTCCGGGCTGCTCTTGCCCACCCGCAGGCTGACATCCGACTGACCAAAGGTCGCCGCCCCGGTCGACTCGATCTTGATGTTGTCCCAGGTCGTGTCCGCGGTGTCGTTGTTGGCCCGCGCATAGCTGCCGAATTGGAAAACCACGGGCGAGAACGGAAACTTCACTTCCGCCCCCTGCACGCCATCCAGCAGCAGTTTCACGGTCTTGCCGTTCGCCACCAGGCTCATGCGGTGAAGTCCACCGTCGTCAAACGCCGCGCCGTCAAAGGCCGCGATGTTGTTGCCGCCGCCGGTCGGAACATCGCCGTTTTCACCAATCTTCCGGTTGAACCGCCAGCCGCCCTCGCCGCGGACATCGGCAAACAGGACGTACTGGGTCTTGGTCTCGTCGAGAATCCACAGCGCACTGCGCGACGCCGTGCCCACACCCGCCTCGGCCACGCGGTCGATCGAGAACGTCACGGTCTCCGCCTCCGACGCCGTGAAGGTCGGCACCACCCGCAGGGTTCCGCCGGACCACCATTGCTGCGTCGTGGTTCCCACGAACTTCATCACGCCATTGCCCGCCTCCGGACGGATGTCGCCCTTGCCGCCCTCGAAGAACGGCGCGTCCACGGCGTACTTGGCCGGATCGATCGAGTTGCCCGAGAAATCATCCTGGAAGAGCGGCGGCGGCGGCCCGGTCACGATGGTCTCCACCTTGAGGTTGTCCCAGGTGGTGTCCGCGGTGTCGTTGTTCGCCCGCGCATAACTGCCAAACTGGAGGACCACTTTCGAGAAGGGGAACTTCACTTCAGTCCCCACCACTCCATCGAGCAGCAGCTTCACCGTCTTGCCGTCGGCAATGAGCCCCATCTTGTGCAACCCGCCGTCGTCGAACGCAGCCCCGTTGAACGCGGCAATATCGGTCCCGCTGCCCGTCGGCACATCCCCGTTCTCCCCGATCTTCCGATTGAACCGCCACCCGCCTTCCGCACGCACATCCGCAAAGAGCACGTACTGGGTCTTGGTCTCGTCCAGAATCCACAGCGCACTGCGCGAGGCCGTTCCCACCCCGAGCTCCGACACGCGGTCGATCGACACCACCAGCGGCGTCGATTCCGTGGCATTGAAGGTCGGCACCACCCGGAGCGTTCCGCCCGACCACCATTGCTGGGTCGTCGTTCCCACAAACTTCATCACCCCACCTCCCGCCTCCGCGCGAATGTCGCCCTTGCCACCCTCGAAGAACGGCGCGTCCGGCTGGTACTTCGCCGGATCAATCGAGCTGGCCGAAAAATCATCCGAGAAAACCGTCGTCAGCTTCGGCACGGTCTCGATCTTCAAGTTGTCCCAGGTGGTGTCGGCCGTGTCGTTGTTCGCCCGCGCATAGCTGCCGAACTGGAAGGTCACCTTCGCAAAGGGAAACTTCACTTCGGTCCCCAGCCTGCCGTCCAACATCAGCTTCACCGTCGAGCCGTTGGCCACGATCGCCATCCGATGCAGTCCGCCATCATCGAACGCGGCCCCGTTAAACGCCGCGATGTCCGTCCCACTGCCCGTCGGCACATCCCCGTTCTCCCCGATCTTCCGATTGAACCGCCACCCGCCTTCCGCACGCACATCCGCAAAGAGCACGTACTGGGTCTTGGTCTCGTCCAGAATCCACAGCGCACTGCGCGACGCGGTGCCCGCCCCGACCTCCGACACGCGGTCGATCGAGAAGGTGACCGGGGATTCCTCGGACGCACTGTAGGTTCCCGCGACGCTCAGGGTCCCTCCCGACCACCACTGCTGGGTCGTGGTTCCGACAAATCGGATCACCCCGTTGCCAGCTTCTGCCCGGATATCCCCCTTGCCACCCTCAAAGAACGGGGCGTCGGGAGTGTACTTCGCGGGGTCAATGCTGCTCGCGGAGAAGTCATCCTGAAAAATGACCTGCGAGAGCTGAGCCCGAACCGAGGTGACCGGAGCCACCAATAGCGCCAGCAATGCCAGCGCCCAAGACATGGATCGATGCATGGGTTTTGTTAGGATTGTGAGGGGGACGGCAATTCCATAGGAAAGTTCCCCCCATGCGTCAACGGATTCCTTATCCAAATCATGGATTTCTTCCATTCATTCGCCGGTCGCCATCCGCACGCCGGATCTTCATGCTTCCGCGCCAGCCCCCCCGTCGGACGTGAAATCACCCCCGTCATGCCTCTGCTGCGCCCCACGGTTCATCGTGGTCCTCCTCGCCTTGGCGCTGCTCCGAATGCTGCCGCCGCCTCAAGCATCCGCGGCCTCCGGCCCCGAATGGCTGTCCAAACCGGGGCACCGACGCGCCATTCTCCAACTCCCGGCAGGCTCAAAGGCCTCGTCCGGCTTCACCCCCCTGGGCCCCGACCTTACCGGAATCGTCTTCACCAACCGCCTGGACGAGGAACGCTCGCTCACCAACCAGATCCTGCTCAACGGCTCGGGCGTGACGCTGGGGGACGTCGATGGGGACGGGCTCTCCGACATCTACCTCTGCGGTCTCGATTCGCCCAATGCCCTGTACCGGAACCTGGGGAACTGGCGGTTCGCGGACATCACCGCCTCGGCCGGCGTGGGTTGTGCGGACCAGGCCTCCACCGGCGCCGCGTTCGTCGACCTCGAGGGCGACGGGGACCTGGACCTGCTGGTGAACGGGATCGCGCGGGGAACCCGGGCTTTTCTGAACGATGGCAACGCGCGATTCCGGGAAATCACCGCCACCTCGGGACTGGCGGGAACCTCCGGGAGCACCTCGTTCGCAATCGCCGACATCGATGGCGACGGTCTGCCCGACGTGTATGTGGTCAACTATCGCAACGAAACGATGCGCGACCAACCGGGCCTCGCCTTCACGGTCGGCGTCACCAACGGCGTCCGGCAGCTGCTCACGGTCGATGGGCGTCCCGCGGATTCGCCGGAGATGCGGGGACGTTTCACCCTCGAACCGGGAGGCGGCGTGCTGGAGAACGGCGAGGCCGACACGCTCTTCCGGAACCTGGGTTCCGGCCGCTTCGAACGCGTCGACTGGACCCACGGCGCGTTTCTCGATGAACGGGGAAACAAGGTGTCCCCACCCTACGACTGGGGACTTTCCGCCATGTTCCGGGACATCGACGGGGATGGGGATCCTGACCTTTACGTGTGCAACGATTTCCAGTCCCCCGACCGGTTCTGGAGGAACGAAGGCCAGGGCCGTTTCCAGGCCATGCCGCGACCGACCCTGCGCCAGACCAGCCTGTTTTCGATGGGCGTGGACTTCGCGGATCTCGACCGGGATGGGCACGACGATTTCTTCGTCGCCGACATGCTCAGCCGGGAACACGTCCGACGACAGGTGCAGGTGATGAACGCCACCGCCCTGCTCCAAAGCCGGAACGCGCTGGACGACCGGCCCCAATTCTCCCGCAACACCCTGTTCCGGAACCGCGGGGACGGCACGTTCGCGGAAGTCGCCCAAGGAGCCGGACTCGATGCCTCCGACTGGACCTGGTGCCCGGCGTTCCTGGACGTTGATCTCGACGGGTACGAGGACCTGCTGGTCACCACCGGCCACGGTCGGGATGCCCAGGACGCCGACGCCGCCCGCGAAATCGATCAGTTGCTCGAGCGAAGCCGGCTGAGTCCACGGGACCAGCTGCGCGCCCGGAAACGGTTCCCACGGCTCGAAACCCCCAACTTCGCCTTCCGCAACCGGGGCGACTTCACCTTCACCGAAACCGGCGAGGCCTGGGGATTCGATTCCCGCCGGATCTCCCAATCGCTCGCCCTCGGCGACCTGGACAACGACGGCGACCTCGACGTGGTGGTCACCTGCCTCAACGACGGACCGTTGATCTGCCGCAATGAATCCACCCAACCCCGGATCGCCGTCCGACTCCGGGGACAGTCCCCGAACACCCGCGGGCTCGGGGCCCGGATCCGGGTCGAGTTTCCCGGGCTTCCCCGGCAATCCCAGGAAATGATCGCCGGCGGCCGCTACCTGGGTTCCGACGATTCCCTCCGGACCTTCGCCGCCGGGCAGGCCACGAATCGCGGCATCGTGGAAGTCCGATGGCGAAGCGGGCGCACGAGCCGGATCGCCGACGTGGAAGCCAATCGCCTCCTGGAGATCGAGGAACCCGCGGCCGACGGCGCCCCCGCCCCCAAGCCACCCGCCGCCCCGCCGGCCAATCCGTTCTTCGAGGATCGCAGTCGCATTCTCGGACAACAGCATGTCGATCTGCCTTACGACGATTTCGCCCGGCAACCGCTTCTGCCCCATTCCCTGGCCCAGCCGGGACCGGCCATCGCCTGGCACGATTTCAACAACGACGGCTGGGAGGATCTGCTGATCGGCGCCGGCCGGGGCGGACGAATCGCCGCGTTCCGCAACGACGGCCAGGGCGGCTTCATCCCGCAACGCGCCCAAATCCTGCAAACGCCCGCCGACCGCGACCTCACCGGGCTGCTCTGCTGGCGACCCGATCCCAACGATCTCCGGCTGTTGATCGGCCTGGATCGCTATGAATCCGACAGCACCACGAATCCCCCGTCCGGCCTGCGGCAGATCTCCCTGGTGACCGGGCGCGTCGAGGAATTACCCGTGCCCGCCAGCGTCTCACCGGGACCCCTCGCCCTCGGGGATTTCGACGGCGACGGGGACCCCGACCTCTTCCTCGGAGGCCGGGTCGTGCCCGGCCGCTATCCCGAGGCCGCTTCCTCCGCGCTGCTCCGCAACGACGCCGGACGCCTCCTGCCCGACCCGCGCGCCGACGCCTCGCTGCACGGCGTGGGACTGGTGAACAGCGCCCTGTTCACGGCGCTCGACGACGACGCGCGTCCCGAACTGGTGCTCGCCTGCGCCTGGGGGCCGCTCCGCTTTTTCCAAACCCGCACGGGTTCCCTGGTTCCCTGGGATCCCCCGCTGCTCGGTGTCCAGGCCCAGGCCCAGGCCCAAGCCCAGGCCCAGGCCCGTGCCGAACGAGCCGCAGTTCCCACCACACTTTCGTCCCTCACCGGCTGGTGGAATTCCATCGCCAGCGGCGATTTCAACGGCGACGGCCGACTGGATCTGGTGGCGGGAAACTGGGGCCGAAACAACGCCCGGGCCGGATTCCTCCATCACCCGATCCGAATTCATTACGGCGAAATCGAAGGCTCGGGAACCCTCGGGCTGATCGAGTCGGTGTTCGACACGGCGTCCGGACGGTACGTTCCATTCCGGGACCGAATCGCACTCGGCCAGGTGTTCCCCTCGCTTCCCGCCCGGTTCCCCACCTTCGGTGCCTTCGCCCGCGCCAGCCTGGAGGATCTGCTCACGGACGGCCTGCCCCCGATGCGCGAGCTCTCGGTGTCGACGTTCGATTCCGTCCTCTTGCTCAACCGGCCCGAAGGATTCGAGGTCCGCCCCCTCCCCTCCGAAGCCCAACTCGCTCCCGTGTATGGCATCGCGGTCGCTGACTTCGACGGGGATGGGTCGATGGACCTTTTCCTGGCCCAGAACGCCTTTGGCACCAGCCCGGCGGAGAGCCGGCAGGATGCGGGATGGGGCGCCTGGCTGCGGGGAGATGGCCGGGGCGGTTTCTCGGCGGTGCCCACGGGCCAGAGCGGCCTGGTCGTTTCGGGCGAGGGACGGGGCGCTGCGGTGTGCGACTTCGACCACGACGGCCGGCCCGACCTGGCCGTGGGCCAGAATCGCGGCATCACGCAACTCTACCGCAATGCCCGGGGCGAACCCGGACTCCGCGTCACCCTGCGGGGCCCTTCCAAAAACCCGCAGGCCATCGGCGCGCTCGCCCGGCTCGAGGTCGCAGGGAACCAGCTGGGACCGGCCCAGGAAATCCAACTGGGCGGCGGTTACTGGTCCCAGAACGCCGCCCCGATCGTCTTCGCCCTGCCCGCCGAACCCGTGGCACTGCACGTGCGATCCCCCGACGGATCCTGGAGCCGCCACGCGATTCCCGAAGGCGAACGGGAAGTCGAGTTCACCCTGCCCGCCCCGACGCCATAAATCGGCTGGCGCGAGGCCGAGGACCATGGCCAGC
>CAYZAE010000213.1:3872-10413 GCA_964476125.1 uncultured Verrucomicrobiota bacterium | reverse complement strand
ACCAGAACGCGTCGATGAACAGTTTCAGCCACTACGCCTTCGGAGCCATCACGGCGTGGATGTTCCGGGATCTGGCGGGCATCGACAGCGAGGGCACCGGGTATCGGCGCATCCTCATCCGGCCCGGCGTGCCCTCGGCGGCGTCCGCGTTTCGGCTGCGGCAAGATGTGGCGGAGGTTCACTGGGTGAAGGCCCGTTACGACAGTGTGCGCGGGCGCATCGCCAGTTCCTGGCGGAAGACGGCGTCGGGGCTGGAACTCGAGGTCACGATTCCCGCCAACACCACGGCGCGGGTGGAGATGCCCGCGGCCGGGCCGGACTCGATCCGGGAAGGCGGCAAGGCGCTGTCGCGGGTCAGGGAGGTCAAGGTGCTCGGCCAGGCCGGGGGTCGGGTGTTGCTGGAGGTGGGGTCGGGTGACTACCGGTTTACGAACGACTGATCATGCAAACCACGAATCTGGACCGGGCCCTTTGCTTCGGACGCCGTGCGCTGTGCGGGGCGCTGTTGTCCCTGGGCTTCGCGGTGTCGGCAGCCGACTGGGACAATTTCAGCGACACCTGGGTGGCGACGGATGCGCTCGGCCGCAGGCTTCCGGATCCGTCCCTCGCGGGACCGCCGCGGGCGGATCGCACGGTGGGCCTGTTCTATTTTCTCTGGCACGGCGCGCACATCCAGGGCGGTCCCTACGATGTGACCCGGATTCTTGCCGAGGAACCCGGGGCGATGAAGAACCCGGCGAGTTCGCGCTGGGGTCCGTTGCATGCGCCGCATCATTGGGGCGAATCCCTCTTCGGCTATTACCTGGCCGACGACGCGGGCGTCCTGCGCAAGCACGCGCAGATGCTGTCGGATGCGGGCGTGGACATGGTGGTGTTCGACGTGACCAACCAGGTCACCTATCCCGAGTGGTACAGGGCGTTGCTGCGTGAGTGGAGTGCGTGGCGGTTGCTGGGCAACCGCACGCCGCAGGTGGCGTTTCTTACCCCGTTCTGGGATCCGGCGAAGGTCACGCGGGAACTCTGGCGTGATCTCTACGAACCGGGGCTCCATCCCGACCTGTGGTTCCGATGGGACGGCAAACCCCTGCTCCTGGCCGATCCCGACCTCATCGATGCACGCGAGGATCACGCCCAGCAGAACACCCCGGTGGAACTCGAACCGGGCCGGACCCTGGGCCAGTCGTTCGTGGCGGAGAAAAGCTTCCGGGCTGTGGGCGGCCGGTTCCCGAACTGGCGCAGTCCGGACGCGGCGGTGACCCTGACCTTGTTCAAGCATGGACCGGGAGGCGAACGCGTGGTGGCGGAGCGCTTTCATCGCACGGCGGACAACGCGTGGCTCCAGCTCAGGCCGGGATCGACGTTGCCGCCGGGGCGCTACTATCTGGAGGCCTCGGAACCCGATGGGCGTGTGGGATGGTGGAGTCACACGGACGATACGAACCCGAAGGGGGAAGCCTTTGCGAACGGCACGGCGACGCGCGGGGATCGTACGCTGCGGCTGGTGAACACGGATGATGAAGCGGACCGCATCCGGGCCTTCTTCACCTTCCGCAAACCGCAGCCCGACTATTTCCAGGGCCCGACCCGCTCAAACATGTGGAGCTGGCTGGAGGTGCATCCCCAGCACGTGTTCCGGAACGACCGCGGCGAGAAGGAGCAGATGTCGGTGGGCGTGGGCCAGAACGCGGTGGGTGGCCGGTTGGGATCCATGAGCGAGGCCGGGTCCCGGGGACGGAGCTGGCATGCGGGGTCGCAGGACCCACGGCCGGGGGCGGTGCGACTGGGATTGAACGTGGAGGAACAATGGACCCGTGCCCTGGCGGAGGATCCCCGGTTCGTGTTCATCACCGGTTGGAACGAGTGGATCGCGGGGCGTTTCGCGGAGTTCAACGGCATCAAGGAACCGGTCATGTTCGTCGACCAGTTCGACCAGGAACACAGCCGGGACATCGAGCCGATGAAGGGCGGCCACGGCGACGATTACTACTGGCAGATGGTGAGCTGGATCCGGCGGTACAAGGGCGTGCGCGAGGTGCCTCCGATCGAGTCCGGCCGGATCCGGATCGACGGCCGGTTCAGCGACTGGGAGGCGGTGCGGCCGGAGTTCCGCGACACCCGTGGTGATCCCGTTCGACGCGAGCACCGCGGATGGTCGACCAACACCGTTTATGCGGACCGCACCGGTCGCAACGATCTCATCGCGGCCAAGGTCAGCGCCGACTCGCGCCGGGTGAACTTTCTGGCGCGGGCGGCCGGTGAGTTGTCGGCGCCTTCGGGCGGTTCGTGGATGGTCTTATGGCTCGATGTCGATGCCGATCCTGCCACGGGTTGGCTGGGGTACGACTACGCGGTGAACCGGATCGAACCAGGATCCCTGGAGCGCCATGCGGGCGGGGCGGGATTCCAGTGGCAGCGGGTTGGGTCGGTGCCGTGGAAAGCCTTGGGCACGGACCTGGAGCTTTCGGTTCGATGGCGGCAGTTGGGGCAGCGGGATGTGCCGTCGGCGATCGACTTCAAGTGGTCCGACCACGCGATCCAGACGGGCGAGTGGTCCGACTTCACGTTGCACGGGGATGCGGCTCCGAACGACCGGTTCAATTACCGGGCGCAGTTTCTGGGCCGACGGTGACGGGGACGGTGACGGGGGTTGCTGGAATCCGGGAGCCGATCAGAGATCGCGCAGGTAGAGATTCATGAAGTCGCAGGCGCCGCCGGCATCGCGGAGACCGAACGCGCCCCGGGCCGGGACTTCGGGGGGGAGCGTGAGATTGCCGATTTTCTCGCCATCGCGGGTGACCGTGACAGTGCGGCCGGAGACGTTGACGACGAACCGCTGGTAGTTGCCGGGCTTGCTGGTTTCGAGCCGGACTTCGGCGGCTTTGGCTTCGGAGCTTCGGAGTTGGAGCAGCGGGACGATGGCGGGGGAAGATTCGTTCTCGGGTTTCGGGGTGCGGACATCGATGACCAGTTCGCCGTTGGCGAACTCGTGCGTGGACCAGAGCGTGGCGGCGGTGTTGGCGGGGCCGGCGGGGAGGGTGAGCCGTTCACCGGCGACCTTCCAGCGGGAGGCGGTGGCGGCGTTGGTTTTCCAACCGCGCAGATCGAGCCCGGTGAAGAGCGGCTGCCAGCGTTGGTCGAGCGGGGCGATGAGATCGGGGGAGGGGTTGTTGGAGGGAAATTCGCGGATGCGGAGGTTGCGGAACTGGACGGGGCCGCCTTCGGATTCGAGGGCGAGATAGCCCTTCCGGTAATTGCAATCCTCGCCGCCGGAGACTTCCTTGCCGTTCACGGAAAGCCGGATGACGCCGTTGGTGGCGACGATGCGGTATTGGTTCCACTCGGGAGAGGCTTTGCTTCGCTGCTCGGAGGGGAAGCTGCGCTGACCGTTGTGGCGTCCGAACGGTTTCATGGTGGCGCCGTGGATGGGGAAGACGTCGCCGTGGGTGGTGTACCACTCGTTCTTGCCGGGGATGTTGAACTCATTGTCGAGGACCTGGACCTCGATGCCGCGGAGGAACGGCACTCCGGGCGCGGCGATGGGGGTGCCCCAGAGGAAGATTCCGCTGTTGCCGCCGGAGCTGAGGTGCCGCCATTCCACCTCAAGGATGAAGTTTTCGTAGTGCCGGTCGGTGCGCAGGGCGCCGGTGGGTTTGCCGGTGCAATGGATGACCCCGTCCTGGACCGACCAGGTTTCGGGCGCGCAGTTGGCGTTCACCCAACCGGACAGATCCTTGCCGTTGAACAGCGACACGAACCCCTGGGGATCGTCGGCCCCGGGGACGCGGGTGGGGAGAACGCAGGAAAGCGCGAGCGCGAGGAAAAGGGAGCGGGTCTGCACGGATCCGGAATACGCGCAGGCGGCCGGAGGATCAAGGCGTGTTCAGGACCTTGTTGATGGCCCGGGCGGGACCGGTTCCGCACGCCTCCGGAACAGTCGGGCGGCGAACGCTCCACCGCCCAGGACCAGAAGCGCGAGAAGGGGTTCGATCGCGGGGGATTCCAGGTGGGCGGGGAAGTACCGGAACCAGGGAATCTGGACGAGCGGCTGATTCAGCCAGCCGATGACGGGGTGATGGTTGAAGAACTCGCTGACGTAGACGCTGCCGACGAAGCCAAGCCATCCGGCGAGCGCGATCGAGGCGGCGATCAGGCGCCAGGTTCGGAGCGCGGCCCAGGTGAGGGCGCGCCGGGAAAGTCCGTGCCGCGGCTGTGACGGGGGTTGGAGATGTTGGAGCGTGTGCAGGATCCGCCATTCGTCCCCACCTAGTTGGTCTTCTGCCAGGGATCCTTTTCGGACGGCACGGAGCACCGCGCGGGCGTAGACGCGGGCGGTGATACCCCGGAGCAGGACCAGGGCTCCGAAGAGATAGAAGCCCGAGACCAGGTAATGCCGGCGCAGGACCCGGCGGGCGTCGTCGTCGGTGAACTCGGGATGCCCGGGATTCTTCGGTTCAGTGGCGACGGCCTGTTCCAGGGCAGTGGAGCGATCGAGGCCGGAACGCAGCAGCAACCGGACCCGCTGCTCGAATTCGACCTGGGGCAGGAAGTAGGGCCAGCTTTTGAGACCCATGGCCCCCACGTTCAGGGCGGCGGCGAGCGCGGCCAGCAGGGCGCATTCCATCCAGGCGGCGCGCAGCAGCACGGCCACCACCCGCCCCTGCCAGAACGCTCGCCAGCGGCCGGTCACGGCCTGCCGGGCGGAGGCCAGGGGGACGTAGAGCATGGCGACGATGAAGCTGAGAATCCCGAGCCAACTCACCACGGGACCAACGAAGGCTTCCTCGTAGCCCTTGTGGAAGGAGTTCTGCCAGCCACCCCACCAGCCCAGAAGCATCAGCCCACAGCCGGGCAGGGTCAGGATGAGAACGTTGACCAGGCCTTCCATCCCGAGCCGCGCGTTGCGCCACCAGGACGGTGCTGTCCGCCGGCCGTCGGCGCCCCGGCTGCCCAGGATCCAGTTCGGGGCGAATCGCATTTCTCGGAACATCGGCTCGCGCGCGGCGAAATCCTCGAAGGCTTCCCGGTTCCGCGTGGGGCTGCTCCTCCACCACGCCCGGATCGCGGAGCGGCGCACCCATTGCTGGAGCCAGCCAAAGACCAGGACGGCGCCGAGGAGGAACTGGGTGAGGAGGGCACCCATCGCGAGTTTGAAGGGCACGGTGAACAGACGGCGGACCCAGGAGTGTCGCCGAGGCGTTGCCGGCAGGAGCGGGCTTTTTTCGAAGCCAGGATCCGCGGATTCCTGGTGGGCTGACGAAAGGGGGGACGCCTTCATGAGAGGGCCTCCTCGAGAATGCGGCCTTCCGCGTGTTCGGCCCGGCAACCGAGGAGGGAGGTGAGCGTGGGGGCGACATCCGCCTGTTGCACGAGGCGGTCGACACGGACGCCGCGGGCGATGCCGGTTCCGAAGAGGAGGGCAAAGATTTCGTGGGAGGATCGGGAGTTGAAATGATGCTGGCAGGGGACGGCCGCCAGAGGGTTGGAATCGCGGCCACAGTCGGGGACTACCGCAAAGACGGTGTTGTCGCGGTAGAAGGGGTCGGCGTTGACCGCTGCGACGAGTTCACGGATTCCTTCGTCCATGATGGACACTCCGGTCGTGTAATGACTGAGGTAACCCCAGTGGACGTAGTCGCAATCGTTGTAATTGAGCATGACGAACCGGGGACGGAGTTCGCGCAGGGCCCGGAGCGTGAGGGTGGTGAGCAGACGGTCGCCGCGTGGGTTGACCCGGCCGGAGTCGCCGTAGTGCTCCCGCCAGCGCTGCCAGAACGCGGCGATGCGGGGTCCCTGTCCATCTCGGCCCTGGGCGCGGGGATCGGCTCGCTCCCATTGGGCGAGTTGGCGTCGGCGTTGTTCGATGTCGCGCGCTTGAAGGGTGCCTTCGGCGATCTGGGTTTCTAACAGCCAGCGTTTGAACCGATAGAGACTCAGCACGTTGGCCCGGAAATCGACGCCGTAACCGGCATGGTTGCTGAACGAATAGAACTCCTCGTCGGGCCGGTCCTCCCCATTGACGATCAGGGTCTCGTGGGGGGCGACGTCGAAGGCCTTGCGCAGGTACTCGCCCACCGTGGGCACCCGCGGCTCGAAGCGGGCGCGGAGGAACTGGTCGTTGATGTCCTGGTAGCGATCGTACCGGCCGGTGAGTAGGTTGAGGGTTCCCTCCCCATGGCTGGTGTTCAGCCCCTGCAACTGGGCGATTTCCATGCGGGGGAACAACGTTCCCTGCGGAATCAGGTCACGGCAGAGATGCGGGGCGAAGGTGTGGTCGGGGTCGATGGATTCCCGCCTCCGGACCCCGCCGCCGAAGCGCACCAGGATCACGTTGCGTCCGCGGAATTCCGGGCGGGCACTTTCCCGGGATTCGCCGCGGGTGGGCAGCAGTCCTAGAGCCAGGCCTCTGCCGATTCCGAGGCCGGTGGCCAGGGTGCCGAGAAAATGTCGGCGTGAGGAAGGAGGTGGGTTTTGGGGGACGGGATCCATGGCGGGGTTCTCCGGGGCGAAACGGTTGACGGACTCCTGCCACACCCGGGAGGTA
>CAYZAE010000213.1:0-3772 GCA_964476125.1 uncultured Verrucomicrobiota bacterium | reverse complement strand
GGCGGGGTTCTCCGGGGCGAAACGGTTGACGGACTCCTGCCACACCCGGGAGGTACTGTGAGGGTTGCAGCGGATTGCTACGGGATCGGAGGACCAGTTTTTTGCTTGGTTGAGTTCAGCTGGCTCTTGGATCGAAAAACCGCAGGGGCGATCCGGTGGCGCCGAGGCTGTTTTGATCGGAATCCAATCCCGTTGTCTCTGTGCTCCCTGTGCCCTCTGTGGTGAACTATCGGGGAAACACCATTGTCCCCGTTCCCTTGCGGTGGGGGGTGGCGGTGGCTCACTGGACGGCGTCTCCCGGCGATTCCTCCTCTGCCCATGAAAACCTCTCTGATTCAGGATCGACGTTCCTTCCTCAACCTCGCCGGATCGGCTGCCGCGCTCGCACCCGGCGGATTGGCGCTGGCGGCGGGGGCGGCCGGACCGGTGGTCGCGAGGGAAGGGGATCGCCCGGTGCTGTTGCTGGGCATCGCGTGCAGTCCGAGGGCGGGCAAGACCACCGCGGCGGCGGTGCGCACGGCGCTCGAGTCGGCGGCGAAGGTGAATCCGCGGATCCGGACCGAGCTCATTGATCTCGGGGGGAAACGCATCGCGGGCTGGAGTCCGGAGCCGGTGTCGGATGATTTCGACGCGGTGCTGGCGCGGCTGAAGGATCCGGCGTTGGGCGGATTGATTATCGGCTCTCCCAGTTTCTTCCGGTCGCTGAGTTCGCTCTGCAAGGCCTTCATCGAACGGTGCATGCCCTTGCGGGAGGCGCCGGCAGCCCTGGCCGACAAGCCGGTGGGGGCTCTGGCGATCGCGGGCAATCGGCATGGCGGACAGGAGTTGGTGGTGCAGCAGATCCTGACGGCGATGCTGAGCTACGGGATGATCCCGGTGGGCGGCAATGCCCCGGCGTTGCTGGGGGGAACCGTGTGGAACAAGGCGGGCGACGACGTGGCGAACGATCCGGATGGGTTGGCCACGGCGCGCCTTCTGGGGACGCGCGTGGCCACCATGGCGCTCAAACTGATTCCATGAGGGCTTATCAAGTGGGCCCGGGGAGTGGGGGCTGGGAGGTTCACCACAGAGAGCACAGAGAGCACAGAGGGAGTGAGGAAGTGGGCCTCAAGGCTGGCGACAACGCCTGGTTCCCTGGGATCGAAGAACCGGAGGGGGGATCCGGTGGCGCGGAGGTTGTTTTGATCGGAATGCAGTCCCGTTGCCTCTGTGCTCCCTGTGCTCTCTGTGGTGAAGTTGGTCCCCGCGGGGTTGCTCCGGCGCTTGCGGCGTTGTGAAGTGGGGTCTGTCGATGAACCCGCGCTTTTCCTCCCTCATGTTGTCCGTGGTGACGGCCCTGGCCGTGCTGGGACGTCCGCTGCCGGTGCGTGCCGCGGAATCCTCCGGCTCCAAGGCCCCGGCGTTTTTTCCGTTCTGCATCGACTGGCATGACGCGAAGAAACGCGGGTTTGCCGAGCAGGCGGTGATGTTGAAGGAACAGGGTTATGGAGGGGTGGGCCACATCTGGCTGGAGGGCGTGGCGGAACGGTTGAAGACCCTCGATGCGGCCGGGTTGCGACTTTACCAGATCACCATGGTCGTGGAGGTCGGACCGGGGAAGGCGCCGTACGATCCCCGCTTCAAGGAGGTGCTGGGGTTGGTGAAGGGGCGCGGCGTGCAGTTCGATCTGCTGGTGAATGGCATGAAGCCGTCGGACCCGGCGGTGGACGATCATGCGGTGGCGATCCTGCGGGAGATGTCGGAGCTGGCGCGGGACTCGGGAGCCCAGCTGTTGCTGTATCCCCACCAGGGTTCGTGGATCGAGCGGATCGAGGATTCCATCCGGGTGGCGGACAAGGTGGATCGCCCGAATGTCGGGGTGATGTTCAACCTGTGCCACTGGCTGCGGGTGGATCCGAGCCGCGATTACCGGCCGTTGCTGAAGCGGGCGCTCCCGCGGTTGTGGGCGGTGTCGATCAACGGTGCGGACGTGCGGGACGAGAAGCCCGGCTGGGACCGCTACATCCAGCCGCTCGATCGCGGGGACTTCGAGGTGGCCGGGCTGCTGGCGGAGTTGAAGTCGCTGGGGTACCGCGGTCCGGTGGGTTTGCAGTGTTACGGCATCGGAGGGGATGTCCGGGAGCACCTCGAGCGCTCGATGACGGCATGGCGGCGGATGTCGGGGAAGGTGTGGGAATAGACGGGGCGGAGGGTCGTGGCCGATTGGATGTTTCGATCCGGCTGCCGGATCTTTCGATTCACAGGGCGGCGTGGGGTTCGGGAAGGATGCGGGCGTGTCGGCCCTTGGTGGGCTGGCACGTGAAGAAACCCAAGTCCCAAACCCATGACTCCCCCGATGGCCACCCCGGTTGATGCGCGAACCTTGTCCCTGGAATCCGGATCGTCGAACCCTGATTCCGGGTCTCGTCGCGACGACGCACTTCTGGCAGGGTTGGGTTCTGTGAGCACGGAAGCGACACGGACCGGGAGTGGTGAGCCGCAGGGCGAGACGTGGCGTCAGGGCTTTGCCAGCCTGATGTTCACGCAGTTCCAGGGGGCGTTCAGCGACAATGCCCTCAAATGGCTGGTCACCTTTCTGGTGTTCTCGGCGAACCTGCCGAAATCGAAGCAGGACGAGGTGGTGAGCCTGGCGGGGGCGCTGTTCGCGATTCCGTTTCTCCTGTTCTCGATGTGGGGCGGCTGGCTGGCGGACCGGTGCAGCAAGCGGAGTGTAATGATCGGGGTGAAGGTGGCGGAGATCGGGATCATGGCTTTCGCGGCGTTCGCGCTGGCGCGGGGATCGTTGGCGATGCAACTGGGTGCGATCTGCCTGATGGGTGCGCACAGTGCTTTCTTCGCCCCGGCCAAGTACGGAATTCTTCCCGAGGTCCTGCCCGTGTCGAAGCTGTCCTGGGGCAACGGCATTCTGGAACTGCTGACCTTCGTGGCCATCATCCTGGGCACGGTCACGGGCGGGTTTCTGGCGGAGATGCTGGCGGGGCGGCAGGTGTGGTCGGGGGTGCTCCTGGGGTTGCTGGCGATGGTTGGGTTGGCGGCCAGCCTGGGCATCCAACGGGTCCGGCCCGCCAATCCGCAGAAACCGTTCCGCGCCTTTTTCCCGGCGGAAATCTGGCGGCAGCTGGGCCGGATGCGGACGGATCGGGACCTGTGGCGGGCGAATCTGGGGAACAGCGCGTTCTTCTATGTGGCGGCCCTGGTGCAGATGAATCTGGCGCTGTACGCCAAGCAGGTCTTCGACCTTCAACCGACGCAGCAGTCGTGGCTCCAGGCGGCGTTGTGTCTGGGCATTGGCGCGGGCAGTGCCGCGGCGGGTTCCCTGTCACGCGGTCGGATCGCCTACGGGTTCGTGCCGATCGGAGCGACGATCATGGCGGTGTCGGCGGTATTCCTCGGCTGGCCGGGGGTCAGTAAATCGGTGTTCACGGTGGCCCTGGCGGTGCTCGGACTGGGCGGAGGCCTGTTCATCGTGCCGATCGCCACGGCGCTCCAGCATCGGCCCGCCGCGGGTGACAAGGGGGCGGTGCAGGGTGTGGCGAGCTGGTGTTCGTGGGTGGGCATCATCGCCGCCGCGGCCACGCAGGCGTTGCTGGGCCCGAAGGCGGGATTCACCCACGCGCAGGTGTTCTGGTTTTGCGGAGCGTTCGCCCTGGTGGCGGGACTGTATGTCGCGGCCACGCGCAAGGGGGCGATCAAGGCATTGTTCGAGGCGCGGACTTGCTGACAAGCCGTGCAACCGCGGTCCGTTGGTGGTGGAACTCGTCGCGCTGCGACG
>CAYZAE010000212.1:0-10454 GCA_964476125.1 uncultured Verrucomicrobiota bacterium | reverse complement strand
CGCATCCCGCCGTCGCCAAGGCCGAGATCGCCGGGCCGGGCTTCATCAACCTGACGCTCGACGACGCGTGGCTCGCGCGCCGCGTCGAGGCCGCCGCGTCGGACGCGCGCCTCGGCACGCCCCGGCCCGGCGAAGGCCGGACCATCGTCCTCGACTACTCGAGCCCGAACGTCGCGAAGCCGATGCACATCGGGCACATCCGGTCGACGGTCATTGGCAATGCGCTGGACCGCCTGCACCGGTTCCTCGGCTACCGCGTCGTCGCGGACAACCATCTTGGCGACTGGGGCACGCAGTTCGGCCTCCTCATCATGGGCTTCCGTCATTTCGCCGACGCCGCCGCCTACGAGGCCTCGCCGATCGAGGAGCTCGAACGCATCTACGTGAAGAGCTACGAACAGTCGAAGGCGGATCCCGCGTGGCTCGACGCCGCCAAGGCCGAACTCGTCAAACTCCAGGCTGGCGACGCGGAGAACCGCAGGCTGTGGGAGTCGTTCGTCGAGCACAGCATGCTCGAGTTCGACCGCATCTACTCGCGACTCGGCGTGAAGTTCGACCTCGTCCGCGGCGAGAGCTGGTACAACGACCGCCTGCCCGGCGTCGTGGCGCGGTTGCAGGAACTCGGACTGGCGCGCGACAGCGACGGCGCGGTGTGCGTCTTCTCCGACGGCAAACTGCCGCCGAAGGACGACCCGCTGATGAAGCAGGAGGACGGCGAGTGGAAGCCCGCGCCGTGCCTCGTGCGGAAGAGCGACGGCGCCTTCAACTACGCCACCACCGACCTTGCCACCGTGCTGAGCCGCGCGGAGGAGTTCGCGCCCGAGGCGGTGATCTACGTCACCGACGAGCGCCAGCAGCTCCACTTCCGCCAGTTCTTCCACGTCGCCCGCGCGCTCGGCATCACGACCCGCCTGGTCCACGTCTGGTTCGGCCTCATGCGCCTGCCCGAGGGCACGTTCTCGACGCGCCAGGGCAATGTGATCAAGCTCGAGCGCCTGCTCGACGAGGCCGAGGAGCGCGCGCTGGCGATCGTGAAGCAGACGAGCCCGGGCATGGCCGAGGCCGTCCAGCGCGAGGTCGCGCACGCCGTGGGCCTCGGTGCGGTGAAGTACGCGGACCTGAGCCAGAACCCGCAAAGCCTCGTGACGTTCACATGGGACAAGGCCCTCGCGCTCGAAGGCAACTCCGCCCCCTACCTGCAATACGCCTGCGCACGCATCGCGAGCGTCCTGGACAAGTACGCCGAGCAGTTCCCCGGCGGTTCGTTCGCGGAGGCGCCGGTCGCCCTCGGCGAGCCGGTGGAGAGGTCCCTGGCGCTGCACCTTGCGCGTTTCCCGGAGGCGGTGCTCGACGCGGCGACCTCCTGCAAGCCGAACGTGCTGGCCGACTACCTCTTCTCGCTGTCGCAGCTCTACAGCAGTTTCTATCAGAACGTCCCGTTCCTGAAGGCGCCCGAGGGCGTCCGCGAAAGCCGCCTGCGCCTCTGCGCGGCCGTCGCCTCCGCCCTGCGCACCGGCCTCGCCCTCCTCGGCATCGAGACGCCGGGGCGGATCTGAGCCGCCGTCAGGGAACTTGCCGGGTGACAGGTCGCGGCCGAACTCACGTCGGAACAGAGGATCCGCTTCGAAGCGCTATTGCAGGAGAAACGCGACCAGCGCGCCCGCTCCGTGCACGCCCCGGCTCCGCGTCCGGCCCGATGAAGACTATTTCTCCGGCGGCGCCGTCCGTGTGCCTGCGGGACGGCAGAAGCACGGGCCACCGCCCCTGCCGCTTCCGGTGCGCGAGCCGGACGACACCGGAGTATCTACCGGCCACGCGCGAAGACGATGGAGGCCAGCCGCCCCACCGGCAGTTGCCATTGCAGGGTGTCGCCATCCGTGACCGTCCTCGTCTGTTGCGGTACCGCCCCGATGTAGAACGTGGCCTGCCACGCGCCGGCGGAGGGCGCGGGGACGGCAAGGGGGACCTCCCGGTCCTGGGTGTTCACGGCGAACACACCGATGTTGCCGCGACCGTCGTCCCATGCGCTCTGGAGGACGAGCGGCAGCGTCACCGTCCGGGACTGACCCTTGCGGTCCCCCTTGGCCGCCGGGATCTCCCTCCGTGTCGCCGGCACGTCGGCGATCAGCGGGCGCCGCATCCGGCCGTACAGCAGGAAATCCTTGGCGTGGGTCCGCATACTCGCAAAATAGTCGTCGAGGACTTGAAGCCCGGCGGGGGGCACGTCGTCCGGCCGCCGGGCCGCAGCGTTCCAGAACGCGAGGCTGGGGACCTGCCCGTAGACGAGCATCGCGGCCAGATCCCTCGGGTTGCCGCTATCCGCCGTCACCCAGCCGAAGACCACGGGGATCCGGTCGTGGAAGAGATACTGTGCGAGCGGCACGAGGTCGGGGTTGGTCGAGTCGTGGAAATTGCGCGCCTGGTAGGCGTGCAGGTCCATATTGAGAAGGTCCGTGCAGCTCTCCTTCGTGAGCAGGAAACCCGCCGACTTCCGCCGTTCAGCCTCGGCGCGGATCGCACGGAAGGCCTCGCGCGTTACCGCGGTCGACCAGGGGCCGCACGGAACGGGGTGCCCGTGGGTGGCGTCGAAGCAGCTCTCCTGGCCGCCCGGACAGGGGCCGTGGTCCTGGTCGTCGTGGATGATCGTGAACCCGAGGTCGAGGAGCGAGGCCGCGGTGGACTGGAGAAAACTGCGGCCGAACGGCGTGCCTCGGCAAATCCGATGGCCGTCCCCTCCATAGGAATCGAGCAGACTCCCTTCGCGCGTGCGCTCGCAGACCTGCGCACCGTTGTGCTCCGCGAAGAATCGCTTGAGGGCGTCATCCGTCTCCCGGCCCAGATCCTTGCCGAATACGCTCCGTCCTCCCGAACACCATCGATATCCAGAGATGAAGCCGGCCATGGCGATGTCGCGCTCCCCCAGCTTCGCGGCCAGGTCGCGGAAGCGTTTCTCTCCGGTCGACGGCGGCAGGTAGTCGATCCCCACCCAGTTGCCGTGCTTTTCCCAACCCAGCGGCCGGTAGACAACGGGCGCGTTGAAGCGGCGGCCCCATTCGGCCAGCCGGTCGGGCAGCGTGTCGAGGTTCTCCTTTTCGATCTGGGTGGAGATGCACAGCGGCGGGCGCTTCAGGAGTTCGGGCAGATCCTTGCGCTCGCGCACGGGGGTTCCCGACCATGGCTGGACCGTGGCCCAGTCGCGGTAGACATCGGCCGCATCCTGCCACGCGCCGCCGCAGAGCGTGAGCCGCGTGCGGTACGGCATCGTCCACTCCCGCCCCGCGGCGTACGGCATCAGATGACGCACCGCGAACGCTGCGACGCCCTCCTTTCGCTCGAAGCCAAACGCCTTGACGTTGCCCTCGCCGTCGTCCGTCCACAGCACGAACCCTCCGGCCGGGCCCAGGCAGGCGAACATCTGCGAGAACAACTCGGCCGGATGCGTACGCCAAAGCGGCAGCTTCCGGACAGCCTGCAGCCGGCCCTCGAACGAGGGGAGCAGGTACTTCCGGTCGTCGTCCGCAGGGGACGGCGTCGCCAGCACCGGAAACGCGACGTGCCCGACGGCCAGGGCGGCGTCGCGGGGTTTCACCGCGATCGACCAGTGCGTCTCGCCGCGCGCCGGCACGAGCGCGACCTGCGCGCGGACCGATGTCTGGGCGTGCTCGAACTCCCACTCGGCGCCGCCGGCCTCGCGGCGCACGACCCGCGCCGTCATCGCGGCGGCATCCAGCGTGCCCGCCGGCTGAACACCCTTCATCCATCGAATCTGGAAGAGCCCGGGCGCGCGGGCGGCGTCGGCGACCGCATGCTCCACACCTCGCGCCTTGTCCCGCAACGACACGATCCGCGCCTCGCGTACGACCAACCGCAGGGACTCGTTCTCCAAGGCCACTTCCCCGTCGTCCCTCGGCACCGGATGGAGCGGAAGGTACTTCGCCGAGACCTCCGCCGCCGTCAGGCTTGGGGGTTTGGCCGGCGGGGCCGGCGCCTGACCTTGCGCCGCGGCAGAGACCAGCAGGGCCAAGACCACCGACGCTTCCACTGCCCGGGACCTGACCTGTTTCTTCATGTGTTCCTCCATCGGATGACACCCCCCCGCAGCCGGACGCCCGCGTACGGGGTGCCGGATCATCGCACGCTCCCGGGCTTGAAGACCATGGATGCGAGACGGCCGGGCGCAAGACGCCACGGCAGGGTTTCGCCGTGGCGCACCGCTTGCGTCCGTTGCCTGTCCGCGCCGAGGTAGAACGTGGCCTCCCAAGGGCCGCCTTCCGGCGCGGGGACCTCCACCGTTGCTTCCTGCGCCTGCGTGTTGATGGCGAAGACCCCAATGCCACCGGCTCCATCTTCCCACGCGCTGTGCCGGATCAGCGGAATCGAGATCTCGGCCGATACGTTGCGTGTGCCATCGAGAAAGGCCTTTCCTGTGGCGGGTTTCCGGCGGACTGGCACCTCCGCAATCACCGGCTTGAGCATTCGCCCATAGAGCAAGAAGCTCTTCGCATGGGTCTGCATGGCACGGCAGTATTCCGCGAACAAGGGGGACGAATCGTCGCGCGAGGCGGCGATGACTCCGAGGGTGATCTGGCCGGCCAGATCATCCGCGGTTGGGTCCAGCACCACGGGGATGAATTCATGATAGAGGAACTGCGAAAGAGGCACGACGTGGGGTTGAGAGTAGGTCCACTCCATCCGGGCCAGGTAGCCGTGGATCTCCATGTTCAAGAGTTCGGTGCAGTGCTCCTTGGTTACCAGGAAATCGGTGATCCCGCGGCGCGCCGCCTCCGCCCTGATTTCACGATACGCGCGGCGGGTGCTTTCGATGGACCATGGTCCGCAGGGGATGGGATGGCCGTGATCGGGATTGAAGCATCCGGTGACCCCGTCCGGCGTCGGACCACTGTCCTGATCCCCATGGAATCCCGTGGCGCCAAGGTCGAAGAGCCGCGCCGCCATGTCCTGCATGAAACTCTCTCCGAAGGGCGAACCGCGGCAAATCGTGGTCACCGGATTCAACCGGCCGTCCCGCTGTCGCTCGCAGACCATCGGGCCTTGGTTCTCCTGGAAAAAGCGCTTCAAGTCGTCTCTTTCCTGCTGCGTCAGATGCAACTTGTCCAAGATTACGTTGTCTTCGCCCGACTGCCATCGGTAGCCTGAGAATTCGAGAATAAGCGGTATCTTCCGGGCCTTCAGTCGGCTGGCCATGGAACGTAGTCTCGCCTCGCCGATGGCCGGCGGGAAATAGTCGATGCCCACCCATCCCCCGTGTTTCTCCCATCTCACCGCCCTGACCACCACCGGGACCCCCAGCCGTTGGCCGATCTCCGCGAGGCGGTCAGGCAGTGTATCCAGGTTCTGGGTCTGGCCGGGCCACGGCACCATCGCCTCGTTGAAGCCATAGAATGGATGGTGCAGGAAGGAAGGCACGTCCCTCCGGTCTTTGAGCTTCGTCGCGCACCAATCCTGCTGGAGAGCCCAGTCGCGATAGATCCCGGCCGCGTCGTACCACGAGGGGCCGCAGAACGAGATCCGGCTCTGATAGGCGGCCTGCCACGCGCCCGGCGCATACGGCATGCGGTGGATGACCGCGAATCGGGCGACAGGGCCGGCCGCCTTGCAGTCAAACTCCTTGAAATTCCCGGCGGGGTCGTCGGTCCAGAGGAGGAATCCGCCTTTCAGCCCAAGGCAGGCGACCATCTGCGAAAACAGAGTCGCGGGATAAACCTTCGGTTTGTGGGCGACGATGTTCACGTTGACGGGGTGAAGCCTTCCCTCATACAGGGGCAGGAGGCAGTTCTTCACCGTACCATCGGATGTCACGGGAGTCTCGAACACCGGACAGGCGACGGAACCCACGGCGAGAGCCTTGTTCGCAGGGACCACGGAGATCGACCATGCGACTTCAGCCCGGGAGGGAGACAGTCCGACGTTAATTCGAACCGTGGCCTCCGCGTGCGTGAACTCCATTTCCAAAACGTCCGGCGTCTGACGCACCACGCGCGAGGTCATCTCCGCGGCATCGAGGTCCACCGCCGGCTCGATTCCCTTCACCAGTCGCACGTTGAACATGCCCGCCTTGGAGCCCGCCTTGGGTGCGACATGCTCGATCAATCGTTCTTTGTCAAACAGGGAAACGATGCGGTTATCTCTCAGAACGAGCCGGCCTGATGGGTTCTCCAGAACATGGTCATTTCCCAGCGCCGGCGCGACGCAGAAGAACGCAATGCCGGCAACCGCAATCGGTCGCAGATTGGAGATTGCGATTGTGAGAAGATCCTTCCCGAAGCCGCAGAGTGGTTTCATGAGATTCCGTTCTTCCCTGCAATCTCAATGCGAGTCCCGTTTCACCTGCTCGGTGCGAATCGGATCGATCCGAGCCGTCCTGGCGGCAGTCGCCAGCCAAGCATATCCCCGGCGCGGACCGGCTGCGTCTTCTGCTCTGACGCACCGAGGAAGAAGGTCGCCAGGCATTCACCATCGCCCGGCGCGGGGACCCTGACAGTCGTCTCCTGCTTCTGCGTATTGATGGCAAACACCCCTATGTTGCCTTCGCCATCCTCCCACACGCTGTGAAGAACCGAGGGGATCGCCATTGTGGGCGTCTTGGAATCGCCGACATACTGCCTCTCCTTGACCTTGCTTTGGATCGTTGGAATCCCTTCGATCACCGGACGCTTCATTTTCCCGTACAGGAGAAACTCTTTGCCCTTTCCCTTCATGGCTCGGCAGTAATCCTGAAGAAGCGGAATGGAAACCCTGTCCCTCGGTTGATCCAGCGCAACTCCCGGCGGCTGGCCGTACACCACTTGTGAGGCCAATGCTTCAAATGACCCGGCCCCTGAGATGGTGGGGGTAATATACTCGTGGAAAAGATACTGGGCGAGAAGACAGATCTCTGGCATTTCGAGACAGTGATAAGGCCTGCTAAGGTAGCCATCCAGGACTGAAACAAGCGACTCAGAGCAGTGTTCTTTGGTGAGAAGAAAGTTCTTGATCCCGCGTTGCTCCGCCAATGCCTGAATGTCGGCAAAGTTCTGGCGGGCGACTTCAGCAGACCAAGGCCCGCAGGGAATGGGATGGCCGTGATCCGGATTGAAACAACCCTCGATGCCATTGGGCAGGGGGCCGATGTCTAAGTCGCTGTGAAACCCTGTCGCTCCCAAGTCAATGAGTTTCCCCGCGTTGCGAACAAGATATGTTTTGCCAAATTCCGTACCCCTGCAGATTTGATAGCTTTTGCCCGTTCGGCTGGAGAGGCTTCCATCGCGCTCGGTGATGCAGACTCTCTTGCCGTCATGTTCAATAAAGTACTTCTCCAGTTCTCTTGCAATGCGGGCGACCTGCTCATCGGTTGTGGGTTTATGCCGGCGCAAGCTGGGGTGCTCGCCGGCGGCCCAGATAAGCGCGTGGATGTCGTTAAGAAAGGTCACGTTCAGTTTCTTCAGCTCTCCGGCGAGCTCCCGATAAGGCATCTCTCCCATGGCCGGCGGGAAGAAATCGGGGCCTGAGAACCAAGGCCAGTGCTTTTCCCACTGGGTGCCCCGGAAGACGAAGTGCGCATCCAACTGGGCCTGCCAGGCCCTGACCTTGCCGGGAATGGCGCGGACTTCGGCGACGTCGAGGGGCAACGCCTGCCGGATCGAAATCGGTGCTTTGTGGACGATCGAAGCGTCGGCATCGTTCCGCCGGTCCCGGAGCTTCTTCCCGAGCATCGGCACGGAGGTAACCCAGTCCCGGTATATGTCGGCTGCGTCGTACCAGGAGCCTCCGGTGAGCGAAAGCCGCGTTTGATAGGGCTGCACCCACGGCTGACCTGTAACGTAGGGGAAGCGATGCGTGACCCTGAAAACGGATCTCTCTGCCTTTCTATTCTCATAGGCAAATTCCTTCACGTTCACCTTCTCGTCATCCGCCCAAAGCATGAACCCGGACTTCTCGCCGATGCAGGCAATGAGCTGGGCAAAGAGAATGCCCGGGTACGAGAACCCCTGCCGGGGACGCTCCGTGAGCAGGGGGAACACGCCTTCGTAAAAGGGAAGGAGATATCGCTTCACCTTTCCGTTCTCGTGCTGGGGCGTGTCGATGATGGGATAGGAAACGGATCCCACCGCAAGCAGCGGGTCGAGCGGCCTCACCCGGATCGTCCACCGGCTCTCCCCCGTTTTCGAATCGATGCGGACCGCGGTG
Source organism: uncultured Verrucomicrobiota bacterium (assembly GCA_964476125.1). GTDB lineage: Bacteria > Verrucomicrobiota > Verrucomicrobiia > Limisphaerales > CAIMTB01 > CAIMTB01. The sequence continues at coordinate 2,267 of CAYZAE010000212.1, read as the reverse complement.
GTGGCCTGCACCTTGGAATGCGTGTATTCGATCTCGAACCCGTCGGATGCCTCTCGAGTCACCCGCGATCTCATCTCGGACGGCTTGATCACCGAGTCAACGTCGACGCCCTTCACAAGCTCGATCCCGAACATGTCCGACAAAGGGCCCCCATTTCCCGCGACATGCTCGACATCTCTCTTCTTGTCGAAGAGTGAGGCTACCCGGCCCCCTTGTACCTGCAGTTTGACGAAGTCGTTCTCCAGAGTGGTCTGTGAATTCGAAATCTGTGCGCTGAAGGCCCATAGCAGGGCAAGGACAACGATTCTCGCGGGGTTCACAACCCGGGCCTCCGGCAACCTTGCTGCCAACTCGGAATCATTGATCGCTTTGTGCATGGTCTCGTCCTCAAGTGCCGGGGGTGAACACGATGGATGAGAGACGCCCGGAGGGCAGTTGCCATTCCAGAGTGCCGCCGCTTGCGATTCCCTTCTTGTGCTGCGGTGACCCGCCCAAGTAGAACGCCGCCTGCCACGGCCCGGGGCCGGGCGTCGGAACCTTCACCGTGACCTCGTCGCCCTGCGTGTTCACCGCGAAGACCCCGACGGCGCCGGACCCGTCGTCCCATGCGCTCTGGATGACGGGTGAGGCAACAGGACTTTCTGCCACGAGCGGCCGTCGCATCCGGCCGAACAGCAGAAACGGCTTTGCGTGGGCTCTCATCGCGTCGTAGTAGTCGCCCACCATCCGGTTGTTCGACGGCGGGTTGACCGCCTTTCCCCAGGACGGGAAGCACGGGATCTGGCCGTAGACGAGGAGCATGGCCGTCTGGGGGCTCAGGGGCTTGTTGTCGCAGCCCCAGCCGAAGATCGAGAAGACGTACTCGTGATAGAGGTACTGCGCCAGCGCCGCGTGATGGGGCTCGGTGGCAGCCTTGAAGAAGCTGGCCTGCGACGCGTGGATGTCCTGGTTCAGCAGCTCGGTGTAGTACTCCTTCGTGAGGAAGAAGTCCTTGATTCCGCGACGCCCGGCCTCCTGCGCGATCTCTTGGAACGCCTTGCGGGTGAGATCGATCTCCCACGCGCCACAGGGAACGGGATGGCCATGGGCGGAATTGAAGCAGCCTTCGCTCACAAACTGAAACGTGCCGTAGTCGACATCGTCATGGATGACGCCCATGCCGAGGTCCATCAACCGTCCGGAGGTGGCCTGGAGGAAAGTCCTGCCGAATTCGGTCCCCCTGCAGACCCTCACCGGCTTCCGCACCGCCCCGTCCCGGTCCTGTTCGCACAGGCCGTTCCCGTTGTTGGCCTGGAAGTGATCCCGGAGGAGGCGCTCGGTCTCCGCCCGACCGGCCTCCCGTCCTTCGCCTTTACCAAGGCTTGTTTTCCACGAATATCCTGAGATGAAGCCGGCCACCGTGATCCCATCGTTCCGCAGGCGCCGGGTCAGCGCGGCGAACTTGTCGTCGCCGATGGACGTCGGGAAGTAGTCGATGCCCATCCAGTTGCCGTGCTTCTCCCAACCGAGAGGCCGGTAGATCACGGGGGCCTTGTACCGGTCCCCCCATGCCTTCAGCTTGCCCGGGAGGGCGTCGAGGTCCTCCTGGTCGATCTGTCCCGACACACAGACGGGCGGGGCCTTGAGAATCGCGGGGATGTCCTTGCGGTCCCTCAGTTTCACGGCCGACCAGGGCTGCAACGAGGTCCATTCGCGATACACATCCGCGGCGTCCTGCCACTGCGGACCGGTGAAGGTGATTCGCGACGTGCAGGGCGGCGCAAAGGGCTTCCCGGGCTCGTAGGCGGCGATGTGCCGGATCTTGAACGTCGAGGCGTCCTTCCGGTGGTCCCGCCCGAACTCCCGGACGTGCCCCTTCCGGTCGTCGGTCCACAGCAGGAACCCGCCGTGCTCCCCCAGGCAGGCGATCATCTGCGCGAAGAGGTGCTTGGGATAGGTGAGGAACGAAAGATTCGGCTCGTCGGACAAGGGCAGGCGCAGCGGGGTCAGCCGCCCTTCGCGATACGGGAGCAGGCAGGATTTCTCGCGCCCCGAGTCGGCGCCGGGCGTCTCGATCACGGGGAACTCGGCGACCGCAACGGAGAGACGCTGACCCCGCGGCGCCACCGACAGCGAGCCTTCCACCTCGCCCGGGGCCGCCGCCAAGGCGATCCGGACGCGCACGAGCGCCTGCGGATGCTCGAACTCCATCTCCACTTGGTTCGCGGCGCGGCGCGCGGCCCGCAGGGTCATGTCCCGGGCATCCAGCGCGCCGGCGGGCCGGACGC